>JBCBTQ010000594.1:0-500 GCA_039818605.1 Cyanobacteria bacterium J06639_14 | reverse complement strand
CGGGGGTGTAGTCAGCCGGGTGAGAGAAGAGCACGACCCAGCTGTCGCCAACCCACTCGAAAAAGTTGATATCTCCAGCGGACGATTTTTGAGTAAAGTCTGGGACCTGATCCCCTAGTTGAAGAGCCATAACCGAATTTCCTGATTGTTTCCTTGGATTAAAGTGCCTGGAGTAAAGCCTTACGCTGAGGCTATTTCAGCCAAGCATGTCATAAACCCCGGTATTCCGGTCGGAGTTTAGATGATTCTTAATCATCCTATCGTGAAAGGACTCAAATCGTATCAACTGCAGCAGTCGTCTGCGAGAAAATATGTATAACTTTTAACCTGCTGCTACCGGCTATTGAATTTCAAATCCTTGTCCGTTCAGCTATTTGCCCCCTCAGCTTGAGCAACGGCTCAGCCTAATTGAATCCTCTTAATGTCAGCAATTGATTATCAATGCTGTTACCCTGGGGGCCGGGTTGCTGCCGGTCGGTTCTCCCCCTGACCATTGCTAG
>JBCBTQ010000593.1:0-500 GCA_039818605.1 Cyanobacteria bacterium J06639_14 | reverse complement strand
GCCTGCAGGTTCTCACAGTTTTAGCCAGTGGGGACTTCTCATCAGAGTCAATCGGCAGAGCGGCGGCCTCTGCTAAGTTCGTTTTGAACCCTTGCCGGAGATGGGAGACGTGAGCGATAAACTGCTCACGCGATAAGGTGCCATCTCTGACTCGATGCCACCAGCGAAACAGTCGATGTTGGCGACGCAACAAAGCCGTTCCGATTTCGTGAGATGCGCCAATGCGCTCTGCCATGGCTGTGAGGTCTCGCTTAAGATGCGCCCAACACACTTGCCGTTGTTCCAGGGCAATCCAGTTGTAGCCACTGTAGCGGTCAGAGGTGACGATACCGCTGTAGGACTCGCCAATCAGGTCTTGGGCCGTTTGCTGGGAGCGGCTCAGTACGACTTCAAAAAAGCTCACCAGCGGTGTCACCAAAACCCACATCAAGCGATGGTTTCGGCAAGCCTAAAGGCCATCAGAAGCCGGTCAAACACCGCAAAGCCCAGGAAAACTCCAA
>JBCBTQ010000592.1:0-501 GCA_039818605.1 Cyanobacteria bacterium J06639_14 | reverse complement strand
ATTGAAATTTACCGACTCAATGATCAGCAAAAGTGGGAGCTAACCCCCTATTTCCCAGAGGAAAATTCGACATCACTGGCTGTTGAATTTACTAGCATTCAATTTGAGTGTCCGCTGGAGGCCATTTATGAAGATGTCGAATTACCCCCCTCATGTGATTCACTGGGCAACCTTTGCAAGCAATCTTAAAGCCTCATTAACTGCAGCGCGAAATTCAAAATACTCTGCGAGAAGAGCAAAACTCTTAAAAATTCAAAACTCACGTCTAACCCTCCACCCTCCACCCTCTACCCTCCACTCCTTCTGGCTCCTAGCTCCTGACTCCTAGCTCCTGACTCCTAGCTCCTCACTCCTAAATTCTTCAGTAAAAACATCAAGATACAGACGTTCTACTATTAGAAATAGCGGTAAATACGGAACTTTCTAGACTGCAAAAATATTGCAGGGTGCGATCGCCATAGTTGAGATATTCCTCACGCAGTTAGGAGTTCAAACTATGAC
>JBCBTQ010000591.1:0-501 GCA_039818605.1 Cyanobacteria bacterium J06639_14 | reverse complement strand
TTGAATATCTACTCCTACAGCAAGGACTTTCCTGCGATTGAGCAATATGGCTTGACATCGCAACTGAGGCGGTCTGCAGTCTCTATTCCAGCTAACATTGCTGAAGGGTTTCAACGGAAAACGAAACCAGATAAAGGACGATTCCTCAACATTGCTCAAGGCTCGCTGGAGGAGTGCCAGTACTACTTGATTTTGGCCCATGACCTCGGCTACGGCGACAGCACCCAACTCAAGCAACAACTCGATGAAGTCGGTAAACTCCTCAACGCCTACGTGCGCTCCCTCTTAGCTCACCTCTCCTAGCCCTGTTGCCCCTCCTAGCTCCTAGCTCCTGACTCCTAGCTCCTAGCTCCTAGCTCCTGACTCCTAGCTCCTACCCCCTATGTCCCCCCAACTCACCATCCACAAACGCCCTGCCCAGCACCCCTGCTTTGATGAAATGCTAGGCGAAGTGCCCCTGCGGATGATGCAAATACCAAGATGTATCTTCACAATTGGGTC
>JBCBTQ010000590.1:0-501 GCA_039818605.1 Cyanobacteria bacterium J06639_14 | reverse complement strand
CATTGGCGATCGCTTTTTGCGTGAGACCCCGATATTCCAGAGCTTGTCTGGCTCGTTGTTGTCCCGCCTTGGATAGCTGTAGCGATCGCCCTGCCAAAACGGACTCCTATGGCTACTTAGTCAATAGCACCCCTTGTACTAACTTACTGGAGAGTTCAAAATTTTGAATTTTGAATTTTGAATTTTGAATTCATACACCAACTCATACCTCCCCTCATACAACCCATATCCGTACTCACATACCGCCTTGCGAACCTGGATTCATAGGCAAAAAACGCCTGCAACTAACCAGGGAGGTACACCCTATGAACGTGTGCATTGAACATCTCCAGGTTGCCTGGGGACGAGTCCAGCAAGGCAGTCGAGCTGCCGGTATCGATGGCATCACCGTAGATTTATTCGTCGGCGATGCCCGATCGCAACTCCAACAGCTCCTGCGCCAGCTCCGACGTGAACAGTACGTGGCCCAGCCTGCCAAGGGCTTCTACCTGCCCAAAAAAA
>JBCBTQ010000589.1:0-503 GCA_039818605.1 Cyanobacteria bacterium J06639_14 | reverse complement strand
GGCAAGACCATCGTTACCGCTTCATTTGACAATAGCGCCAAGGTATGGGACACCACTGGCAAGTTGCTTGCCACTCTCAGAGACCATACAAACTGGGTCTACAACGCCAATTTTAGCCCCGATGGCAAGACCATCGTTACCGCTTCACGGGACAATAGCGCCAAGGTATGGGACACCACTGGCAAGTTGCTTGCCACTCTTCCTTCCCAACCCGATACGAACAAAGGTCATACAAGCTCGGTCGAAAACGCCAATTTTAGCCCCGATGGCAAGACCATCGTTACCGCTTCACGGGACAATAGCGCCAAGATATGGGACACCACTGGCAAGTTGCTTGCCACTCTTCCTTCCCAACCCGATGCGAACAAAGGCCATACAAACTAGGTCTACAACGCCAATTTTAGCCCCGATGGCAAGACCATCGTCACCGCAATTGGTAGCGGGTTGGTTAGCGCCTAGCAAAGCGTAACGGATTGCACGCGTCTGACGACGAACCGTAGGTA
>JBCBTQ010000588.1:0-504 GCA_039818605.1 Cyanobacteria bacterium J06639_14 | reverse complement strand
CATCCAGCTTCTGCTCCTCCTCCAACTTAGCTAACCGGCTCAAAATCACATCTGGCGGATCATACACCACCTCCTCATACACCACTTCCTTATACCGATTAATCGACAGATCATAATCATTCTCCGCAATCTCCGCCTTCGGCACCAAAAAGCTCTGCTCCGTCCGCTCCCGCCCAGCCTCCGCCTCTCGCTTCTGCCACCGCTGCAAAATATCCGGCAAATCACTCTTATCCGGCTGCGCCGTCCGCTTATCATCCAGGCTAAACCCGTCCGCCTGCATATCATAAAACCAAACCTGCTCCGTCCCACCAGAGTTCGTCTTCGTAAACAACACAATCGCCGTCGAGACCCCCGCATAGGGCTTAAACACCCCTGACGGCATCGAAATAATCCCATCCAGCTTCTGCTCCTCCACCAGCATCTTCCGCAGCTTTTTATGCGCCTTAGATGAGCCAAATAGCACCCCATCCGGCACAATCACCGCCGCCCGTCCCCCCGTCTGCA
>JBCBTQ010000587.1:0-504 GCA_039818605.1 Cyanobacteria bacterium J06639_14 | reverse complement strand
CTGGGTTTCGACAAACTCGCCATAGCAGTTATCGACAAAGCAAACAACATCTGGCTTGCGTTGTTTAATGACACGAACAATCTTTGCAATATCTTCAATCGTCAGGCTACGACGCCAGCTGTACCCGCACGAGCGCTGGATCAGGACCATGCGAGTGCGATCGTTGACGGCTGCTGCGATAGAATCCCAGTCCACACTACCGTCCATAGTGAGGGATAATTCCTTGTAGGCAATGCCAAACTCCTGCAAGGAGCCTTGAGCGTTCCCTCTGAGTCCAATCACTTCTTCTAGCGTGTCATAGGGCGCGCCAGCTACGGCAAGTAGTTCGTCTCCCGGTCGTAAAACGCCGAAGAGGGCACACGCGATCGCGTGAGTGCCTGAGACAAACTGCACTCGAACCGCAGCAGCTTCTGCCTGCATGACATCCGCAAAGACGTGATCGAGTGTGTCACGACCCAAGTCATCGTGACCGTATCCAGAAACACTTGCAAAGTGATGGCTACC
>JBCBTQ010000586.1:0-504 GCA_039818605.1 Cyanobacteria bacterium J06639_14 | reverse complement strand
TCCCAGAAAGCACTTGAAGCTTTATCAGTAAAGGCGGCACCCAGATTCGAACTGGGGGATGGAGGTTTTGCAGACCTGCTCATTCAAGGCTCAAAGCTCTTGACTGTCGAGGGGTTTGAGTGCTGGCTTTTGTAGCCTTGCCTAGATTTTGCCTTAAAGTTGCCCTCTCGACTATCGCTTGAAAAGTTTAGCAATACTTATCAGTAGTATTAAAGATTCTGATCAATGGCTGTGACGGTTTTTCTTCTTCCGATCTTCCTATATCGAAAAACACCTTTGAAAAGTTAACTGTCTGAGCCGGTATGCTCCTCAATCACCTCAATCCTCACTTAACCATTATTGGATCCACGGAGGATGCTGAGCGCGTGGCTCAAAGTTCGATGTTTGAGGTAGGCGCGATCGCGCCTACGCCAGTATCGCCACTGATACCACAAGACGGACTTGAACTGCCAACACGAGGTTTTCAGGTCTCACGTTCTTACCTCGGGACTGACCTCCGTATAA
>JBCBTQ010000585.1:0-504 GCA_039818605.1 Cyanobacteria bacterium J06639_14 | reverse complement strand
TTCCGAAAGTGTGTTCTTCGTGGCTCAATTCGTTGTCCGATATCACCCGAAGGCTGTGACCTGAGCCCAGGTGTCGCGTGTGCCCCATCCGTATGGCCACCATGACAAAAAGGCTCCAACCGCCAGCGATTGGAGCCCCTGGTACCTCAAGATGATTGGGCTCCTAAGGAGTCAGGCACCAAGCTTGAATAAAGCCCCCTCAACAGGTGATATCAAGGGGGCAAAGGTATGTGGTGAGTGTGAATCGAAGTGAGAGGAGAAGCTGGCAAGAGCTAAGACGGTCGATTTATTACAGTTCGAACACGGCATCTTTGTCGAGGTTCTCGCGACGCAGTTGATCGAAGTCAATGGCCTTTACTTGAATCTCCACAACGGCGTCCTTGTCTAAATTCTCACGACGGAGCTCATCGAAATTGACGGCATCTTTATCGAGGTTTTCCCGGCGCAGCTCGTCGAAGTCGATGGCTTTGAGCTGGAGATCCGCAACGGCATCTTTGTCTAGAT
>JBCBTQ010000584.1:0-506 GCA_039818605.1 Cyanobacteria bacterium J06639_14 | reverse complement strand
GGTGTTGTAGAGCTTGCGGTTGGGGTATCTTTTGATGGTTGTTGTCATAGGTCACTTCCCAGCCTCATTTTACGCTGTGCGTCATGAGGTTTCAAGCGGCAGGAATGAATGATCTGGAATTTTTGGGATTAATGGAATTGTTTGGTGCGGGGGGTGAATGTAGAGACGCAAGATTTTGCGTCTCTACGATAGCATTTTAATCTATGGATTCGATGGTGTAGTGGATGTCGCCGCCGGGGGTTGAGACGGTGACGGTTTCGCCGACTTTGGCGTTGAGGAGGGCGAGACCGGTGGGGGATTCGTGGGAGATGAGTCCGGCGAGGGGGTCGGCTTCAAGGACGCCGACGATGCGGTAGGCTTCGCTATCTTCGATCCCTTCTTCACGACCAAGGACACCGGTCGCGGCACCGGATTGGGGCTAGCGATGGTGCAGCAAACCATCGTCGCTTGGGGGGGCCAGGTAAAAGCCGGCGCCTCGGCGTCGGGGGGGACGGTCATCACCATCG
>JBCBTQ010000583.1:0-506 GCA_039818605.1 Cyanobacteria bacterium J06639_14 | reverse complement strand
GCTTACATTGCCCCCGAACAAACCGGACGCATGAACCGGGGCATTGACTATCGGGCCGATTTTTACAGCTTAGGCGTCACCCTCTACGAATTATTGACCGGAGTACTCCCATTCCAGGGTGATGACCCTTTGGAACTGATCCACAGTCATATTGCCAAGGTGCCGATACCGCCGTGGGAAGTCGGAAGTCGGAAGTCGGAAGTCGGAAATAAAAAGACAGAAGACAGGAGTCAGGAATCAGTAGATAGGAGACAGAGGCCAACCCATCCACCCATCCACTCATCCACCCATCCACCCATCCACCCATCCACTCCCATTCCAAGACCGCTTTCCGATATCGTCCTCAAACTCATGGCTAAAAACGCCGAGGACCGCTACCAGAGCGCATTGGGACTCAAGCATGATCTGCAGCAATGTTTAGACCAGTGGACGGAGACAGGGACGGTTATTGAGTTTGAACTAGGGCAACGGGATGTGTGCGATCGCTTCCTAATCTCTGAAAAACT
>JBCBTQ010000582.1:0-506 GCA_039818605.1 Cyanobacteria bacterium J06639_14 | reverse complement strand
AATGCCATAAAGTTCATGCATGCGGTTATCCCAGGTCAACTGTTCATGGATAAAATCCCATTCCCAAATGCCAATACCGCCAGATTTAACCGCCAAACTCAAACGTGTCGAAAGGTCATACAGTTCGGCTTCAGCAGCTTTGCGATCGCTAATGTCCTGACAGACACAGATTAAAAGGTTTTCATCTGTAAGGGTTAGAGAAATTCCCTGAGCAAACGTAGAACCATCTTTGCGGGTAGCGACTGTCTCACCCTGCCAGGCTCGATCACGCTGCAAAATGGGGAAGATCTCATGCTCAAAGCGTTTTACTTCTCCAGGATCATAGAGTTTATGCCAGGAGTGTCCAATCAAGTCCGAGGCATCTTCATAACCAAACATGCTTACATGAGCCGGATTGAGATACTGAAAACAATCGGCCTCGAGAATCGCAATCCCATCGACTGCGGCTTCGATACTAGCCAGTTGTTTAGCCAGTTGTTGTTGATTTTCAGCGAGGGATTTTTCGG
>JBCBTQ010000581.1:0-506 GCA_039818605.1 Cyanobacteria bacterium J06639_14 | reverse complement strand
CGCTGGGGCTCCCGCTTCGTAGTAGTAAATGTGCGCCTGGCTTTCCAAGATAATCTCATCGCCCGGTTCCGTATGGGTGCGCAACGCCACCTGATTAGTCATCGTCCCCGAAGGCATGTAAACAGCCGCTTCCTTGCCCAATAAAGCAGCAACGGTTGCTTCGAGCTCATTAACAGTAGGGTCATCGCCTAACACGTCATCACCAACAACAGCATGCGCGATCGCCTGGCGCATTTCTGGAGTTGGCTGAGTCACAGTATCACTACGAAGATCAATCATGGTTTTGTTAGAAGGGGAGTGGGGTAGAAGGGTGGCAGAGTCTGAGGGTGAAAGGGTGGAAGAATGGAGGGAATTCAAAATTCAAAATTCAAAACTGATTACCTGCTTTCGGAATTCGGAATGCCCTGCGGGAAGGGCAAGGCCCTACGGAATGCGGAATTTTCCTACTCGATGAAACCAGCAAATACTTTCGCCGCTGGACCGGTCATATAAACTCGATTATCGGT
>JBCBTQ010000580.1:0-507 GCA_039818605.1 Cyanobacteria bacterium J06639_14 | reverse complement strand
GATAGTAACACTCGACACCAACGCCAACAACAACAACAAGTATAACGACAACAGTACCACCAACAACAACAGCAACGTCTTCACGTACTTGCGAGTCGCGCCGCCCAAGCAGCTTCAAGTGCCCATCCGCCTCCACGCGAACAATGTCACCAGTGCGAAAGCAGCGGCCCAACTGTGGATGATGCAAGAAGTGGAACGTGTTTAAGGTCGGTCGGTTGATGTATCCAAGTGCAACTTGTTCCCCACAGATAACTAGCTCTCCTGCATCGTCAAGCATCACACACCAACACTTACAACAACAACAACAACAACAACAACAACAACAACAACAACGACAGTAATAGTGGCTACCACACACCAACAATTACAACAACAACAAAGGTAGCAACGACGATAATTAACGTACAGAAGTGATTACATGCTTACCTTGCCGTTGTGTGGAGGAGCTTGCACTAGTTGGTGCTGCTGTTGTTGTTGTCGTCGTCGTTGTCGTGGTTGCTAGGCGAG
>JBCBTQ010000579.1:0-508 GCA_039818605.1 Cyanobacteria bacterium J06639_14 | reverse complement strand
CGTCAATCTTCAAGGGCAGTGCCCGCGTCTTTACGACGTCGATGGTTTGGGGATGGCAGTGTTCAGACACAAAGAAAGTATTGGCTTTGCTTTTTGACTGTCCGTAGCTGAGGGTCATGGCTTCAGCCGCCGCTGTTCCTTCGTCCAGCAACGAGGCATTCGCTACTTCCAACCCGGTAAGATCCGTGATCAGGGTTTGGAAATTTAACAACGCTTCTAGACGACCCTGGGAAATCTCCGGTTGGTAGGGGGTGTATTGGGTGTACCAACCGGGGTTCTCAAGAATGTTTCGCTGAATCACTGCAGGGGTGAGGCAGTTGGAGTAGCCCATGCCAATAAACGACCGAAAGATCTTGTTTTGAGCGGCGATCGCCTTCAATTTTTTCAGGAGCAGATGCTCCTCCTGACCCACGTCCAGGGCCAAGGGGCGAGTCAACCGAATACGGCTTGGAACCGTTTGGTCAATCAGTTCATCCAGGCTGTTCAGCCCCAACACGGTCAGCATTTG
>JBCBTQ010000578.1:0-510 GCA_039818605.1 Cyanobacteria bacterium J06639_14 | reverse complement strand
GACGGAAACTCCATAGCTAGAACGTTTAAAAGCGTTTAGCCTTCGGTTCAAATTCCATTACCCCGAAAGGGGACGGAAACGCTTATCGCCAGTACGATAGACCGAACGCTGCTGGTTCAAATTCCATTACCCCGAAAGGGGACGGAAACCAATTCTTTACTTCCTTGATCCACTGCGGAAGGTAGCCGTTCAAATTCCATTACCCCGAAAGGGGACGGAAACCGTTTTGCTTCCTGGGTTATTGGTGCAATGATCTGGTTCAAATTCCATTACCCCGAAAGGGGACGGAAACTTGATCGTAGCAGCAACCCGTTCGTCAGTCTCCAGATGGTTCAAATTCCATTACCCCGAAAGGGGACGGAAACCCTCCAGTATTTACTTGCCTGGGGCCGAGCCCAAAGGTTCAAATTCCATTACCCCGAAAGGGGACGGAAACGACAGAGGATGCTGGGTGAGGGTGCCTCCTTCTAGTTCAAATTCCATTACCCCGAAAGGGGACGGAAACTTTAA
>JBCBTQ010000577.1:0-510 GCA_039818605.1 Cyanobacteria bacterium J06639_14 | reverse complement strand
CCCAAGTGCTACCCTTGGCCCCGATTTACAACGCCATTGAGTTCCTAAGATGGGTAACATCTGACTCTCAAGCGCGATCGCAGCCCATAACCAACCGCATCACATCCAAAACCATCTCTAAAGCGTAGTGGGTCGAGGGGTTAATTGACGCGATCGCCCTTGAGGGCCAGTCTTTGATCATCGCATTTGAATTCAGAATTAGAAAGCCGAGATTTTAAATTGATTACGACTTTTTTGAATGGCTAATTTTGAGTGATGTTGGGTTTCGCTTTGTGGTATGCATGCCAGTTTCTTATCAGAATCAATAAAGCGCGAAATCCAACCTACGGTGATGGGCGATCGCACTTAATCAACACCAGTGGGTGAGAAGTGGCCCAGCAATGCTGAGTTGTAAAAGATCTGTATTATCTAAGCCAAGAAAACTGAATAGCGGGAATGGTTGGCAGAAGTTAGCAATATCCCGTTGCAGCAGTCCATTCAAGACCTTGGGGTGGCTTTCAAAAAAGTCGT
>JBCBTQ010000576.1:0-510 GCA_039818605.1 Cyanobacteria bacterium J06639_14 | reverse complement strand
GAGGCGACTATGTTTTAGCCCTCAAAGGCAATCAGGGCAACCTATTTGAAGCTGTCCAGCAACGGTTTGAGCGCGCGCAGGCACAGGGATTTCAAGACCTTGAGCACGACTTTTATGAAACCACCGAAACGGGTCATGGTCGGTTAGAAACACGGCGCTGCTGGTGTCTAGGCTCCGTCGAAGACCTGATTGATCGGGCGAAATGGGCTCAGCTGACCAGCATTGCCATGGTCGAGTCCATCCGCATTCTGGATGACGAAACCAGTCGTGAGGTGCGTTACTACATCAGTTCCTTGGCACCGGAGGCCCAGCTGTTAGCGACATCAATTCGGACCCATTGGAACATCGAAAATCCCTTACATTGGGTCTTGGATGTCGCGTTTCGCGAAGACGATTGCCGTATCCGAACGGAGCATGCCCCCGAGAACTTTACCCTTCTCAGGCATTTGGCTGTGAGTCTCTTGAACCAGGAGAAAACCGCCAAAATCGGCATCAAGAACAAACGACTCA
>JBCBTQ010000575.1:0-511 GCA_039818605.1 Cyanobacteria bacterium J06639_14 | reverse complement strand
GATCGTTGTACTATCAGGGATTGCAGCATCTCCACCGGAAACCATCCGGATTCTTGAGCAGTAAATCTGTATTGGGTAGGGTTCATCACTTCACTGCCGTGAAAGAGCTAAAGGAGGGCATTCATAATAGCCGTCTAGTAGCTCAAAGCGTCGGAATCCAGATTGTGAGATCGATTGACTGTAAGGGGGCAGGCTATCAACCTAAGGCGGGAAATTCTGGTGACGAAAGAAGCCAGAAGTCAGGAGTAATAGAGCGGCAAGGGTGAGTTTTGAATTTTGTAGACGCCTGAGCGGCTTCCCGAAGGGTATTTTGAATTGTTCCTGACGCCCTACCCAGTTAGAGTTTCCCTGCTTGAACGGGGGCTGCGGGTGCATTGTATGTTTGGAAAGCCCATTGATAAGAAATGCGTGTTATTGGAAATAAGTTAGAAGGATACTACTCAATCAGAAAGTAATGCTTAAAGCCAGTAGCATACCTGTATGCTACTGGCTTTAAGCATTACTTTCTGAT
>JBCBTQ010000574.1:0-516 GCA_039818605.1 Cyanobacteria bacterium J06639_14 | reverse complement strand
CCCGGCATAGTCAAACACGTTCTGCATATCGGCGAGCTGTGGCAGGTGATCGATGACGCCACTACCCGCGATCAGATAGCGGCTGCGAAACACGGTGTAGGTCGGATTGTTGCGTCCGATCCGCACCCGCACCGCAAAGGTTTCACCTTCGTCAGTCACGTCTTCTACGTAACCGTTTAGGTAGTCGCCCTCTAGGGATAGGTAATGATCTTTGCCCTGTTTCAAGACATCCCGACCCGGAGTATCTGGAGGCAATCCTAGGTAGTTGTGCAATTCTTGCATCCAAAACGAACGGGCTTTGCCTTTGTCGATGATCAGCGTGGACAACAGATAGCGTTGCAGATAGATCCCCGCTGAGAGTCCAGCGGCGCCACCGCCGACAACCAAGACATCGTAGATATGGTCTGAGCGCTGAGCAAGGCTTTGTTTGGTGAGTTTCATAGGCACCTCCATGAGTGCGCAAGTGAGAGGGATGCTGTTGGAAGAGTTATACCGATCGTTCGGCACATATCTAAT
>JBCBTQ010000573.1:0-517 GCA_039818605.1 Cyanobacteria bacterium J06639_14 | reverse complement strand
ACGCTAGGTAGTTAACCATGATGTCCACAGATCTAATCTCTGCAACTCCTAATTTGTTGCCCTCAGCCATTGGCGATCTCACTGCTCAAGTGACTCGCTCTAACGAAATTACTCTGGCAGACCGATATGGCTTGCTCGCGGCGATTTTGAGTGAATCCCTTCAAGATGAAGAGCGTGACGCTATTGACCGGTTGCTTCATGCTGTGAGTCGCGGGCGGTTCACAATCGTCAGCGAACTCTCTGCGCTGGAATAAGGGAATAGCCGGTCAATAAAGGGCGTAGGATGGGCACACTTCGTTTTGCTCATCCTACGCTGAGATGTTCCTACGCTGGAATATGATTCGAAATCTGGTTTGACGTTCCAACCGTTATTCGTTTTCTGGTTATTCGTCTTCTGGCTATTCGTCTTCTGGCCTCAGGCCAGGTGTTATCGATGATGGCCAAGGGAGCGTTGAATCCTCTAGATTATCGGCTTCATAGGCGTCAATATCTTTCTTAAAATTGAGATGATCAAGAA
>JBCBTQ010000572.1:0-520 GCA_039818605.1 Cyanobacteria bacterium J06639_14 | reverse complement strand
AGCCAGAGACTGTAACCTACCAACAGCTGCTACCTGAACTGGAGGCTCTGAGCCTCACCTATGCCGAGCAAGCGATCGCGGCTCTAGGCGATCTCCCCGCTACGTTCACAACCGCTGAACTTGCTCAAGCGTGGGGTATTGTGCCGGAACAGAGATCGTTGTTTGAGTATCTGCTGGAGATGGCAGGAAAAATTCAAAATTCAAAATTCAAAATACCCTTCGGGAAGCCGCTTAGGCGTCTACAAAATTCAAAACCCATTAACCCCCTTTCAAATTCCGAATTCCGAATTCCGAATTCCGAATTCGCCCAAGCCGAGCTTTCTTTGTTGACGCGCTGTGGCGAGAACTTGGTAGCGGTGTTGCGCGGTGAGGTCGATCCGATAGGACTGCTATTTCCACAAGGGGATTTGAGTGAGTTAACGCAGTTGTATGAGTCTTCGCCGGGCGCGCGGGTGATGAATGCGTTGGTGCAATCGGTTGTCACTGCGACGCTGGCTCAGCAATCATGTCCGGTTCGGAT
>JBCBTQ010000571.1:0-523 GCA_039818605.1 Cyanobacteria bacterium J06639_14 | reverse complement strand
AACAAGGAAACTCATTGAAATGAGGTGTATCCTTTTTCAATCATTCTGAATGGCGCACGGATATTTCTGCCGGAGTGTACTAGCGTCAGACTATAAAAGCTAACAAACGTCGGAGTATCGCTATAAGGCGGGAAATTGGGGTGGTGAAAGAATACTCTGCGAGAAGGGCACTAGACGCGGAGCGGCTTCTCGGAGAGTAGCCCTACAGGAGTCAGGAGGTACTGGCTCCTGACCCCCGACCTCGCCAGAGTTTCCCGGCTTAAATTACACGCCCAAACGTCTTAAGTCAGTTGGACATAGGACATCCAGAAAAACTAGTCTTGATGAAGATTGCAGTAGTCTATCTGACCGATAGGCAAGCTGAATCTGACAGACAACTATGCAGCATCTTATTAAAAAGGAAATCTACCGTTATGTCCCATACAGTTCAAGCTAAATTAGATACTTGGTTTAAGCTAAGCCCAGCCCAGGGTTCTAGCCTTGCTGATCATGAGAGAGAATTCTTTAAAGCGGGTACGGAATT
>JBCBTQ010000570.1:0-524 GCA_039818605.1 Cyanobacteria bacterium J06639_14 | reverse complement strand
AGATTCGTTTCCAAGCTTTTCCTCTACTGCGTTCAAATTCAATTACCCCGAAAGGGGACGGAAACCCGCTTGGGCGCGCAAGCAAATCGTCAATCTGCTCCTGGTTCAAATTCCATTACCCCGAAAGGGGACGGAAACAACTCGGTAACAGTATCCAGGTCTTCACCGTAGCGTTCAAATTCCATTACCCCGAAAGGGGACGGAAACTGTGCTAAAGACTATGCGGTGGCGAGGGCAAACTAGTTCAAATTCCATTACCCCGAAAGGAGACGGAAACCCACCGTTAGGCGGGCAGATCTCGCTAGTAGCTGAGGTTCAAATTCCATTACCCCGAAAGGGGACGGAAACTAGCACATGTATGCAACCACTTGGCTGCCTGCTGGTTCAAATTCCATTACCCCGAAAGGGGACGGAAACTTGGTTCTGGCGCAGGCCAGCCCATTACGATTGTTCAAATTCCATTACCCCGAAAGGGGACGGAAACCATATTTTCATGTGCAAAAGAAGAGCATCTAGTCCTGTTG
>JBCBTQ010000569.1:0-528 GCA_039818605.1 Cyanobacteria bacterium J06639_14 | reverse complement strand
TAGGCATAGCGGATTTCATCAATAAACCCATCCTGTTCATTCCGCTCAACCCGCACGCTGCCTGCCTGGGGAGCGTGAAGGTGTATACGGTGAACCGGGTCAGAGGACTCGGCATAGCGCTCCGGCTGCCAGAGCCTCAGTGCCCCTTCGCCCGTAACGCCAAGGGAGAGCACAAATTCAGCCCATGGGTCGGACTGCTGGAAGTTTGTGCAAGCTGGGTCAGTCGCGATCGCCTGCTGTTCTACCCAATCCAGCCAGCGTTGCAATTGCTGCTCAGCTTCGGCAGCAGTGGTGTCTGTTTCGCTGTCGGTGCGCTCGCCATCACGGCCTTTCAGATACCAATTGAACGGCTCTGAAATGAGCCCATCGCGCCAATTGCAAGCGCACTCGCGGAGGATATTGGCAGACTGAAAGACGCGCTCCAAGTGCCCCATCTTTTCCGCGTAGTCAGGGGCGGTTTGGGGCACTGTTGGGCCAATCCACGACTTAAAATGGTCGCCCTGGAAATAGCGCAAATGCTCTTGTATA
>JBCBTQ010000568.1:0-528 GCA_039818605.1 Cyanobacteria bacterium J06639_14 | reverse complement strand
ATCCCCGGCGTCACCGCTGAGGATATCGTTGCCGGACTTGCCGCCAATGCGATCGCTGCCCTCACCGCCAAAGATGATGTCGTCGCCACCTGCAACCTCGTCTTGCGGATTTCGCTGGTTGCGATCGCCCCGCAGGACATCATCACCGTCACCGCCTTGAATCACGTCATCTCCCAAGTCACCGGCAACGGTGTCATCTCCGCCAAGGGCGTCAATCGTGTCATCGGCGGCGTCACCGACTATGGTTTCACCCGCATCAGTCCCGACCAAATTAGGACCTCCTGCATCAGCAACCGTTTCGAAGAATGTCCCTGTAAACATCGCTGTCTCGGGATTAATCACCACGCCCTCAGTAAGGGATGTAATGGTGAATTCCACTGTTTCGGTAGCACCAGCAAAGTCTTCAACAATGCCATCTCCGTCAAAATCCCTATCATCAGGCAGGTTGAACACCGGAACTGTAATGGAGGACGTCTGGGAAAGCAGCGTAATGTCGGCGTCGGTAAACTCGAAGTTGATAATATCGAC
>JBCBTQ010000567.1:0-528 GCA_039818605.1 Cyanobacteria bacterium J06639_14 | reverse complement strand
TGTCGAGCCGTAAAAGATTACATCATGCGCATCACTGCATAATCCGAATCGGTAATTTCTCTTTCAGAAATCTGCCTGATAGGACTTGAGCGGAAGTGTGGGGTTTAGGGGCCAAAATCGGCTTCAACTGCGTAAGTCCTGCCTAATATGGACGCTGACCGATAATGTTGCCCATGGGTGCGTAGTTACAGACCCAGACATCCCGTGTCACGTTCTCATTGCGGGCAACCGCGCATCCCACTTCAGTTGTGTCAGCCCACACCATTTGGGTGTAATGGCCACAGACTTTACCCTCAGCACAGGTATTAGTCGCGTAGTCGTAATCGGCTTTTTCCTCGATCCAACCCTGCACGGCACGATGGGGCGATCGCAGTGCTCCCCCCGGTGCTGACCAATAAATGCCCGATAAATTTTCGCCGATGCGCCCCTGATCCCGTTCAGCTGCGGGACGATGACGCAATCCAGATTCGCTGATAAGCTGGTCGGCCCAGGCTTGGGCCAGCTCCGCTAAGGGCTCAGACCATACTA
>JBCBTQ010000566.1:0-529 GCA_039818605.1 Cyanobacteria bacterium J06639_14 | reverse complement strand
CAGCAGCTTCGGGAACCAGCTCTGAAGCTACATCTCCTCGTACCACTAGCTACACCATTATTGGTCCGGTGCGGAGTTCTTCCTCGTCGCCATCATCCTCGACAACATCTGCGACTTCCTCAACTACCCGCGCGATCGACCCCTTCGATCGCGGCAGCCGCACCATCCGTATTCGTAGCATTCAAACAGAAGACTTCACCATTACGACCATCGACAACCCCGATCGCGTCGTCAACGGTGTCCTCATTGAAGGGCGCGATCGGCTCATTATCGGCCCAGGTGTGCAGCAACATTCTGATAGTGAAGAGTAGGAATTCGAATTCGGAATTCGGAATTCGGAGTTCGGAAAGCAGTGATGGGTGTGACTTCAGGAGTCCGAAGTCACACCCATCAATCATCAATCATTACCTATTAACTATCCATTCGCTTATTTTGGGTATGCCTTCGGAATGATCGACGGTGGCATCAGGTTTTCAGAAGCTGCAAGAAGTTGACGAATCCATTGCCAAATTGAGGCTCGCCTCAATTT
>JBCBTQ010000565.1:0-531 GCA_039818605.1 Cyanobacteria bacterium J06639_14 | reverse complement strand
GCAGTTTGTTGCCCGAGGCATGGCCAACCGCGAAATTGCCGAAGAACTCAGCGTCAGCCAACGCACTATCGAAAGCCATGTCAGTAACATGCTAGGCAAGACTGGGCTCCACAACCGTACTGAGTTAGCCCGCTGGGCGATCGAAAACCGTAAGGCGTAGAGATTGCTCAGAATAGTTGCGAGAATCCAGCCGTCCTTTGCTAAACTAGATGAGCCAAACTGCTGGTGTAGCTCAGTTGGTAGAGCAGCTGATTTGTAATCAGCCGGTCGCAAGTTCGAGTCTTGTCACCAGCTTATTCTCAAACCCCCTAGAATCCCTTGATTCTAGGGGGTTTCGCTTTTGGCCCAAGCGAAGTGATCGCCTCGCTTGGGCCTGGAATGTTAAAAAGATTGGGCATTTTCAGCCATGTTTGGGTATCGTTTGGGTATCATCTGGGTATCAATACATTTGAACTCTAGGAAGTCATTATGCTCAGCGGTGATAAAACTCCGAGCGGCAAAAACCCGAAGGGCAATGTATCTATCGAAAGC
>JBCBTQ010000564.1:0-533 GCA_039818605.1 Cyanobacteria bacterium J06639_14 | reverse complement strand
GTGACGCTGCCATTGGCCGGGTCCGACACATCCGTGACGGCGGCATCGGGGCCAAAACTGTCGTTATCCAGCACCGGAATATCGACGGGAGTATCTTCATTCACTGTGGCCGCGTCATCGGCAATGTCGACCACGGGGTCCACCGTCACCGTGACGGTCGCCGTTTCCGTCACGCCACCGGGAGTGGTGACGGTATAGGTGAAGGTATCGGTGCCGTTGAAGTCGGGATCGGGCTCATAGGTGACCGTGCCATCGGCATTAATCGTGACACTGCCGTTGGTCGGGTCGGAGACATCGGTGACCGAAGCATCAGGCCCAAAGCTGTCGTTATCGAGCACCGGAATATCGACCGGGGTATCTTCAGTCGCCGTGGCGGTGTCATCGGCAATATCGACCACAGGGTCCACCGTCACCGTCACCGTTGCCGTTTCCGTATCTCCTGCCTCTTTCGTGACAGTATCGGTGACGGTGTCCGTGACGTTGTATTCCTCATCAGGGAGATAGTCGACAGTGCCATCGGCATTGATCGTCAC
>JBCBTQ010000563.1:0-537 GCA_039818605.1 Cyanobacteria bacterium J06639_14 | reverse complement strand
ACAGCGGCAACGAACCTATGGCATCAGTCAAAAACTATCTTGTTTCCAAAATGTCATGTTTTTGCCGGAGAGTTCCTATGAGGAAGGTGTCAGTTATGAAGTGATTAATTCTCTTTGGGAGTCCTTTGAAGCGCTGTCAGAAAGAGATCAGCAAATTCTATATCTTAGGATTGTCAAGGGTTATTCATGGAATGAGATTGCTTATCAGTTAGTAGAGGATGGAATTGAGGAAAGCTACAATAAGTCTTTAGTCTCAAACTTGAAAAAGCAAGGAGAAAGAGCCCTCAAAAAGCTCAGAAAAGGAATTCTATCTATCGATCACTAAAAGCTTCTTGGACTAGTCAGTTGTCAATCAGAAAACCTAGTTAGATAAGGATTGGTAAAGCTTTCATGGGACTAGACAATCCCCCTAACCGAAGAGCCTCGTTTAATGCTTCTTCAGAAGAATGCAGAAAGGCTCTTGCTGAATATTATAGAAAGGCTAAGATAAAAGAGATGTAATATAAAGAGTTATGGAGAATGAAAGATATAATCGCA
>JBCBTQ010000562.1:0-540 GCA_039818605.1 Cyanobacteria bacterium J06639_14 | reverse complement strand
AATATGCTGCTTTCCCCTTTGCCTTTCGACTCTAGGTAGATTGGTTAGCTTAGGTACCTCCTTCCCGGTATCCTCCTGACTCTGTCAGGGATGCTGAACAGGTAACGTGGCGCACCTCGAAGTTGTAGGGATCTTTCAGTAGCTGCCTGCTGAGGTCTGATTGGTTTGGCGGCAGCGTCCGGTCGAAGTTGGTGATGGCTCCGCCCTGGCGCTTGCATAAGTCCGTTTCAATCTGAATTACCAGAACATCTCGGCTCCAGCCATTAGCGATCGCTTGTTGGGTATACCAGAATCTGCTTGAGGGTCTTTGAGCTTTTCCAGCAAAGCGATATTGTGCCGCCAAGGTAATTGGGCAACGCTGCGTTGCACTAATCTCTCATCAGCATAGGCTTCGGCGAAGGCCCTCATATATTTGAGATTGCGACTAGAGAACCCTTTGATGTCAGGAAATTCTCGCTTCAAATCTTTGGCCAGACGTTCAATGATTTTACTGCCCCAGCCCTCTCGCTGCTGACGTTATAAGATATCTTGCCCAATCTG
>JBCBTQ010000561.1:0-540 GCA_039818605.1 Cyanobacteria bacterium J06639_14 | reverse complement strand
CATCTTTTGTAAAATCCAGCGGCTTCCGATAATGCCCCTGCAAAACAAACAGCCGCACTACCATCGGGTCTAACGGCTGCGGATACCCTGCCCAAGCCCCATCCAACAGGTCACGGATCGTGGTGAAATTGCCCAGCGATTTCGACATCTTTTCACCATTTACTGTCACCATACCGTTGTGTAGCCAGTAACGAGCCAGAGGCTTGCCATTGGCCGCCTGGGACTGGGCAATCTCATTCTCGTGGTGAGGAAACACCAGGTCGCCACCACCACCATGAATATCGATAGTCGCCCCTAGCCGGGCCCGAATCATCGCCGAACATTCGATATGCCAGCCCGGTCGTCCTGGCCCCCAAGGCGAATCCCACGCCGGTTCGTCGGGTTTGGCTCCTTTCCAGAGGGCAAAGTCCGCTGGGTTGGTTTTTGCAGTGGCAACCAGATCGCGACCACTCGCTCCGGCCTGCATGGTTTCTAGCGATCGCCCCGAAAGCTGGCCATAGTCGGCAAACTGCTCCACCCGATAATACACATCACCCCCGG
>JBCBTQ010000560.1:0-544 GCA_039818605.1 Cyanobacteria bacterium J06639_14 | reverse complement strand
CATAGGCCAGCTTCACCGGCAGCGATAGCTTAGGTGATGGATAGCTGACATTAGAACCCGGCTGAGCCCCTGCATTAGCCATAAGGAAAACCCTGTATAAATAGGTAACGGTTTAGAAACGAAACAACGTAAAACTAGATGGCAGATCTCTACGTATCTTGGTCAGACTCCCACCGAAACATTGAGCAACTGGCCCTGATGGTACACCGCTCTGGCTGGCAATTTAATCAAATTGTGTGTCTGGCCAAAGGCGGCCTGCGCATTGGCGATATTCTGTGCCGCATTTCTGACCAGCCTCTGGCGATTCTGTCCACCGCATCCTACGGCGGTGAAGGTAACCGCACCCGAGGCTCGATCACCTTCTCTAAAGAGTTGAGCATGACCACTGCCAATCTGGGTTCGCGCATTTTACTCGTCGATGATTTGGTAGATTCAGGCCAAAGCCTAGAGCGCAGCATTTCTTGGTTACAGCATAAGTATGGGTTTTACATCGATGAAATTCGCACCGCCGTGCTCTGGCATAAAGACTGCTCTAGCGTGACGC
>JBCBTQ010000559.1:0-544 GCA_039818605.1 Cyanobacteria bacterium J06639_14 | reverse complement strand
ACTTAGTCTGCTACGACATCACCCTTGATCGCCGCCGCAACCGCGTGGCCCATCTGTTGGAGGGTTACGGCATGCGGGTGCAGAAGTCGGTGTTTGAGTGCTTGCTGAATGAGTATCAATATGCCCTGCTCCAACGCAAGCTGAATCAGTACATCGACGCTCAGGAAGACCAAGTGCGCTTTTACCCGATGTCGGCCCATACCCGTCGCAAAGTGGAAATTTTAGGCCAGCAACCCACCCGCCAAATTGACGACATTGCCTTCATTGTTTGAATACTCTCATTTTCCAGAGGTGCAGCTACAGATTTAGGATCCCCCGCTGTCGCCGCCCCCTTATAAAAGGGGCTCTTCCAGCTAGGGATATGTCCAGGTGAAAATCGGGGTTGCCTCTAGATGCTAAAAACCTTATCCCAAAAGGGTTGTGGCCCACTAACTTAACCTACGTCCTGCTTTAATTTGGTGCGTTACGCTCCGCTTTTCTTCAATGCCCTCTGGGCTATACAGCACCCTACGCGATTCTCCTACTCCCCCCATCTCCCACTCCC
>JBCBTQ010000558.1:0-545 GCA_039818605.1 Cyanobacteria bacterium J06639_14 | reverse complement strand
CAGAGCATCGCGAAACAATTGAGTACGATGCCGAAGGTAATATAACTCGAAGTACCTTGGACAACGATGGCGATGGCATCGCAGAATTGATCGAAACTTCTGAATACGATGCTAATGGCAATCGGATCCATAGCGCTGTGGACAATGATGGCGACGGCAGAGCCGAGTTTATTGCTACCTCTGAATACGATGCCAATGGCAATCGGACTAAACACTCGGTTGATTCTGACGGTGATGGTACAGTGGAGCGCATCACCATCTCTGCGTACGATGCCAACGGCAATGTGACGCAACGCATCGATGACTCTGACGGTGACGGCACGGCAGAGCACATTACGACTTATGAATATGATGCCAGCGGCAATCAGACTCGAATCGCCGAAGATAGGGATGGTGACGGCACCGCCGAGGTTATTTCTACCTCTGAATACGATGCCAATGGCAATCGGACTCGCTACGCTGTTGCCTATAGTGGCGATGGTGTACCAGACTTCATTGAAACTATTACCTACGATGCCAACGGCAACCAGACTCAACGCTCTGCT
>JBCBTQ010000557.1:0-546 GCA_039818605.1 Cyanobacteria bacterium J06639_14 | reverse complement strand
TTCGTTTTCTCCTATGGTTCAACACGGTGATGTCACCGTAGGAGAGGCTTTACTGCCGTAACGCTCAAAGCTTTTCGAGTCGCACTGGTCAAACCAGTGGCTTACCTTAGATTGATCAGTTAGCTTGATGACCAGTGATCTAAACAGTATCTACCGAACGACTGCAATTGGTAAATTCTTTCCTGAAAATTCCCTAAGTTGACAATCCCGGAGGAGGGCCATTTGCAAAGCTGGGATGTACTCAGAGTGACCGGAATGATGTAAGTTCCAGCTGAGCTTGCCGCAACCTTAATTCTGAGCGTTAACAGTGCATTAGGCAGCCTAACAGATATTGCCGATGGCGGCCTTCTTTACTGGCAATAATTTGGCTGCACGACATTTTACATTTCTTTACATTCATTGCCAACATTCCACACGGATTCCACAGGGATGGGTAAGCCGCTGCTGGCTTCCCAGTCATGCTGTGGAAAACGATCGCGCCCATCGAGTCATTTGAACCCATCGAGATATCTTTCCTTTGTTCTAGCGTGATTTTTAGTCAATGAA
>JBCBTQ010000556.1:0-549 GCA_039818605.1 Cyanobacteria bacterium J06639_14 | reverse complement strand
TGGTAATTTCTGTTCAGTTTTAAGTTGCTTAAACAATGCCTGTGCTTGCGGACGCTTGATGCCTAAAAACTCAAACTGACCCCGCATGTACTGCTTCATCGGGATGGCTTGTTCTGGATTGGCATGCTGACGGTAGAGTTGTTGAATGGCGTCAAGATAAGAGTTCACCATTAGTTCTCGAAATGTAGAAACTGAGTTGATCGGACGGCAGCCTAACTCAGTTTAATTTTTGTCAGTGACAACAGCGATCGCCCCATCGCCATCGCCGATGAAATCACCGAGGCAAATGGTGTTTCATCAGGGCACTCCCACAGACCATAGGGCTGATTCATTCGAGGAAGAAAAATGTGCTTGCGTTTTCAATCGTGTCATTCAACTGAGGCAGAAGCCTGGAAAGCTAAACCGACTTATGTCTGAACCAACCCTAAAGTACGCCTTGGCAGCCCTCCCTTCCGCGAGGTCCAGGGCGGCGGAAGGCCCTGGTTGTAGGCCGAAGGACGTGCGAAGCGGGCGTCTGAGGGCAGCGAAATGCCCTCAGGCAAAACCTTG
>JBCBTQ010000555.1:0-550 GCA_039818605.1 Cyanobacteria bacterium J06639_14 | reverse complement strand
CCTAACGTGCATCATTTGCCAGAAGGATGTGATTTAGGGGCTGCTCAAAACGCCAAGCAGGTGCTGATTTTATATGAATGGGCATTGACTAGGGAACTAGGCTAAGCACGAGTTTGAAACGTCGGATCTGTCCTTTCGAGATGAGCGGAGCGTCATGTCGATACTGTGCGATTTTCCGCAAGATGGAATCGAAGTTTTGGGCTATGACACAGCAATGCGTTAACTGCCTTATCTCTTCGTCGTGCCTTGGGGGCGGCTATGCCAACAGCGTGAAATTTGATACTTTTCAAACAGCTTTGTGGCTAGAGGTGTGGCTAGATACAAAATAAATAGCCTAAGGCTGACGGAACGTTGTTAAGCAACGCTAGCCTTAGACTATCTTGGTGGAAGGTGGCTATAGCCCCTTGAATTGTTAGCTATGCACTTAGGTTGGGACGTGTTAGGCGATCGCTAAACTGCCCAAATCCCCTGTATAGCCAGTAATTCAAGGGGCTATAGCCACCTTCCACCAAGATAGTCTAAGGCTAGCGTTGCTTAACAACGTTCCGTC
>JBCBTQ010000554.1:0-550 GCA_039818605.1 Cyanobacteria bacterium J06639_14 | reverse complement strand
ACCGGCACCGCAATCCCATCAATGTGTTCCGGCACCCCGCGCAAATGATTCCCAAAGCCATGCAGATCTCCTGTAGTCGGTGACTGCACCGCCAGGGTATTAATTTGGGGACTCCCAATAAACTCAGCTACGAACAGATTGGCAGGATTGTCGTAAAGTTCACTGGGGGCACCAATCTGCTGAATACAGCCCTCCTGCATCAGCACCACCCGGTCCGACATGGTCATGGCTTCACTTTGGTCGTGGGTGACATAGATAAACGTGCCTCCCAGCCGTCGCTGTAGTTCAATAATCTCCGCCCGCATATCTGCCCGCAGCTTGGCATCCAGGTTAGACAGGGGCTCATCCATCAGGAACAATTGGGGCGATCGCACCATAGCCCTGGCCAGAGCAACCCGCTGCCGCTGTCCCCCAGAAAGCTGACCCGGTTTACGCGTTAACAATTCCCCTAAGTGCATCAAGTCGGCGGTTTGGGGCACCCGTTCCTGAAGATAAGCTTCCAGGGTTTTACGGGCTTGAAACAGGTGACTAATAATAGGAATGCGTGTGA
>JBCBTQ010000553.1:0-550 GCA_039818605.1 Cyanobacteria bacterium J06639_14 | reverse complement strand
TGTTTGGTGCTGTGGGGGGAGCGACGGATGATTGGGCCTACGCTACCTTTGGCATTCCCGGCTTCACGCTGGAGATTGGCACCAGTTTCTTCCAGCCGAGTGAGGATTTTGAGAACGAAATCCTGCCTGACAACATTCCGGCGATGTACTACATGGCCAAGGCGGCGCGTCGTCCTTATCAAACACCCTTTGGTCCCGAAGCTATTGAGGTGGACCTCGATCGCCCCCAAGTAGTGGCCGGTACTACGGTCGAATTATTAGCCCTTGTTGATGATGCTCGCTATGCCGACAGTGATGCGATCGGCGGCGGCTTAGACGAAAATCCCCAGACCTTCGAAAATATTGCTGCTGGTCGCTACTCTATTAACGAACCTTCCTGGACACCTGGGGTCGAGCTATTTGAAATGACCGCAGCAGACGGGACTTTCGATAGTACGGCTGAGTCACTCATGGCGAGTGTCGATACCCGTGACCTGGACCCTGGGCGTTATACCCTCTTTATTGAAAGCCAGGATGCTGCCGGTAATTGGGGTGTACCCACAGCTGTTTT
>JBCBTQ010000552.1:0-552 GCA_039818605.1 Cyanobacteria bacterium J06639_14 | reverse complement strand
CCATCGTTTCCCGTCTTGCTGTTTTACTCGATAACTGCACCAGCGGTAAAACCTCTTCTAAGCGTTGCTGCAGTTCGGGTAATCGATCAAAAGACTGTGTTGCTTGCGGCAGCTTGATTCTAGCCGTGTTGAGGGTGTACCCAAACTCCGCTAGAATCTCATCGGCCTCGTAAGGCATCTCAAAGTAGGAGCGGAAGGTGTAAGACTGTCCTTCTTGCAAGAGATTCAGAGATGCCATGGAGATTGTAAGCGCGCCAGCATCTCAATTTAAGGAGATGTTCATGTTGGTAGTTTCCCGGCTGTGCTCACATTAAGGGGTTAGATAGCTCCTTTTTCAAGGGGGCGGCGACAGCGGGGGATTCCCATAATACTGCTTCGGTAATAGAGCCCGGTTGCTACTATGACGAGTACATGCACCCGCTAACCCGCCATGATTAATGCCCAAAGCATTAGGCCAACTGAATATCCTCATGTTGTGCTGAATCCGGACAACGTTCCGTTGGTTGAAGGAACAACCTGAAGGTGGTCGAATTTTGCCTCTATAGGTAATAG
>JBCBTQ010000551.1:0-553 GCA_039818605.1 Cyanobacteria bacterium J06639_14 | reverse complement strand
TGTGGAGCTCGTATCGACCGTTCTCTGGTTTCCAGTCCAGGAACTCCTGAAAGCTCATGAATTGTGAGATTGCTCGTACCATCACGTTTGCGACTCACTGATGAGGTCACCCACCTTACTCTTTGCGGATCTCAATGCTAGCCCGCCTTGAACGGAATAGGTCATCTGGGCGATCGCGGCGAATCTTAATCCCTGAGTTTTGATAAAGTTGGTGTAGTGAAACAGGGATTAGGCTAACTTATCGTTTGCCAATCGCTAAAACAATGCCAGGAGGCGGACTTGAACCGCCGACACGAGGATTTTCAGTCCTCTGCTCTACCAACTGAGCTATCCCGGCGAGGGATATGGGCCACTGCATTCAGGGCTTTATCAAGGTAGCAAACTGAGGCAACCCTTAGCAAGCTGTTCGTTGAAGAATTTCCTGCCGTTGCTGGAACGTGCCCAGGTTATGGCACATAAGGAGTCAGATTGTGCAGATTGCCCGATGTTTAGCAATGACATACCGGGCAATCGCGCTTTTTTCACCCTTAAGGCACCGGACGCAAACGCGCAA
>JBCBTQ010000550.1:0-554 GCA_039818605.1 Cyanobacteria bacterium J06639_14 | reverse complement strand
ATTATGAGGCGGCCCTGTCACGTAAGCCAGACTTTGGCAAAGCTAGCTTTCAAAAGGGGCAGGTGCAGCAGCAGCAAGGCAATTATGAGGCGGCGATCGCGGCCTATGAGGCTGTCCTGAAGCTCAATTGGAAGGATGCTGCAGAGGTTTGGTATGGCAAAGCCACGTGCCATGCGCTGCAGGATGAGGTGGAACCGGCCCTAACGGCACTGGAAAGCGCGATCGCTGCGGCTCCTGGTTTGAAGGCAACCGCTCAAGCGGATCCGAACTTTGAGGCCATCAAAGGGACGCTGCGGTTTCGGGCCTTGGTCGAAGATATCCCCTCGGATGGGGTCTAAACGGGGTTGGACGCGACTACTTCATCTCAGCGCCTACGGGTAGCTTGGGTTGCAAGGTTTCTGGTAGCAGGATGCGATCGCGGGCAAATGACTCAACCGCAATGCGAACATACGCCGAAATACACTTGAATCGATTCGCGGTTGCGACGGGAATGAACACTTTGCTAAACAAAATAACCGCAAAGAGTTCTTGCGACGGCAGCATGCCCCCAAAAC
>JBCBTQ010000549.1:0-555 GCA_039818605.1 Cyanobacteria bacterium J06639_14 | reverse complement strand
GCAGCTCATTCGCCGCCTGAATCCAGTGATTATAGGCTGGTGTCAATACTACTCCAAAGTAGTGAGCAAGGGGGCCTTCGCCTCGCTTTCAGCTCAGTTGTTTGTCCAGCTGATGCGATGGGCAAAACGGAGGCATCCGACTCTGGGCATTCGCCAGATAGTATCGCGCTACTGGCTAGTCAGACAGGGTGGAGGATGGGTGTTTCAGGCAAAAGAGGGGCAGTCTCTTTAATGTCATAGTGCCATGCCTATCCGCAGACATATCAAGGTCAGAGGGCAACGCTCTCCTTATGATGGAGACTGGCTGTATTGGGGAACTAGAGGACGGTGCTATCCGAACCTTGCTCCACTCAAAGTCTTTCTCTTGAAACAACAGCGAGGCAAGTGTTACCACTGTGGACTCAACTTTATGCTGGGTGACCTGATTGAGACCCATCATCTCGATGGCAACCATAGCAATCAGCGTCACAAGAACCTGGCAGTGATGCACCGACACTGTCATGACTTGGCACATGCGTCACGACGTTCTCAATGACAGGGTATTCCTGACACGGA
>JBCBTQ010000548.1:0-555 GCA_039818605.1 Cyanobacteria bacterium J06639_14 | reverse complement strand
TCTAAGGACTCGGTGAAGCCTTGGGCAGTTGAGGGGGTGCGGCGGAGGGTGAAGGGGGGCATGGAGGAGGGGAATGTAGGAGGGGAATGTAGGAGCTAGGAGTTAGGAGCTAGGAGAATGGCTACAGACTAAGGCTTTGAGTTAGCGGATCTGCAAGCAGCTGGTAGAAGATAAGTATCTCCTAGCTTCTAGCTCCTCACTCCATCCGAGCCGCAGACAGAAATTAGGAATTAAGACCCTCCTAGCTCCTGAATTCTAGCTCCTAGCTCCTGGATTGAAGACTAACCGGTCTCAGCTAAAGAGTCCACTCTGCGAGAAGGCTAACGCCTACGAGGCACGACACATAACTCGAAAACCGACATCGTTGCCGCGGAAGCCGGGGAAACTGAGGTAGTCGCGAGAGGCAGAGCGGCAATTCCAAGGAACGTTGTACCAGGAGCCGCCGCGATAGATGCGATTTGCTTTATCGTTATCTGTAACCCAAGCACTGCCGTCTTTTGGTGCTCCCTCATAGTTGTCATGCCATTGGTCTAGGCACCACTCAAAAACATTCCC
>JBCBTQ010000547.1:0-556 GCA_039818605.1 Cyanobacteria bacterium J06639_14 | reverse complement strand
CAGAGTGTTAATTCTGGAGTAAGTCGGTTTCCGTCCCCTTGCGGGGAGTTGGTTAGGAAAGGACAGATTCAAATACCTGCAGTACGTAGCCTTCTTAGAAAGGTTTCCGTCCCCTTGCGGGGAGTTGGTTAGGAAAGCAGCACATCCTGACAGAAAGAAAACTCAAATCCTTACTGTTTCCGTCCCCTTGCGGGGAGTTGGTTAGGAAAGTGCGTTGTCTGGAAGAGAATCAGTGACCACATGCTCTCGATGTTTCCGTCCCCTTGCGGGGAGTTGGTTAGGAAAGCGCGGTGGTGGTCTCCTGAACTGGTTTAGCCTCGGATGGACGTTTCCGTCCCCTTGCGGGGAGTTGGTTAGGAAAGGGCAACGAGCCTACGACCAGGCCCAGGCATACGAAAGGCAGGTTTCCGTCCCCTTGCGGGGAGTTGGTTAGGAAAGGGCTCGATTCAGGACGCCCTCTCTGAGTGGTTTTCAACCCTGCCAATCTCCATAGGTCAAAAACACTATGGAAATCACCCCTTAAAAACCTAGAAAAAGGAAACATTGATGGCTGAAA
>JBCBTQ010000546.1:0-559 GCA_039818605.1 Cyanobacteria bacterium J06639_14 | reverse complement strand
CCTAGATTCCCTCCCTGAACGAAATTTCCCGGCTTAAATTACATGCCAAAACATCGGCATCCAGTTTAAGCTGGGAAACTCCGGCTCAGTAAGGAGTCAGAAGTCAGGAGGGCACTGGATTCTGACTCCTAGCTCCTGTCTCCTACTCTCCTTGCACTACCAGAATTCTCTGCCTTAAGTTGATAACCAAAACATCACTGCTTCCTTTCAATATCCAATGTGCCAGTTGGCAGTGCGGAATGTCGGATAAATCCAGCACACTGACATTACGCTCTATTGGGCTGTCTCGCAGAATTGGTATAAGGAAGCCAAAATTTGGGCCAATTTCCGAAAAGTTTTCGCCTGACTGATGCGAGGTGGACATCATCAAATGTGTGATATCCACCCCGACCCTGGAGTACTTTGTACCCAAAATAAAGACAAGTAGCCTACTTCAAGAAAACCATTTCGGGCTGTAGTCTAGCCTGCAGCTCCATGCCGAGTGTTGCCTGCTCCACTTCGGACCCTGCCAGTAGCACACTCAGCTTGCCAGTTTTGATCGTGGCCCAGTTCACTAAAA
>JBCBTQ010000545.1:0-559 GCA_039818605.1 Cyanobacteria bacterium J06639_14 | reverse complement strand
TGGAGTATCGCACAGCTGCTCGCGTATCGAGTCTGATGTATCTAACACCGCCCGTTACGCTGTTGCTCGGGTTTTTGGCATTTGGTGATGCCCTGAGCTGGGGCGATGCCCTGGGGTTGGGAATTACCGTTATTGGCGTAGGACTGGTTTATCAAGGCGAGGCCGCGATCGGGCAATCGCTGGGATGATCGCTCCAACGCCCCCACAATCTGATGCTCTAAGATTAGGTTCCCCTTGCCGCTACAAAATCCTGGCGGTAGAAGAATTAGAACTCCCACCCTTCCACCCTTCCACCCTTCCACCCTCCTTACCCCCAATGTCCACCAGCGTCTTTGACATCTTCAAAATCGGTATCGGACCTTCCAGTTCCCATACAGTAGGACCGATGAAAGCGGCCGCGTGGTTTGTCCAAGGATTAGCGGCGGACAGATTGCTGTCGCAGGTGCATCGGGTTCAGATTGACCTGCATGGTTCGCTCGGAGCTACGGGGCGGGGGCATGGCAGCGATCGCGCGGTACTCCTGGGGCTAGAAGGAGAAATGCCAGAATCGGTGAATCCT
>JBCBTQ010000544.1:0-560 GCA_039818605.1 Cyanobacteria bacterium J06639_14 | reverse complement strand
CGAAAGCACATGCATTTGCACGTCACTCAGCGCCTTGCCCGTATGAGTGGCAAACAATTGGTTAGCGAATTCGAGTAGACGTTCAGAATCTGGCATCAAAAACGCTCAAGCAACAGGTCTGATGTTTATCATATGCTTGCATCATTTGCTGCGATGGTGCAACGCCACGCCTTAAAGAGAATCGCGCCCTCTGTTGCACACCGCTATAGTTGCACAGTCGGTCTGCATACCCTCACGCTAAGCCAGACTCAATGGGGACTGAAAATCCTCATGTCGGCGGTTCAAGTCCGCTTACTTGAAGGGATAGGCGAAGGCGTTCCAATCGAGTCTTTCTCTGAAGATGAGACCAATTGCGGCTTGGGCTTGTTGGGAAAGCTTGAGGGTTCAAAGTACCTGTCAGGGGATATCGTTACTTCTGAACTTTTTTAAGGTAGACGTATTCACAGATAATACCTTCAAGGTTTGTGTCTCCGTTGATCTTCCAATCTTCTACACAAGCTCCCGTTAAGACTGCCCCTTGAAAATTTGTACCTAGGGCTTGAATTATGGTGAGACTGGCC
>JBCBTQ010000543.1:0-561 GCA_039818605.1 Cyanobacteria bacterium J06639_14 | reverse complement strand
CCATTCTGGGAAAAAATCCGCCTCACTTGCCTCGCTGAGATTAAACCGATCTTCGAGATCAGCAATAGAAACTTGGGTTGCGGGAATGACACTAGCCATGATTGCAATAATTGAGTTTAGTGCTGAGGATAAGGTAATTTCTGGGCAAGCAATTACTCACAGAACATCGGATGAACTAAGGGCCAAACCATTGCCCATCCAGCAATGGTGTCTTATCGATAGGTACATTTTTTGCTCACCCTACATGCTACTGGGTTTTCGGGTGGGGTGCCGTGGGTCGTCTCAGGACGGGCGGGGTGTTGACTCACGCGACGGCAGGGGTGTTTTCAGGGCGCAAGGCTGCGATCGCGGCCTTTCACTATGACGACTTATGATGAAATCCTGAAAGTAGCCAGTTTGATCTGGAAAAGTAGACTACCGTGCAGTAGATCTACTGGTTGCCTTGGCTACATTGAGCGACAGAACTCATCCCAAGGCGCGATTTTGGCTTTTCGATGTTGGCTGGGAGACTGTAGCCATCACACGCCTTACAGCCTCAATAGCCGGATCTGCTATCCGCAG
>JBCBTQ010000542.1:0-561 GCA_039818605.1 Cyanobacteria bacterium J06639_14 | reverse complement strand
CGCAAGCGCTATCGCGGTATTGATGGTGTTCGTATCCTGCACGAACGCCAGATGGAAGGACTGCAAGCCCTCCAGGACGCTGATGTTCTTTGCAAGGTGAACTCAGTTCTGATTCCTGGCATTAATGATGAGCACATGCCGGAAGTGAATAAGGCGATTCGCGATCGCGGAGCCTTCCTGCACAACATCATGCCACTGATTTCGGCTCCTGAGCACGGCACCTACTTTGGTCTCAATGGCCAGCGGGGTCCCAATCCCAAAGAACTGAAGTCGGTTCAAGATAAGTGTTCCGGCAACATGAAGATGATGCGTCACTGTCGTCAGTGCCGGGCTGACGCTGTGGGACTCCTCGGTGAAGATCGCAGCCAGGAATTCACCAAAGAGAAGTTCATGGAAATGACGTCTGACTATAGCCTGGAAACTCGTCAGGCCGCCCATCTCAGCATTGAGCAGGCGAAAGCTGCCAACGCTGAAAAGAAAGCCGCAGCCAAAGCTAAGCGGGCAGCCAAGCTCAATTCCCCTAAAGTCCTTGTGGCGGTTGCCACTAAGGGCGGTGGGCTG
>JBCBTQ010000541.1:0-562 GCA_039818605.1 Cyanobacteria bacterium J06639_14 | reverse complement strand
TCTACGGTTCCGCAGAATTCAGCAACTTTGCCCCGCCGCCGCTGCCCGTTAGCCCCAACTGGTCGCCGGTCAAATATTACGGTGGTTACCACAACGACTCAGGCGTTATTTACACCGGTTTATCAGGGGCACCATCAGGGGGGCGATCGCCCCTCCCATCGCTCAGACAACCTAGTCTCAGTTTGTCGTCACTCAATATGGCCGGAAGCCTATCGCACTTCTGGGGTGGTCTGGCTTGTGCCTGCTGCTAGCGTTTCAAGCGCGCAGGTAAAGACGTTGCATATCTGAGTGCAGCGTCGGATGGAAAACGGTGGATTGACAACGGAGTTGGGCGCGATCGTGCTCAACTCCGTTGCTGCGTCTTTTCCGCCAGTTCCTCCCAGCAATACTGGTGATTGCTGCCGGCTTCAGACATCCCAACTAATACCGATTCTGTCAGTAACCGCTACACATTTTGGCTTATCACCAGTCGGCAATTCTCCCGCAACTGTAACCTGAATACCTTGTCATCCAAGGGCTACGGGTTTCATCACGCTGCAGCGTCCGGAAAGGTTGCGCGTCT
>JBCBTQ010000540.1:0-564 GCA_039818605.1 Cyanobacteria bacterium J06639_14 | reverse complement strand
AGAGACCCGATTTTGATGAAAGAGGCCCTGAACTGGCTGACTCAGCAGGAAACCTATCCGCCGTGGTTGCTCCCGTTGATTAAGGGAGGAGATGTATCGGTGCAGGATGATCGCTGCGAGGGACTCGTGGCGGTATTGCCGATGCTATTGACGCTGCAATGGTCACCGGTAGATATTCGTCGTAGTTTGCAGGAAACCTTTGGGCGAGGGGCGATCGCTGCGTTGTCGTTCGAGGAACTGCATCAATGGAGCCTGCAGCTATGGCAGTTGATGCAAAGTCGTGGGACGCCATAAAAAAAACAACCACCCTTCCACCCAACCACCCTTCCACTATCGAATGAGTCCAAAAACTTACGCTGTCGAGTCCTAGTCGGTTGTCGATGCACCCATCCCTACCACCACCTGACTCTGAGGTAAGTGAACCGTCCAAAAGAACGTGCCCCACCATTCCTTGCCATGATCAAAATAGTTTGACCAATCAGAGTTCCATTGATAAATCGTATGAGGTTCGCTGAATCCGCTGAAGAGGGTCGTAACCAACTCTGTGAGTAACGGCATACTGTC
>JBCBTQ010000539.1:0-564 GCA_039818605.1 Cyanobacteria bacterium J06639_14 | reverse complement strand
TCCCTCCCCCAATGCCTCGCCCCTCCCGATCGCCCCCAATTCCGAATTCCGAATTCCGAATTCCGAATTCCAAATTCATTTCTTCGCCTGCAACCTAGCCACCGGCGACGCTGGCACCGAATTCCTCACCAAGCTCCATCGCATCACCGGAGCCACCATCCATGCCTCTACAACAAAAATCGGTAATGCCCAATTAGGTGGCAACTGGGAACTTGACGCCGTTTATCCCGCAGCCACCCTCCACGCTAGCTCCCTGTCCTCCCAGGAGAGGGCCGAAGTGAGGCTCCCCATCAGTCAATTCGCAGCCCAAAACTATGCTGGTGTCTTAGCAGATCCCGTTGCCACCGATGACGGCAGTTTCCCAGTCATTGGCAATGCAACATCAAATATTGACGTCCTAAGCAACGATAACGACGCCGATGGTGATTTGCTAACGATCACAGCAATTGTCGATACCCAAAACAGTAACAACAACCTGCCCATCACCCCAGGTGCCAGCGTCACCCTGGCCTCGGGCACCATCGTTGAGCTGCTGCCTAACGGCACCCTGAATGTGACCACAAC
>JBCBTQ010000538.1:0-565 GCA_039818605.1 Cyanobacteria bacterium J06639_14 | reverse complement strand
CCCACAATGGCAATGTCATAGTTACCCACCTTGCGCACATCCTCCACATAGGGAGCTTTGAGGAAGGTATTAATACCTGCGTAGTGGGGGAGCTCGCCGCGAGAGAATGTGGGAATGGTGCGATCGCGAATACTATCGGCGGCCTCTAACCCATACTCCAACCCTTGGGCCACTTCCTGCTGCCAGCCCGTAAGGGGCAGTTGAGTCTCAAGCTCTAGGGCACGATTCGCCTCTGAATCAGCTGGATTACGAAAGGTAGGTGTGTCACTCATGATGGGGGTGCATAGCGCTAAATAGGCAAGGACATTGACCGTTATGACATTCAACAGGAAATCAAAAAATTAAAAGCCCGAGAGAAGCCACAGCAGACAAAAACTGCTGAACGGTTTCTCCCGGGCTTTTATCCCGCCGTGTACCAGAAAACTGGCGGTTTCTCTCGGTCCAGACGCCCAAAGATGTTAAAAGTTGTTGAGCCGGAACCCTAGAAACCTTATTTAATTGACTCCAGTATTCAAGCTGCCTCTACTTTTAGGGGTATCCGTTGTTACCAAATCTTGTATTAAAT
>JBCBTQ010000537.1:0-567 GCA_039818605.1 Cyanobacteria bacterium J06639_14 | reverse complement strand
GTGATGGTACGGTTTTAACTGGAGCCAGACATTTAGCACCGGCTGGCATTCCTATTTTGGCCGTAAATGTGGGAGGTCATTTGGGATTTTTAACTGAATCCGTTGAGGAATTTCAGAACACAGAAGAAGTTTGGGATAGATTATCGGACGATCGCTATGCTATACAACGGCGAATGATGTTGTATTCTGCGGTCTATGAAGGACAAGGTAATCATTTAGAACCAGTAACAGAGCGTTACTTGGCTTTGAATGAAATTTGTATTAAACCTGCATCTGCTGACCGAATGATTACATCGGTTTTGGAAATGGAAATCGATGGTGAAGTGGTCGATCAGTATCAAGGAGATGGATTGATAATTTCTACTCCTACTGGTTCAACTGGTTATACGGTTTCTGCTAACGGTCCAATAATGCACGATGGTATGGAAGCGCTAACCATCACGCCTATTTGTCCCATGAGTCTTTCCAGTCGTCCAATTGTGTTACCTCCTGGCTCTGTTGTTAGTATTTGGCCATTAGGTGATTACGAGTTGAGTACTAAGTTGTGGACGGATAGCATACTGGTGA
>JBCBTQ010000536.1:0-567 GCA_039818605.1 Cyanobacteria bacterium J06639_14 | reverse complement strand
CTCAGGGATGGGCTGTGACTGACGATGCTGCGCTGTTTGAAAGATGTGGCCTGCCTGTCAAGATTGTGATGGGCGAGGAGACTAACCTCAAAGTGACAACCCCGGATGATCTGAAGTTGGCTGAGATGATTGTGCGCGATCGTATGGGGTAGGGTTATTGGGGGAAGCGGGAGATAGGGGATAGGAGATAGGAGATAGGAGTCAGGAGATAGGAGATAGGAGATAGGAGATAGGAGTCTTCTGCGCCTTGGGCCGTATGGGAGAGGCGACGGGTGGTGTCTTTACGTGGCGGTTGTTGCGGGCTACGCTCTACCCTCTACTCGCTACTCGCGACGCTCTACCCTCTACCCTCCACTCTCTACCCTCCACGTTCAATTCAGGAGCAATGGTTTGGGATAATCGATCGCATATCCTTGAACGTAGTCAATGCCGAGTTGCTGAACTTTTTCAAGTGTCACTTCATCTTCGACATATTCGGCAATGGTTTTTAGACCCATCAAATGACCAATTTGGTGGATGGCTCGGACGATCGTGCAGGTGACGTTATCGGAGGCGGCTTCTTTGACC
>JBCBTQ010000535.1:0-569 GCA_039818605.1 Cyanobacteria bacterium J06639_14 | reverse complement strand
CTGGCATGGAGTACCCAGTCAGTTCCCGCGAGGCTCAGAACTTCAAACCGATCGGGCTCATCCTGCGCAGGCAACAGCAACAACTGGACCGTTTGAGGCTGCTCCAGCGTTAATGCTTGGTGAATCATGACCGCTTCTAAAGCCAAAGGCGCATTTGGGTTAAGCGTTTTGATCGCCGCGATCGCCATTGCCAAGAAGCCTGCGGCGGGTAGCACCACCGTGCCAAACACCTGGTGTTCCTGAAGGTACGCCGGGGTATCGGTAGAAATGCGGTTTTCAAAGTGATGGGTGTTCGTGCGGGGGAGGTTGAGCCGTTGGCCGAGGAGGGGGTGGATGGGTGGATGGGTGGATGGGTGGATGGGTGGTAGAGACGCGATATATCGCGTCTCCTCCCTATCGATGGCCGCATTAATATCCGCCCAATACCGTTGCCGTTGAAATGGATACGTTGGCAACGAGACGCGCTGCCGTGCCACACCCCGCGCCAACCTGGCCCAATCAATCATCGCACCCGCAACGTAGAGATGACCCACGCTATCGAGCAGCATCCGTTCATCAACATCCGATGC
>JBCBTQ010000534.1:0-569 GCA_039818605.1 Cyanobacteria bacterium J06639_14 | reverse complement strand
CACTGGCACTGGCCAGGGTTTGGCCATCGGGACTGAAGGCCACACTCAAGACCGTAGCGCCATGGCCTTGCAGCGTCTGGAGTGCGTCCCCCTCGCGATTCCACAGCTTCACGGTATTGTCCCCACTGGCAGTGGCCAGGGTTTGGCCATCGGGACTGAAGGCCACACTCAAGACCGGAGCGCCATGGCCTTGCAGCGTCTGCAGTTTTTCCCCCTCGCGATTCCACAGCTTCACGGTATTGTCCCCACTGGCAGTGGCTAGGGTTTGGCCATCGGGACTGAAGGCCACACTCCAGACCGGAGCGCCGTGGCCTTGCAGCGTCTGGAGTGCTTCCCCCTCCCGGTTCCATAGCTTCACGGTGTTGTCCTCACTGGCAGTGGCCAGGGTTTGGCCATCGGGACTGAAGGCCACACTCCAGACCGGAGCGCCATGGCCTTGCAGCGTCTGCAGTTCTTCCCCCTCGCGGCTCCAGAGCTTCACGGTGTTGTCCGCACTGGCACTGGCCAGGGTTTGGCCATCGGGACTGAAGGCCACACTCAAGACCGTAGCGCCATGGCCTTGCAGCGTC
>JBCBTQ010000533.1:0-570 GCA_039818605.1 Cyanobacteria bacterium J06639_14 | reverse complement strand
TGGCAAAGCAAGCAATGAAGTAAGGGAGTCAGAGAGTCAGGGAGTCAGGGAGTCAGGGAGTCAGGGAGTCAGGGAGTCAGAGAGTCAGGGAGTGGAAGAGTGGGAGGGTAGGAGGGTAGGAGGGTGGAAGAGTGGGAGGGTAGGAGGGTAAAAGCGCAAAAGGATCAGAGCATAGAAGCGTAAAAGTAACACAACCGTAATGTAAAGACGCGATATATCGCGTCTCCCCCCGTCTCCCCCCGTCTCCCCGCCTCTCTCCCCTCACCACACCTCCCGCCCCCACAAATACGCAATACTGAAGACAGCGTCTTTTCACACACAGCTATGAAGTACTTTGAGAAGCCCAGTTCAGATCTGGCTGATCGCATTCCCCCTGGACAACACCTAGCATCTGGATTCCCGGTATTAACCTATGGTGAGACGCCACAGGTAACTCAAGATGCATGGGAGCTGAAAGTGTGGGGATTGGCCGCAGCCAAAACCTTTCGCTGGGCCGACATGATGGCATTGCCAAAACAAGAATTTACAGCCGATTTTCACTGTGTCACACGATGGTCAAAACTCGATGTG
>JBCBTQ010000532.1:0-570 GCA_039818605.1 Cyanobacteria bacterium J06639_14 | reverse complement strand
GTCGCCCCCGGCCCCGGAAGCCAGTGACGTGACGGTCGAAGGCGACGAAGTCTACACTCGCGTGGGCGAGAACCTTCCCCCCCGCTGAGTCAGAAGGCTGGACAGCGCACTTCATTGAACGTCAAAGTCGCTATTGGATTGCCGCAATCGCGGGCAAGAAGCAGCAATCTCTCTTTGAAGAAAGTACCTCAAGGGCTTGGCAATGGGCTAGCCCCGCGCGCTTTATTCGATGGTTTACTGATGGGGAACGCCGCTACGGCAAGACCTTATGGCAGTGGGCCAGTGTCTGGCTGAAGGTGGGCGAAACCCCGGCGGCCTATGGCAAACGCAAAGTGTGGCGAGCAGGACTGGAAGTGGCCATGAAAATCAAGGGGTCTCAAGGTCAGCGCCGGATTGAGTGGGTGAAAACAGAACACCCGTTCACAGCTATCAGTCCCCCATCCGATGTCCATGCCAACCATAATGAGGCGCAAAATTCGGCTTTGAGGCGACGGGCCAGTGCCTACCGGCGACGACAGAATCTCTACGCCAAACGAGTGGAAGCCTTGCAACGGGCCTTAGATGTCCAGC
>JBCBTQ010000531.1:0-580 GCA_039818605.1 Cyanobacteria bacterium J06639_14 | reverse complement strand
TGGGCAAGCTTCCCCAACACGTGATCGCTTCCTTTGGCCAGGACTTGCAGACGGATTGCCAGCGGGCGCTGCAATACACACGGAGTGCGCCCTATGTCAGGACTGCACTGGTAGGCATGAAAGCCCCAGAACATGTGGCCGAAAACTTAGCACTTACCGCTGTTGAACCGCTGCATCCAGATACTTTCCAAGTAATCACTCATGCCGGTATTAAAACAGGGAAATTCAGCGCCATACGCCGGATACTCAGCAGCGTTTTAGGGAAATAAAACCGAATCCAAATGGCCAACCCCCATTATGGGGAAGCGGCGATACTTGTAGAGACGCAACCTGTCGCGTCGCTCAATTAGGGGATGGGTAAACCGGCTTGCGTATGAGCATGAGTAAAGCTGCGGCAATGACAGCAGTTACGGCCCCCACATAAAACGGAGCAGCTACCGATACCTGCGCATAGAGCCACCCAGCCATCAGACTGGCAGGCAGTGCCGTGAATCCCACCAGCATGTAGAACGTGCCAGTTTCGGCTCCGCGTCGTTGCGGATGCACTAAGTCAGCCACGAACGCTTTTGGACTCCGCGGG
>JBCBTQ010000530.1:0-581 GCA_039818605.1 Cyanobacteria bacterium J06639_14 | reverse complement strand
GATTTGCTCGGGACCGTTACCCGCAGCTTCACGGTTATAGACGACTTAGTTTGACTTGAATCAAGGTGCCCCCAATGATGACCTCAACTAAATCCGTGTTGCCAATAACTAAAAACCCATCCTCCCGCTTTGAGCAAGCTAGTGAGGTGCAGCTCCCCAATTTAAGCCCTGGCTGGGAACAGCTTTGTTCCTATCTGTCGAGATCTCACTGGGTCAAAAAATGCTGTAAGGCGATGGACGATTGCTCCATTGTGGGTTTCTGAAATGATGTCTTGAAGCTGTTTTCTCTGGAACAGGTATGCGGCCAGGATTCTTACTGATTGCGTCGAATACCAGTACCACGAGTTGTGGTTTCACATCATGAATCCGTAGGGGCGCACAGCCGTGCGCCCCTACAAATATGTAGCGGTCACTTGCAGAATTGATATTCAACATCGGTATTCAACGGTAAGCCACACAAAACTTTGAGCGATTTGGACTTACATCCTGCCTCTGTCGCACCAACACGATTTTCTCTCAGTAGAGAATCAGCCTTAGGAATATAGGAGTGCGATCGCGATCGTAGCGGCTAGAACCCCTCC
>JBCBTQ010000529.1:0-582 GCA_039818605.1 Cyanobacteria bacterium J06639_14 | reverse complement strand
TAGACGCCGCAGCCAGGGTGTGATGCTTATAATCATCAATGACCTGGGCATATATGTGATTATTAGAGCGGTAAACCGCTAGCCGAGGGCGCTCAGCCGTACCCTTGACTCGGCGTCGGATGCGCGCATGACGACGACGGGTAGATTGTTTACGCGTAGCTTTCATAGCTTAATTACTTCCCTGCTTTACCAGCTTTACGTCTCACCATCTCACCGAGATAGCGTACACCCTTACCTTTGTAGGGCTCAGGGGGACGGGCATCGCGAATCTTAGCGGCGACAGTTCCCACCAGTTCCTTATCAATACCAGAAACAATCACATTGGTATTGATAAGGAACTGGTTGGCACCATTGCCGCTAAGATTCGTGACGCTCGACCCCCTGAACCCTACAAAGGTAAGGGTGTTCGTTATCTTGGCGAAATGGTTAGACGTAAAGCTGGTAAAGCAGGAAAGTAATTGAGTTATGAAAGCTACACGTACACAATCTACCCATCGCCGTCATGCGCGCATTCGTCGTCGTATCAAGGGCACTGCAGAACGGCCTAGGTTAGCGGTATACCGCTCTAATAATCACATTTAT
>JBCBTQ010000528.1:0-582 GCA_039818605.1 Cyanobacteria bacterium J06639_14 | reverse complement strand
GGGTGTTTTCCCGATTCAGCAGGGCGTTTCGTGGGAAGGCCACCTATTTGGGTTTGTGGGTGGCGGCTTGGCGGCCCGTCTACTGGCTAAACGTCGCAATTAACCAGCCAATAGAGTCACGCATACAGGCACAACAACGGCATAGGAAGCCCAGGGTAATCTGACTGCCCAAATAATTAAACAAACGAAAAACCGGGCTGAAGTCTTCGCTAAGGAAGCCCCAACCCGGCCGGTGCTCAAAGAGCACACGCGAGTCTACAGGATGTCTAAATAGTGGCCTATGCAATTTTTAGGGGCCATAGGGAAAAATTCTGATAAATTCAGGTCTTGTTACAACTCCAGTATTTTTACGCAGTCAGTTCGTGTAGGGGGTTGAACGAAGTCAAACTCAGCCGCATCGCAATGCTGGAAGGGCTGAGCCTCGGACCTCGGACGCTGTTGGCGAAATATCTTGTAAGCCTGCAAAGCTGCTGCAAGCCCCCTGGATCTCCCTTTATTAAAGATCTGTCCCTTAGGCACAAGTTACTGAGTCTCAAGTACAGCCACGTTTCTTGCCTTCCCAAGGGGAGGGCAAGAAACGTG
>JBCBTQ010000527.1:0-583 GCA_039818605.1 Cyanobacteria bacterium J06639_14 | reverse complement strand
TATAGCCTTTTTTGAAGGTACCTTATTGCCACTGATTCTCAGTTATGAGCCCCTAATTTAGCCCCCCGCGAAAACGGGTTCTAGAAGCCTTGATATATATAGTTTCCAGAAGGTAGGGGTTCAGATTCCATTACCCCGAAAGGGGACGGAAACGCTAGAAAAACTATGCTAGATTACTCCTCAGGCAAGGTTCAGATTCCATTACCCCGAAAGGGGACGGAAACACATAGTGTTACCGAAGATCGGCGTCACCACCTCGTTCAGATTCCATTACCCCGAAAGGGGACGGAAACCTTCGAGCAAATTCTGCGGCAAAATCATAGGCCAGGTTCAGATTCCATTACCCCGAAAGGGGACGGAAACCTTCGTCTAGAACTGCAGGGTCTAGAACGATTACAGTTCAGATTCCATTACCCCGAAAGGGGACGGAAACCAGAATATTTAGCGACAGACTCATTTGCAGCAGCAGGTTCAGATTCCATTACCCCGAAAGGGGACGGAAACGCATTTCCTAATTTGGCAAGCTGCTCGTCATTTAGAGGAGTTCAGATTCCATTACCCCGAAAGGGGACGGAAACTAAAC
>JBCBTQ010000526.1:0-584 GCA_039818605.1 Cyanobacteria bacterium J06639_14 | reverse complement strand
TAGTAGCAATAAGACTTTAAACAACGTTGTCCGTTTTTTAAAGTCTTATTGCTACTAATGTCGGTCTTGGCTTTTTGGGCTCTTTTTCGGGCGCTGATGCTCTGAGGAAGGTATGCCGTTAGTCAGTTCGGTGATGTGGCGGAGCCTAAAAGCGTGTAGGCTTCGCAGGCTACTTGGCACGTTGTTTTGCAAGGCTCTTTGTCAAAAAAACGCGCCTTGGCCAAGTGATAAAACGGACAGATCGCTATAGAAAATAGCTATACGGAAAGGAAAACCTTAGGGAAAGTTTATGGCACAGAGTTTTGGTGTAATTGGCCTAGCGGTCATGGGTGAGAACATTGCGTTAAACATCGAGCGTAACGGTTTTCCCATTGCGGTATACAACCGCTCTCGGGAAAAGACCGAAGCCTTCATGAAAAACCGCGCTCAGGGTAAGAACGCGGTTGCAACTTACTCCCTAGAAGAATTTGTTCAGAATCTAGAACGACCCAGACGTATCTTGGTGATGGTCAAAGCAGGTAAACCCGTAGATCTGGTGATTGAAGGGCTCAAACCTCTACTCGATCCCGATGACATGATTATCG
>JBCBTQ010000525.1:0-585 GCA_039818605.1 Cyanobacteria bacterium J06639_14 | reverse complement strand
GAGAAATTGTCATTATGACGGGGCCTTCTGGCTCGGGTAAAACCACGCTGCTAACGCTCATCGGCGGGTTGCGTTCAGCGCAATCCGGCAGCTTGCGTGTCGTTGGTCACGAAATCTGTGGGGCCAGCGAGAATCAGTTGGTGCAGGCTCGTCGCCATAACGGCTATATTTTTCAGGCTCACAACCTGCATGGCAGTTTAACCGCCCTCGAAAACGTCCAAATGGGGCTCGAAGTGCAGGGCAAATGGCCCAAAGCCGAACGGCATCGTCGGGCCGTAGCTATCCTGGAGCAGGTGGGCTTAAGCGATCGCATCCACTACTATCCAGCTGATCTCTCCGGGGGCCAAAAGCAACGGGTTGCGATCGCCCGTGCGCTGGTTAGCAGTCCCAAAATTGTCCTTGCCGATGAACCGACTGCTGCCCTCGACAAAAAATCGGGCCGGGATGTGGTGGACATCATGCATGATTTGGCCAAACAGCAGGGCTGCACCATTTTGCTAGTTACGCACGATAATCGCATCCTCGATATTGCCGATCGTATTGTTTACATGGAAGATGGACGATTGTCTAAAATGCCTGAGCCCA
>JBCBTQ010000524.1:0-586 GCA_039818605.1 Cyanobacteria bacterium J06639_14 | reverse complement strand
GGTGAGGCGACATCATAAGGCCCGTCATAGGAGAGCGATCGCTTGACTGCTTCAGCCATCGCTAAGCGAGATTTACCGAACCTTCGACCACAGCACAGCACTCTAAACCGTGTGCGATCGTCATGCACGATTTGTTGTTTTTCGTGGAGAGAGAATAATACTGTGTCGAGGTCAATTTTGCGCTTGCCTGCGCTGCGATGGCGCAGGGGTTTAAGCGTCTGGGGAACTGCCAGCAGGCTCATAGGGTTCCAGCTTCCAGCCGAGTTCGCTTTCGGGGTCTTGAATCAATGCAAAGCCGTAAACTTTCAATGCTGCGCGAATAGCTTCAAAACCTATTCCAATGCCATGAAACTTGCAAAGCTGTGCAAGGGCTTTTTCCTTGGCGTGCATATCGACACTAACTTCAGTTGTCGCGCCAAAATCCGTAGCTCTTTCTGTGAATGAAATCTTTCTAATTGCGGCTAAAACACTATCGTCTAGTTCGCCTGAATCTTTTACAGTTACGCTGTGTGCGTTAAAACTTACTACGTCTGCAATATTAGAGAAAGCGAGACGCCCTAATTCTCGTAAAGTACGCTCATAACCA
>JBCBTQ010000523.1:0-588 GCA_039818605.1 Cyanobacteria bacterium J06639_14 | reverse complement strand
AGGAAACTCATAGCCCTGTGGCCCTAGAAGGTACTCTGGCCTACATTGCTCCCGAGCAAACCGGGCGCATGAATCGAGGCATTGACTACCGCACCGATTTTTACGGACTGGGGGTAACGCTATACGAGTTGCTCACTGGGGCGTTACCGTTCCAGAGCGATGATCCGATGGAATTAATCCACTGTCATATTGCGAAGACACCGTTGTTTGAAGTCGGAAGTCGGAAGTCGGAAGTCGGAAGTCAGAAGTCGGAAGTCGGAAGTCAGAAGTCGGAAGTCGGAAGTCGGAAGTCGGAAGTCGGAAATAGGGCGTGGGGTATAGGGGATGGGGCGCAGGGAATAGGGCGGAGAGAGGAGTCAAGAGTCAGGAATCAGGAGTCAGGAGGCTTGCCTCCTACTCCCCACTTCCCACTCCCTACTCCCCTTTCTAAAATCGTCCTCAAGCTCATGGCCAAAAATGCTGAGGATCGTTATCAGAGTGCGTTGGGGCTGAAGCATGATTTGCAGCAGTGTTTGAACCAGTGGGAAGCGTTGGGGCAGATTGAGGCGTTTGAGTTGGGGCAGGCGGATCGGTGCGATCGCTTCCTCA
>JBCBTQ010000522.1:0-588 GCA_039818605.1 Cyanobacteria bacterium J06639_14 | reverse complement strand
CAGGCAATGATACAACTGAGGTCAATGGGGCCGACGGTCCAGGCGATGAGTTTGAACTGACTGAGGCTAATGGTCAAGCCATTTTTAATCGTCTGAATCTGGGTTTATTTACCCTAACAAATGAGAGTATTGAAAAATTTGAGATTAATGGTCAGGGAGGTGACGATTCGCTAACAGTTGGCGACCTAACTGGCAGTGATGTACAAAAGGTTATGTTTTCTGGTGGTGATGGCAACGATAGCTTAGATGCCCGTGAAAGTTCTACAGAAATTAAAGCACGCGGTGGTAATGGCAATGACCTATTGCTAGGTGGGTCTGCTGAGGACACATTCTATGGTGATGCTGGCAATGATCTGGTGGTGGGCCAGCGTGGCAATGACACCGCTTATCTGGGCAGTGGCCATGATCGCTTTATCTGGAACAACGGTGATGGCAGTGACTTTATTGATGGCGGGGCAGGCTTTGATGTTACCGAAGTCAATGGAGCCGATGGCGCTGGTGATGAGTTTGACCTCAGTCAAGAAAATGGTCAAGATATCTTCAATCGTCTTAATCTAGGTTTATTTACCCTCACTCTCGAAGAAATCG
>JBCBTQ010000521.1:0-592 GCA_039818605.1 Cyanobacteria bacterium J06639_14 | reverse complement strand
AGAGCGTCTGCGGGAAATAGCAGAATTTTACGATATTAGCTTGGTGGTTTTACCAGGGGATGATCGCCCCGATCCAGTCCTCTGTAGTTTGGGGACAGTGCCTCTGACGGTAGCGGATAAACTCTGGCACTACTTTGTGGAAGGTGGGGCGGAAAATCTAGCTTACGGGCTGCAATATCTAGCTCAAACATGTTTGGATTATTCCTATGAGGTGCCTGAGCCGCAGGCTGTACCGCAGTGGGGAGAGTATGAATGGAAGAGGGGGAGGACCGGAGTTTCCCCCCTTACGAAGGGGGGATTAAGGGGGGTAATGCAGGATTTCGCTCTCTCTTCCGAGATGTGTGTACACGCTAGGGGAGAGGGGGGAAGAGGGCAACAACCTACGGTAGCAATTTTCTTTTATCGGGCTCACTATCTGTCTGGCAACACTCGCGTTATTGATGCTCTTTGTGAAGCACTAAAGATTCGTGGTTTTCATCCGCTTCCTCTCTTTCTTCCCTCTCTACGCAATCCAGAGATTCAGGCTCAGTTGCTGGCCGAACTGACTGAAAACCAGAACATTGATCTCATTCTTAATACTACTGGGTTCTCT
>JBCBTQ010000520.1:0-594 GCA_039818605.1 Cyanobacteria bacterium J06639_14 | reverse complement strand
CGATGCGGCACTAGCCACCAAACCTGGTGACCCTGCTTACGACGAAAACGTCAAAGGCTTCCTCAAAATCGCCTTCGAAGAAATGCCGCGCATCGTTGTTGCCCAGCCTTTCCTATCGGTGGCAATGCAACCCAACATCACCGGCTACCAGTACTGGTTCCACCGACAGTTGGATTATCGGCAGTTAAAGAAAGCTTAGAGGGTAGCCATTGAAGCTGGGACATCCTGGTTAGTCAGAGAGCCAGAAGCCAGTGCACTCCTGAATTCTAGCTCCTGACTCCTGACTCCTAGCTCCTCACTCCTAGCTCCTAGCTCCTCACTCCTAGCCCCTGCCTCCACCGAAATCTTTCGCCTTAAGTGATCCCCGCACAGACAAATCATGTCCCGCTCCTCTACGCTCACAGTCATTACCCGCCGCGCCGCCGCTGCCATTCCCAGTGTTTTGGGGGTGATTGTCATCACCTTTGTGCTAACGCGTGCCCTGCCAGGTGACCCGGCAGCTTATTTTGCGGGGCCAGCGGCGACACAGGAGGCGATTGATCAAATACGGGCCAATCTGGGCCTCGATCGCAGCCTCCCGGAGCAGTTTTTTAT
>JBCBTQ010000519.1:0-603 GCA_039818605.1 Cyanobacteria bacterium J06639_14 | reverse complement strand
CCTTTGCCGAACAGATCAGGGCCAATCCTCGGAACTACATTGCCCAGCCCACCCTTTGCTTGTCGCGGGTACCGGCCCTAATTAACAGTGAGTTCCAGGGATGTCACGTGGATTTACGACCATTTATTTTGAATGGAGAAGAGATTTATGTAAATCCGGGGGGGCTTACCCGTGTGGCATTGAAGAAAGGCTCTCTGGTGGTGAATTCGTCCCAGGGAGGCGGCAGCAAAGACACCTGGGTTGTTGCTGCGGCGAAGTAACAACATTTGGTTCCCCTTATCCAAGGGGAACCGTCAGGGAGGGGTCTGGATAACTGGCGCTATCGGTCAAGACCCCTCCGCCTACGGCACCTCCCCTTCGTAAGGGGAGGATAGCTCTAAGACATATTTTCAGGGACAAAATTACTTTTCTCTCACATCTGATCAAACACACGTTTAGAGAACCTGCCCTATGCTAAGCCGCGTTGCCGATTCAATTTACTGGTTAAACCGTTATATCGAGCGGGCGGAAAATGTAGCGCGTTTTGTTGATGTCAATCTCAATTTAATGTTAGATTTGCCCGCAGGTATGCCCCAACAGTGGCAGCCTTTAGTAGCGATATCG
>JBCBTQ010000518.1:0-606 GCA_039818605.1 Cyanobacteria bacterium J06639_14 | reverse complement strand
TTACCACTGCCCAAAAATCCCGTAATGATGGTGACGGGTAAGCGCGTATCGGGAATATCGGTAGTTTTTAGCATGGCAGGAATGGGGGCGTAGATGGGTGGAGAGTGGAGGGTAGGGGGTGGAGCGACCGATATATCGTGTCGCTCACAGGATATGGGGTAGAGGGAATTCAAAATTCAAAATTCAAAATTCAAAATTCAAAATTGATTAACGACTTTTCGAACTCCGAATTCCGAACTCCGAATTCCAAATTCACCTCATCACTTGAACCCTATATCCCCTACCCTTCTCGTCATTAGTGGAAATTCGGACGATGGCGAATCAAGCTCATGAACTCTTGGCGAGTTTTGGAGTCTTCGGCAAAGACACCGCGCATGGCGCTAGTGGTCGTCCAGGAGCCGGGCTTTTGGACGCCGCGCATGACCATACACATGTGACTCGCTTCAACAACGACAGCAACGCCCTGAGGTTTCAGTAAGCCTTCTAAGGCATCTGCAATTTGGGCGGTGAGCCGTTCTTGAACTTGGAGGCGACGGGCATACATTTCACAGATGCGAGCGATTTTGGATAGGCCAATCACCTTGCCGTTGGGGATATAGGCGACAT
>JBCBTQ010000517.1:0-608 GCA_039818605.1 Cyanobacteria bacterium J06639_14 | reverse complement strand
ACCGCTGGGCCAACTCGATTTCTTTACGGCAGTAAGCGGAGTTGACGGAGTGGGGCGAGATGATGAACAGGAAGTTATGGGACTTGGCAATGCCGTCATCAATCTGATGCTGGAAGTCAACGGCGAGGGGAATGTCGTTGAAATCGCACCAGATACGATACCCCAGTTGCGTGAGTCGTTTGTCGAGATGGGTGACAAACGTTAGGCTATCGGCCCGACCGTAGGAAATGAAGGCATCGTAGAAGTCGCTCATAGAGGGGGAAGAGGGTGGGGGTGGAGGGTGGAAGAGACGCAAAATTTTGCGTCTGTAGCCTCGTAGAGGGTGGAGGGTAGAATTACACCTCCCATGCCGTAGGTAGCGCTGTCTCGCAGAATAGGTACAACCCAGCGTAACCCATTGCCCTTTGGGGGTAATTTCTTCCTCAGAAATCTTCTCAAAGCCCGATAAGGTAAAGGCTGCCGTGGCGTGGAGCAAACCCCACTGTCCCCCTCAAACGCCCTGCCCGCACCTAATGCGACCCTGAGGTGACCTACTGGCGCACTCAAACTTATGAGGCCCGTCTTACGTTAACCAACCTTTCTCAGGGGGCAGCCCCTTTAGTGGGCTT
>JBCBTQ010000516.1:0-608 GCA_039818605.1 Cyanobacteria bacterium J06639_14 | reverse complement strand
ACAAGGGGAACAGAAGCAAAAGCATTGCTGGAGTTCTGCCTCATGGATAGCCTTATCAACAGGGGAATTCACGCAGAATTTTGAACATCAGTCCAAGATGTGTGTACCCCATAGCCATAGGACTATGCCCTTCCCGCAGAATATTCCAAATTCCAAATTCGGAATTCCGAATTCCGAATTCCGAATTCCGAATTCCGAATTCCAACACCCAACCCCAAAATTCAAGCCTGCTGTGCCTTCATCCAAATCACACACTGTGTCATCTGCTGTCGCACGATCGCAGTCTCCGCGTGATAGCGGTGGCCGTGGCCGGGTAGCACCCATTCAAAGGCATAAGCAGCTAGCTTTTCCATGGATTTGATTTGCTCGGGCCAGGAATACCAGCAAAATCGGTGGAAAGCATAGAGCTGATGTAACCGCAACGACCAGGCCAGATGATCGCCGGTGAACAAAAAACGATCGCGATACAACAGCACCGTATGGCCCTTGGTATGTCCAGGGACCGGAATGATGTGAATATCGGGGGCCAATTGCGTGGGTTCGGCTCCGGTGAGGGGGATTTCGACGGCAGCCGTAGCCGGACCGATGTCGTCCTGGTGCAAAATGCG
>JBCBTQ010000515.1:0-609 GCA_039818605.1 Cyanobacteria bacterium J06639_14 | reverse complement strand
CGTGGACTTGGATGAAGAACGCAAAGCCGCCATGGTGAATAATCTCCTGGTTGCGATCGTCTCTGAGGGCGCAACACAACCGATTATTAATACGGGTACGTTGTATACGTGAGCAAAAAGCGATTTCTGTTACGGCTAGACCCCGATCTCTACGCAGCCCTAGAAAAGTGGGCTGCCGATGATTTGCGAAGCGTCAATGCTCAGATTGAATTTTTGCTCAAACAAGCAACTCGGCAAGCAGGACGAACTAAACAACGATCTGATGCCACTCAATCCTCATCGGAGGAATAATACCGAGTCTCTGAGTGGCAACTACAGATTCCGTGATGTGTAGCCATAATTCATGGAAATGGTGTGGCTAGGGCGGTGTTGCTTGCGGCTTTGCCGAACCCAAGGAAATAAAGACATTCAGCACAATGAGTCTGAGCCGCTAAAAGCACATGACGTTCTGCTAGCGGCCCGTACGATTGTTCTTTAGGTTGTGGCTTTAAAGGCGATCGCTGCCACGGTAGCCACAAACCCCACCATGGCAAACCGTCCACTCCAAAGTTCTACCCGTCGCGAGGGGCTTAAGGGACGTGTTTGAACACTAACATCGGTAGATTCGCC
>JBCBTQ010000514.1:0-614 GCA_039818605.1 Cyanobacteria bacterium J06639_14 | reverse complement strand
CCTTGGTTGGTGAACAGGAAGGCAATTTTGTGGCATTGGGGCTGGGGCGTTTGCGGCATCAAGCGCGATGCGGGATCGGCGATAAACGCTTCCAGTTGGGCGACAGCATCAGCCTTTGAATCCGCCACGATCGCCAGCCGATGAGCAAAGTGCGATCGTGATACCTGCCCACTCCAGCAAATATCACCGAAATCAGCATCGACTCCAGGCAACCAATCCACATACCGCCTAGCCAGCTCCTGCAAAGCTGCCGCACTTTTAGCCGCAAGCGTCAGCAAGTGAAGGGAGCGATCCGTCTGACTCCTGACTCCTGACTCCTGACTCCTAGCTCCTGCTTCCACTACAACATGCGCATTCGTCCCACTAAACCCAAAAGAACTCACACCCGCAAACTGAGACTGCTCAGCATTGGACCACGTACACGCGTTCTGGGTGACTGCAATAGGCAGTTCTGACCAGGGGATGTGAGGACTCGGCTGATGGAAATGGAGATGGGGCGGGAGGGTTTCGTGCTGCATCGCCAGCACGACTTTAATGAGCCCAGCGATGCCAGCCGCAGCTTCGAGGTGGCCAATATTGGTTTTAACGGAACCGATATGTAGAGGCTGAGATTG
>JBCBTQ010000513.1:0-617 GCA_039818605.1 Cyanobacteria bacterium J06639_14 | reverse complement strand
GCCAGCAGCACCGCCACCCTGAAGAACTCCATCGAAGTCAAGCTCCGCGACCTCGTATTACCCGCCCTCACCGTGGAAGAGGTTAAGGCGTGATGGAGTCGATGGGTGCATGAGCGGATAAGCATCGGTTACGCCTCCACTCCCTTACTCCCACTCCCCCACTCTCCCCATGCATACCCCCAAAACATCCATGCACTTCGGGCGATCGCCCCCGGCCTGACCCCGAAGTCCCGCTCCATCTTTCCGAATTCCGAATTCCGAATTCCGAATTCTCATCCCCAAATACCCACAAGGAGAAAACTCACCATGCGTCAGATCGCATTTTACGGAAAAGGCGGTATCGGTAAATCCACCACTTCCCAGAACACCATTGCCAGTATGGCCGATCGCAACCGCATCATGATTGTTGGTTGTGACCCCAAAGCAGACTCTACTCGCTTGATGCTCCACAGTAAGGCACAGACTACGATTCTGCACTTGGCAGCTGAGCGCGGTGCGGTTGAAGACCTCGAGCTAGACGAAGTGCTACTCAAGGGCTACAAGGACGTTAAGTGCGTTGAGTCCGGCGGTCCTGAGCCGGGTGTAGGCTGTGCGGGTCGTGGCATCATCACCGCCAT
>JBCBTQ010000512.1:0-618 GCA_039818605.1 Cyanobacteria bacterium J06639_14 | reverse complement strand
CACCGGAATGACGATTCTTTGGCGTAGGGCTTTTCGCTATTCACAAACCTATTTTTTGCTGGTGGGTGCCGGGTTGGGATACCTGACACTACTGGTGTTTACAGGGTTTAAGCCAATTTCATTTTTAATGGGTGGTGTGATTGCTGTGACCATGGTGGTCGGTTGGTTTTGGCAATTTCGGCGGGCACAGGTGCCCACAACCGGAAATATGTTGGATCGAGATTTATTTTTGGCTCGACTCGACGCGATCGCGACCAAGGCCATCAAAGCCGGAAATTCCCCCGAATGGCGTGAAGCTTATCAATGGGCCGAAGCCAGCCACGGGGCTGCCATCCAAATTGCAGCGCGTGATCCGATGCTGATGCCTGACTTGGTGGAAACCCTTGTAACTGTTGAAGCCCTCACTGATCAGGTGGCTAGTGGCTATGAAGCCCTGACTCAGGTGCAAACTGATACCTACCGCAACCTCACCCAGCAGCATTTAAGCGAAAGCCGCGATCGCCTGCGGGATACCCATAACCAGCTTCAGCAGTTACGCGATCAAGTGGTGCTGTCTCAGCTAACGCAGGAGGCCAGTGCAGACAACGGCAGTTTACCCAGCCGACTACAGGTGTTGAT
>JBCBTQ010000511.1:0-623 GCA_039818605.1 Cyanobacteria bacterium J06639_14 | reverse complement strand
CATTACCCCGAAAGGGGACGGAAACACCTCATGACATTGAGAGCATGTAAGAACTGGAAGTTCAGATTCCATTACCCCGAAAGGGGACGGAAACAATACCAAGACCTGGAATATAGTCGATAATGCCAAACCCTGGTTCAGATTCCATTACCCCGAAAGGGGACGGAAACGGGACGAAAGTCCCAGGGCTAAACTCATTTCGATAGTTCAGATTCCATTACCCCGAAAGGGGACGGAAACCTTTCGAGGAAGAGGGCACGTGGTATTAACAGCGTGCAACAGTTCAGATTCCATTACCCCGAAAGGGGACGGAAACCAGAACGATAGCGTATTTACGCAAGTTATTGTGCAGCGTTCAGATTCCATTACCCCGAAAGGGGACGGAAACAGGATCAGGGTTTTGCAAAAAAGCAGGATGCATCAAAGTTCAGATTCCATTACCCCGAAAGGGGACGGAAACACGTCAATGTCGTCATCGGGGTGGTCTTGCCATGGGGTTCAGATTCCATTACCCCGAAAGGGGACGGAAACACAACAAGTCTTTTTATAAGCCGTAAGATCGTAAAAAGTTCAGATTCCATTACCCCGAAAGGGGACGGAAACTCCCAGCTGACTCCCAGGTA
>JBCBTQ010000510.1:0-623 GCA_039818605.1 Cyanobacteria bacterium J06639_14 | reverse complement strand
GACGTCGTCTCTGACTTTCCGGTTGCTTAGTATCGTTTAGCAATTGAGTCTGCTAGCAGCTTTGCTTCAGACTCATACCGTTTCACTTTTTGGCGGCTACTGATGTTGAGGCTGAACTCCATAGCCACAGGCATTTTTTAGACTTAGCCCCGGCGGCTGAGACAACGACTGAGCATCGTTCTAGAGGAACGGCGAGGAAACAATTGAGAGCACACCGAAGTCCAAAATCACGGACTGGTATAAACGTACGATCTACAGGTGAAATTGTCCTCTGATACCGAATCCGAATGGCTAACCCCCATTATGGGAAAGATGATAGCCAGCCCGTCGGGCATGGCTCAGCTAAAGCAGTAGCGTACCCCATGCAAGCATTCGGTTTCGCCCCTCAATAGCAACACGTAAGACTCAAATTAATTCTGTTTGCCTACTTATCGGAAAGGGCTAAGTGACTAGCAAAAGCTCACCCCATGAGTTGGGTAGAACGAAATGAAACCCAACGCCAGTAAAGGCTTTAGTTATAGTTCCAAGCACTTTGTCAGTTGACTAGCGAAAAAAACAGTGGCCGGATGCAGTGAGAATATTGCTTCGGATTCTCGGAGTCTGCACCAACAAAAAAAGTTACC
>JBCBTQ010000509.1:0-628 GCA_039818605.1 Cyanobacteria bacterium J06639_14 | reverse complement strand
TATCTCCTGTCTCCTATCTCCTATCTCCTATCTCCTGTCTCCTATCTCCTATCTCCTGCCTGCCTGCCTCACGAAGACCCCGAATCCGTTGGCGCTACGGGCACAGAACTCCCAGCAGCGGCTTGGGCAGGAACACGAGCTTGCTTGGGTTTGGTTTCCGTTGGGGGAGGTGGATTAATCTTGATGGCTTGCACAGCGGGAGGTTGTCCGGTGCCGTAGGTTAAATGATAGCTTTGAGCTAACAACCAGAAGAACAGAGCCGGATTGATGCGCTCTAGCCAGCGGCTATTCTGGTCGAGCCAAACAGGAAACCAGCTAAATAACCACATTAAGAAGGTATGCAGTGTGTAGTTCAGATAACTGACAACCCAGCGCATCATATCTTGAGGCCCTGCCAGTTGCCATATCCAGCCCAGTAAAGCGGGATTACGATTGGCGGCCTTAAGGGCCATGCGATTGAATTCACTCCAGGTAGCTCGGTCTTTGATAAACCGATCAGCAACGTCGGTCCCTTCAGCCGCCAGGATACCGAAGAAGGTATTCAGCATGGAATTAATCCGGGCGGGGGCAATCCGAGCCCCTGTCGGCACCATCATGCCCTTCGAAAAGAGCCAGGTGACCGCAATAT
>JBCBTQ010000508.1:0-632 GCA_039818605.1 Cyanobacteria bacterium J06639_14 | reverse complement strand
CTATCCTTTAACCGTTCAGGTTGAAACACTTTTGCCCGGTGCCATGTCGCCGGTTCACAATCATGGCACTTGGGCGATTGTGGCGATTCTTCAGGGACAGGAGCAAAACACCTTATGGCAACGGATGCCTGAGCCCGACTGGCCCCAAAAAATCACCCAGGTTGATGAGAAGGTTCTGGCCCACGGTGATGTGATTAGCTTTACCCCAGAAGCGATTCATGGCATTCAAGCGGTGGGCGAAAAATCCTTGGCCACCTTTAATCTCTATGGCGAGACTGAGCGCAAACAGCGCTTTGAATTTAATCCCACCACCCATCAAGCTAAGAACTATTGAACGCCATCGGGAATTCATGAATGCGACGAATCCTTTTTGGGAATTACCCTACGAGCCTGCTCTGGAATCTTTGGGGGACGACTTTTACGATCGCGTTCAACCCGCCACCTTTCCCCAAACCCTGCTCCGTTTTCGCAATAATGCTCTATTACCTCAGTTAGGCTTAGCTCCAGACACGGTCACCGATCAACACTTCACGGCAGCCTTAGGCCAATTCCAGGGACAGACGTTGCCAAAGCAACGATCCGGACTGGCATTGCGTTACCACGGCTATCAGTTTGGCCAATACAATCCTTAT
>JBCBTQ010000507.1:0-632 GCA_039818605.1 Cyanobacteria bacterium J06639_14 | reverse complement strand
ACTAGACTAAGCTCCGGCCAAAGGGAAAGAGCGCCAGAATCATGAGCTTGAAGTGTTGCTTGGCAAAGGGAAGGCCAATAATGGTAATCGCCAGGAAAATGCCCCAGAGAAGGTGATTGAGTGCGATCGCCCAGCCAAATAGAAAGATCCAGACAATATTGAGAATCAGCACCAACGTGGAATCCGCATCCGGGCTGACTTTGATTTCTTTGCCGAAGGGGGTAAAGGTAGCAATTCCCAGCTTAATTGTCTCGATACCGAAGGGAATGCCGATGATGGTTAGGCAAGTGCTAATGCCGCCTGTGATATAGCCGATGCCGCTAAGGAAACCGCCAAAAATCAACCAGATAATGTTACCGAGTAAGCTCATAACCCTTCTCCTGAAGTATCAGCCTCCTAAACCACATCCAATCGAGGAATTGACGTTTTGCCCTAAAGCAAAATCGGGGACCTGAATGTGACCAGGGTATACCGTTTACGCTAGGAAACTCTGGCTGGGTAGGAAAGAGGAGGCCGGAGCCAGCGTCCTCCTGGCTCTTGAATTCTGGCTCCTGACTTCGAGATTCCTTATTTACCGGAATTTCCCGCTTTAAGTTGCTAGCCTGTGACTAGCAGATTGCTGTTGCCAGCAT
>JBCBTQ010000506.1:0-635 GCA_039818605.1 Cyanobacteria bacterium J06639_14 | reverse complement strand
AGTGCAGACGGTGCTGCCTTACTCGACCTATCTGCATGATGGTCGGGCTCGCACGCTGGCGGAAGCCATCCTCTGGCATGGCGGTGAGGCCACCGCTTCCCAGGAAGCATTTCGGACGATGGATAAGGGCGATCGCGAGGCCCTCCTGGCGTTCCTGAAATCCCTCTAAGGAGCTTGAGGAAGATAACCACCAGCGAGAGGGGTTGGACACTAGGGCTGATCCTTGATCGGCAGAAAAATCAGAATAGGGGACGCCCTGCAGATGAGCCTTCACACGTTGATTGACGACTTCAAGACGATGCGAGATTAGCGACGAGGCCGCCAGCTAGTGGACTATCCCCTCTGATCCCTACCGTTTACACACATCTCGGATTGCAGCTCGAAATCCGAGATGTGTGTACATCGTCCCCTTGCGGGGAGATGGGGCTTTGCGACTAGTTCCGAAGTGCCTGAATACTGTGTAACTCGTCAGTTTCTGTCCCCTTGCGGGGAGATGGGGCTTTGCGACCTTATATGCTGGGCACCGCCACAAGTGGGCCTTATAAGTTTCCGTCCCCTTGCGGGGAGATGGGGCTTTGCGACCACTGCAAGTTGAATATCAACAGCACAACCCAATAGTTTCCGTCCCCTTGCGG
>JBCBTQ010000505.1:0-638 GCA_039818605.1 Cyanobacteria bacterium J06639_14 | reverse complement strand
CATCCGTCCTTTAATGGATGAGGTTCGTGAATATGCGGATGCTTTAGAAGGGGAAATTGCCGATAGTTTCTGGCCTTTGCCTACTTACCAGGAAATGCTGTTCATCAAGTAGGGTTGGGATTCCAGTACAGCGTAAGTTGTTTTTCTGTTAACGAAAGAATCTAGGAGTCAGGAGTCAGGAGTCAGGAGTCAACTGGCTCCTAGATTCCTGAACAGTCAGAGTTTCCTGGCTTGTACGGCCTTAATCTGGTTGCATGTATGGGGTTGAATAACACAAACCCGGTCAAGGCGATCGCTTTGACCGGGTTTTGTGTGTAGTAACAATTCGCGATATTGGACTGTCCGTTCGCTTATTTTGAGCATGTCTTCCGATGGCGCTCACGTATCGGTTGGCTTCACCCACCCTCTCGCGAATGAAATTGAGGGCGGCAGGCGCGATCGGCATAATGAGCATGGCTGAGACTTTGGCGAGTCACTAAGTACTCATTTTCTCCGCTTATCGGTAATAGTAGAGTTGCGTTGGTTGTAATGGAAAATTATGGCTTGGGCAGCGGGCAAACAGCTACAAAATGGCCAATACACTCTCGACTCTGTTTTGGGTCAGGGGCGGTTTGGCATTACCTACTTCGCTAGAGACC
>JBCBTQ010000504.1:0-640 GCA_039818605.1 Cyanobacteria bacterium J06639_14 | reverse complement strand
CACCACCAACCCAATCAACAGCAAAATACTCAGTACCCCCATCGACTGCCGTATCCCCTGTGCCATCAACGTCGCCAGTCGGTGCCACCGAATCCCTCGCCATCGGTATACCCCCGCCATGATGACCAATGCTCCTGAGAGTGGCCACAAGATAGGGACTCCCTGCTGAATCGAAATCAGCAACAGGCCAAACGAAATCAACAGCGCGATCGCAACCGTCATTTCCTACACCCCTTTTTGCTTACAGACACAAAATTTTGCCTCCTAACCTCTACCTGTACAAGCGAAGTATTGGAGCAAAAAGCTTCGGCAGTTACGAACCCAATGCCTCGCTTCGCCTACCCTCCTACCCTTCCACCCTTCCACCCTCCTACCCTTCCACCCCATCCCCCCATAACTCACTCACTCCACCCGCAACACCCGATACCCCGTCGCAGGATCGTAAACACGCCGAAATGTCGCCCCTTCCAACGAACCAACCACAATTTCTGCCGTGGTATAAACCAGGCACCCCGGCATAACATGTCCCCCCAGCATGTGGCCTTGGGAATCGGCGATCGCCAGATGCAAATGCAAGCCCTCAAGGGAGAGCGTACCGACCAAAGAAACAATCTCGAACCGTCCCGTCATAGCCGTCGCT
>JBCBTQ010000503.1:0-642 GCA_039818605.1 Cyanobacteria bacterium J06639_14 | reverse complement strand
CTTCTTCATGGGCCATGGGGGCTTCCGGATCGATAGAGTTACCACAAACCGGTTGTCCCGTAGGCACCAAGTCTTTAATCAGCTGCACACATTTTTCTGGTGTGATGGCAGCCAGTATCTGTTGTTCGAGATCCGTGAACTTGGAAGGAGTAGAGAGGGTTTGTACCATGGGGGGTGCTCCGAGTTTATGAGGATGGGGAGGATGAGAGAGGTGGGGTGATGAGTAGCGGGTAGATGTAATTCAAAATTCAAAATTCAAAATTCAAAACTACCCTGCCACTTTCTAGCTTTGCCAATGCACAATGCGTCGGGAGATGAATCCGAGTATGAAGTCTGAGATCACGCCAAAAAAGCCGATCATCAAAATGCCGACAAAGAGGGCTTCGACATTAAAGAAAACACTGGCGTCTTGGATGATGTAGCCAACGCCTAAGTCGCCAGCCAATAGTTCTGACGCGACTAAAATGCCAAAGTCGACGGAAAGAGCAACGCGCATTCCCGTGAAGATGCTGGGTAAGGCCGCGGGCAAGATGACGTACAGGAAAATTGCCAGGTCGTTGGCTCCTAAGGTGCGGGCCGCCAAAATCTTATCTTGGGGGCACGAGCGCACGCCCGCAATCGTGTTGAGCATGACGATGAGGG
>JBCBTQ010000502.1:0-644 GCA_039818605.1 Cyanobacteria bacterium J06639_14 | reverse complement strand
AACCACGAACTATCAACGAATAACCATGAACTTCGCCCTTCTACGAAACCCCTAATTTTTCCGGAGCCGAGATCGAACAAGCCATTATTGAAGCCATGCACATTGGCTTTAGTCAGAACCGGGACTTCACCACTGACGATATATTGGAAGCCGCCAGCCAAATTGTCCCCCTAGCCCGCACAGCCCAAGAGCAGGTTGAAGCACTACAAACTTGGGCAGCCTCAGGCAAAGCTCGCCTAGCTTCCCGTAGCGGGCCTCTGGGCGATCACTTGAGACGCCAACTCAATTCTGATTGAAATGGGTGGATTGTGATTGGTTAATGGTTGTTGGTTAATGGTTAATGGTTGTTGGTTAATGGTTAATGGTTGTTGGTTAATGGTTGTTGGTTAATGGTTAATGGTTAATGGTTGTTGGTTAGTCGTGTAAGGGTTAGCAAATCATGAACCACGAACCACAAACCACGAACTATCAACGAATAACCATGAACTTCGCCCTTCTACGCTTGACCTTTCCGGCGCACTGATATACAACCAAGTGTCATGATCTGTCTGGAGTAACCATGAAAGTATTTTTGGTGGGGCTCACAAAACTTATCTTTGGGGTCTCGCTACCCCAGTCAAAAAATGCAGCACTAGGGCTAGCGA
>JBCBTQ010000501.1:0-647 GCA_039818605.1 Cyanobacteria bacterium J06639_14 | reverse complement strand
GTCGCAGGCGTGACGCCATCGGTAACCGTGAACGTGCCGCTATTGGCGGTTTCATCCACCTCATAGCCTTCGCCTTCGACCAAGGTGTAGGTGAAGGTCTGGTCAGCCTCCTGGGCGAGGTCATCCGATACCGGCAGCGTAATACTGGCGGTCGACTCTGTGAGGGTGAAGCTAAAGTTGCTGAGGAAGCCCGTACCGGCGGCCTCGGGGTCGGAGTTGTCTTCGGCCGGATCACCATCTTCGAGGGCAAATACCTCCAGGGTGCCCCCCACAACATTGCCAAAGTTATCGTTATCGGGCTCGAACGAGGTGTCGAAGCGATAAAGGATGTTGCCATCATCGGTAACGCGAGTTTGAACCGCTCCATCGCCATCGGGGGCCAAGAACTGTTGCAGAATCTCCGCCGTATCCCCTTCCAGGTTGACCGTGATCCCCTCTTCCGGAATCTCACCGTCCACGCTGAAGTTCAGCACCAGCTCGGTGCCATCCGCTTCGCTAATCAACTCAGGCGTTGTGCTGAAGCTCACAACGGGCTCTGCTGTGGTGACGCCATCTTCGATAGTAACTTCAACCGAGCTAGCGTCAGGGTCAACCTCGTAGTCTTCGCCATCAATGAGCGTAAAGGGCAACACTTCAGTACCCTCGGC
>JBCBTQ010000500.1:0-650 GCA_039818605.1 Cyanobacteria bacterium J06639_14 | reverse complement strand
AGTCAATATCCCAACATGGGCCGGGATCTCTATGCACAAGAACCCGTTTTCCGAAAAGCGCTCGATCGCTGTGCTGAAGTCTTGTCGGGCGAAGGGATTGATCTGCTGGCGTTGATTTATGGCGAGGCGGAAGGCAGAAGGCAGGCGGGGAATGAGGACTCGGGTTTCTCGGTAAAGGACACAAGCACTCAGGTCGCTGATGCAAGAAACCCGGTTCCTGGTCATAACCAACAACCAATAACCAATAACCAAATTCATCAAACCCAATTCGCCCAACCCACTCTCTTTGCAATTGAGTATTCTCTTGCTCAGCTGTGGCTAGCCTACGGTATCGAGCCGCAGGCGTTGATTGGTCACAGCATTGGGGAATACGTGGCGGCGTGTTTGGCGGGGGTATTTTCCCTGGAGGATGGGCTGCGGTTGGTGGCGGCGCGGGGGCGCTTGATGCAGCGGTGTCCAGCGGGGGCGATGCTGTCGGTAGCGTTGTCGGAGGGCGTTTTGGCAACGTTGCTGCCAGGGGACGTGGTGATTGCTGTGATCAATGGGCCAGAGATGTGTGCTGTGTCGGGCACGGAGGACGCGATCGCCCGCTTCCAATCGTTGCTGGAATCGAAGGAAATTAGCTGTCGACGGTTACGGGTTTCGCATGG
>JBCBTQ010000499.1:0-651 GCA_039818605.1 Cyanobacteria bacterium J06639_14 | reverse complement strand
CCACCGAAAAAGACCTGGCTGAGCAGGAGTTTGAGCAACGCGACAAACTTGATACAGAATGGAGCGATCGCCTCAAAGCCTCGGATTCATAAATGTCTGTAAGTCAACCTGTGATGTAGCGGTGGACCTTCGGATTAGGCGAACCTTACAGCTCTGTTCAGGTAAACCCAGCACATTTTGATCAAGCCAGGGTCTAAGGTTACCCCTGGTCCTCACATCAAGCGAGATGTACCGTATCAGCTACACATCGCTAACAATCTGGCCCCGAACAATGCATACAAAAAACCCCTAGCCGTGAAGCCAGGGGCCAAAAATCAGGGTGCATCTACCATTCCACTCTTCTCACAGTCATTGATCGATCCGGACAAAACAGCAAATCTCCCCTAATTCTGCTGGCGAAACATTTCGCCAGCAGTACTATTTTTCAGGGGCTGGCATAAGGCCAACCCCTAGGGCTGATTCATTCGAGAAAGAAAAATGCGCATACATCATCAAGGGTGTGATTCAACTTGTGCAGAAGCCTGAAAGGGCTAAACCAGTTTGTAACTGCAAACACCCCTTAAGTCTGCCTCCTCAACCCTTCCTTCCGCGAGGTCCAGGGCGGCGGAAGGCCCTGGTCGAAGGCGTCTGAGGGCAGCGAAATGCCCTCAG
>JBCBTQ010000498.1:0-658 GCA_039818605.1 Cyanobacteria bacterium J06639_14 | reverse complement strand
CACATAGTCAGGCTTAATGTCCAGTGCGAGGTCCACCATCTCAGGTGTTGCTGCCATTTCCAAATTCAGATGGGTCCGCACCGTTTGCCGTAGAAGCCTGACGTCCCGTTCCTGAATATGGCGACGGTCCTCCCGCAGGTGTACGGTAATGCCATCGGCTCCTGCTAGTTCGGCAAGGACTGCCGCAGCCACGGGATCAGGTTCAACGGTCCGCCGAGCCTGTCGAATCGTTGCAATGTGGTCAATATTGACGCCCAATGTTGGCAAAATCTAATCTCCTGCCTAGAAATTTCCTTCCGATTCTATCGCCTGGTAATGGAGTGGTGAGTGGGAAGGGGGGAAGGGGCGATGATTCCGAATTCCGAATTCCGAATTCCGAATTCCGAAAACTTCTACCTCGGCCACCTCAGCTGTCCCTACCGCTATCACGCCTCTACTTCTCTCCACCCTCTACTCTCTACTTCTCTCCCCCCTCTACCCTCCCCCCTCTACCTCCTAGCCCTCTTCCCCGGCGTGATAAGAACTCCGGACCAATGGACCCGAGCGGACGTGAGCAAAGCCAAGGGACCGGGCAATATTGCCGAGGTTAGTAAATTCTGCGGGAGTCCAATATTTCTGGACGGGCAAATGGTCCAGGGAAGGCCGCATGTATTGGCCG
>JBCBTQ010000497.1:0-662 GCA_039818605.1 Cyanobacteria bacterium J06639_14 | reverse complement strand
GATATCGGCTCATCGGGAATCGCCAGACTCTGCGATTGTCGAAGCTGCTCAGGAACTCGCTCAAGCGCAACTGCCGATGCCACCAGTCTGGTCGGCGGCACCAGGTTCAGGGTCGACAGTCTCTGAAGATCGATATGGTGTTGCGATTCTGATTGTCCATGAAGGACGTGAAGGTAATTTTGTCCTGGTGAGCTGGTGGGTAGGCGAGAACATGCTGCAGCATCACGTTTACTATGCGCCTCCTAACCCACCATTCACCTTTGAATATCTTTCTCCAACTGGGCTCATTGCCTGTGTTTGGGAGCTGGCTGTACTTGCGTTTGAACGCCAAGCCTGGATCGACACGGTACTTGCGAACCCATCGGGTCCTGATATTGATGCCTATCTGACGCGCCAACTCGCCATCAATATCTAGTACCAGTACCCTGCGGCAGCAATACCGCCACCATTCCTTCCACCCCGCATTAGTCCGAAAACTTACGCCGTCGAATACACGTCTGTTCTCACGCTCTGAGAAGCTGATTAAGCCTGACCAACCCAGTGTGTCTGACCTGTCTGACCTATTTCCTTATGATCAAAGATATCCACACTGTCGGGGCGATCGCAGCCAACATAAACCCGGTGATGATAAGGGTCGCGATGGTATTATCCAGGGCGTTGCT
>JBCBTQ010000496.1:0-667 GCA_039818605.1 Cyanobacteria bacterium J06639_14 | reverse complement strand
ATGGACATCAGAACTTAAAGATACTAAAGAGTTAACGCCAGAGATTGCACAACCACATCGCTTGGAAGCTTTCCCAGTAGACAGGCTGGGGAGGTGTCGTAATGCTTATTCATACCCAAACTGTTCTTCCTATCTTGAGCCATTCAGATATTTTGTTACAGTTCTAGCCTATAAAAATGAGCTAAACCCGCTAAGTCTGTGGACAAAACTAAACTTGGCATTTTTTTGACCGCGATCGCGCCAGCACCCTGAAACTAAACCCTGAAATTTCCTCAACAAACCTGAACTTTAGATCTGGATACTGGAAAACATGCAGTCAACCATCACTGCTACCAAAGTCGGCCATTAACTTAAGGCGGGAATCTCGGTGATGCCAGCATCTCGAAGTCAGGAGCTAGGAGTTAGGAGAACACTGGATGCTGGCTCTGGACTCCTGACTGCCTAACCAGCCAGAGTTTCTCGGCTTAAATGGTATGCCCCAAAGTAAACATTCTCTTCTGGAGATAACCATCATGCACATTGCCCTCGGTGCTAATCGACCTGGATTCTTCTTGAAGGAAGCAATCAAAGACCATTTACTCTGTCAGGGCCATGAACTTGAAGATACGGGTATTAGTGCCTATGATGCCGAAGTGCCTTACTATCAAGTTGCAGCCAAAGTTGCCAG
>JBCBTQ010000495.1:0-670 GCA_039818605.1 Cyanobacteria bacterium J06639_14 | reverse complement strand
AAAGAGGCAGAACTTGAGAAGATAAACACTCGCCGATCATCTGAATCCCTTACAGGGACTGAAACGTGGCGGTCAAGTCTGACCCCATCACAAAGGCTATGCTCGCCGATCATCTGAATCCCTTACAGGGACTGAAACTCGTCTACCAAAGGCAAACTCAAGGAGTTGTTACAGGCTCATATAGCAGTTTCGGCCTCTCGCTTGAAATTTCCGTGTCACCTGAATCTTTCGTATTTTTAGGTGACACGAAAATCTGGACGATGAATTTGACGACAGTCAGGAGGGTGAGCCCTAATCAATGCAGTCCTCATTACCAGTTCCCCAAGCTTGTAGAACTGTGTTGGCAACCAGTTTTTGTCCCCTTATAGGGTAGTAGTAGTAGGTTGTTGAACCCCCTGGTTTTGGAAGCCGTACTGTATAGGGCTTTGAGATAGCCATTTTTGCTAGGGTCTAACGGAAGGTGAACTTAATACGAGTTGCTGTCAATAAACCCTTGTGAAAAATAGCTAAAAGCTATCTGTAACCAGCGATTCTCTAGAGTTAACTCACCACTAGCCGATTAATTTCCTTTCCAGCAAGGAATGAATGATTTGGCCAGATTTTGCGAACTTGTCTCAACGTCAAGGCTATCAGGTGATCCCCTTCAGGGGATTGAAGGTAGGCTAGGGTG
>JBCBTQ010000494.1:0-670 GCA_039818605.1 Cyanobacteria bacterium J06639_14 | reverse complement strand
ATTATCTTCATGGCCTTCTAACTGATGCAGCAAGTTCCCTTGCCGATCCCACAGGCGGATAATCGCATCGTCGCCACCACTGGCAATGAGCTGGCCATCGGGGCTAAAGGCCACCGCAATCACCGATCCGGTGTGACCGACCAGGGTATTTAAAAGCTGGCCCTCAGTGCTCCACAGGTGAATTAACCCGTCTTCTCTACCGCTGACAATCGCCGTACCGTCGGGGCTAAAGGCCAGGGACCAAAGGGTATGCTGGCCATCGGCACGAAACGGTGGATATAAGAGGGATCCCTGACGATTCCACACCCTCAGGGCCCCCGACTGATCACCACTGGCAATCTGGGTGCCATCGGGACTAAAGGCCACGGTTTTCACATGGCCCTCATGGGCCATAGGTGGACTCAGCAAATTGCCCTGGCGATCCCACAGACGGACCGTGCCATCGGAGCTGCCGCTGGCGATCGCCGTCCCATCGGGGCTAAAGGCCACAGACCAAATGTCATCGGTATGCCCCTCCAGTTGCCCAATGGGCGTGCCGTCTTTGTCCCATAAGCGTACGACCTGGTCAAATCCACCACTGGCAAGGAGCTGACCGTCGGGACGATACACTGCCGACCACACAGCATCTTGATGACCTGTGACACGATTTCGCTCCACTGTGATGCCAATG
>JBCBTQ010000493.1:0-674 GCA_039818605.1 Cyanobacteria bacterium J06639_14 | reverse complement strand
GCCGTCATACCAGGAACCTGAGCCATGGAGGTGAGCAGGTTCGTCAGGCTATGGTGGCGAATGGGGACACCTTTGGGGGTGCCGGTGGAGCCCGAGGTGTAGATGAGGTAGGCGAGGGGAGTGGGGGAGTGGGGGAGTAGGGGAGTGGGGGAGTGGAGGGGCTGAGTGTTGATTTGAACACGATCGCCCACCAAATCCAATACCCGCACCGTCGGGTGAATATCCATCACCCCCGTCGCATTCGTTGCAATCAACAACGACACGTCAGCATCCGCCAGGATAAAGCGCAGCCGTTCAGCCGGATAAGTAGGGTCGAGGGGAATGTAGGTACCACCAACCTTCAGAATTGCTAGCAGCGCGATCACTAGCTCAGCCGATCGCGCCAAGCAAACGGCAACCCGCTCACCGGACTGGACTCCCTGCGCCCTTAAATGATGGGCCAGCTGATTCACCCGATTATCCAGTTCACGATAGGTGAGCGAGGTGGCTTGGTAAATCAGTGCGATCGCCTCGGGCCTCTCTTTTGCCTGAGCAGCGATCAGCTCGTGGACGCAGCGATCTGGAATGGGCTGCTCGGTCTGGTTCCAATCGGTGATGAGCTGTTGGTGTTCGGCTGGGGTGAGCAGGGGGAGTGTACCGATAGTCCTCTCAGCATGGGTAATGAAGGCTGACAG
>JBCBTQ010000492.1:0-676 GCA_039818605.1 Cyanobacteria bacterium J06639_14 | reverse complement strand
TGATGGCTTGCACAGGTGCAAGCCATCAAGATTACCCCACCCCACCCCACGGAAACTAAGCCCAAGCAAGCTCGTGTCCCGGCCCAAGCTGCTGCTGGGAGTTCTGTGCCCGTAGTGCCAACGGATTCGGGGTCTTCGTGAGGCAGAAAGGCAGGAGATAGGAGATAGGAGATAGGAGATAGGAGGCAGGAGGAGTGCATGGCCAAGCCCATGCACCTTAATCAATGCTTACGAACGTCAATATCCATTACCCTTACGGTGTACATACATCTCGGACTGACGTTCAAAACTCTGCCTGCCCCCCTAAACCCCCCTCTACGAGGCTACAGACGCAAGATTTTGCGTCTCTCTAACCCTCCTACCCTTCCACCCCTTTACTCTCCTCCCTTCTACGAGGCTACAGACGCAAAATTGTGCGTCTCTTCCACCCTATTTCTCTGCCTGAAACCCTAATTGATTCGCCACTGGGCGTTCTCGCAATGGCAGTCGGGTATGAATTGGTGCATTCAAGACCTTCGGTCCCTTCGGCGTGGCCATTACCAGCGTCGTTGACCCGCCGCCGTCTAAGTTGATTGCGGCATCAGCCCCGAGCTTGCGGGCAATTTGGCTCAATTGGGTCAAGGTTGCACCCTGGCTGTAGTGTGGCTGCTTGCCGTCAACGACGATGAGCCATAGG
>JBCBTQ010000491.1:0-681 GCA_039818605.1 Cyanobacteria bacterium J06639_14 | reverse complement strand
GAAGCCGTTTCGGCCTTTGCCACCGTAGGCTTATCAACCGGTATTACGGCTGATTTATCCATTCCCTCACAGCTCGTGATCATTGGCACGATGTATGTCGGACGCGTCGGTGTGCTGTTGTTCATGGCCGCTGTAGTAGGCGACCACAACCCTAGCATGGTGAACTACCCAGAAGAAGACCTATTGGTTGGTTGATGATTGATGGTTGGTCATTGGTGGTTAGTCATTGGTGGCTTGTCATTTGGGGGGTAGCCGGGGCAGATTTTGAGTTGGAGGAACTGTATTTTGCTTTAGCGCTCGGCTGAACCCACCCCTACGATCACCCCATCCCCCTTCCACCCTTCCACCCTTCCACCCTTCCACCCTTCTACTCTCCCACTCCCTCACCACTCACTCCCACTTGCCTTCTGAGTAACCTCCAAATAAATATGCTCCAACCGGACAGGGTGTCTTGAAATGGCATCGATAGGGATACCGTCAAAACGATTCAGGAGTTCCTTAAGTTCCAGGCTTTGGGGGATCCAGAAAGCGAGTTCGCGACCGTAGCGACGAGGGGTGAAGCCATGCGTTTTGGCTTGGGCGATCGCCGTTTTGGGGGCAGTTGTCTCCAACAGCACAATTTCTTGGGCCGGAATGTATCGACGCAATTCAGCTAAAGTTCCTTCGACCAGGAGTTGCCCC
>JBCBTQ010000490.1:0-691 GCA_039818605.1 Cyanobacteria bacterium J06639_14 | reverse complement strand
GGGGACGGAAACGATTCCATTGCTTGCGCAGTTTGCTGTGAATTTACCTTGTTCAAATTCCATTACCCCGAAAGGGGACGGAAACGCAACGGTCTACCTCGATACAGTCACGAATGTGACCACAAGTTCAAATTCCATTACCCCGAAAGGGGACGGAAACTGAACATGAAGCCGACGAAGCCAGCTCCTAAGATGAAGTTCAAATTCCATTACCCCGAAAGGGGACGGAAACTTTTTGTTGAAATTTGATTGTTAATAGCGTAATAAATAGTTCAAATTCCATTACCCCGAAAGGGGACGGAAACCCTCGCTCGGTGGCTTTGCGCGATTACCAGTTGAATCTGCGTTCAAATTCCATTACCCCGAAAGGGGACGGAAACCAGGTTCTTAGAGCTATTCAATTGAATCGGACGAAGGTTCAAATTCCATTACCCCGAAAGGGGACGGAAACTTCAGTGACGTCGCGAGTGTAGCCACTGTTCGTTTCTGGTTCAAATTCCATTACCCCGAAAGGGGACGGAAACTATTCTCCTGGAAGAAATTATTTCCTTCCGTCAAACGTTCAAATTCCATTACCCCGAAAGGGGACGGAAACGAAGAGAAGGATGAAGTCAGAAGGCGGAATGAGGAATTTAAAACGGCAAAAGCCCACCAACATCATTAGGATGCGTTCTTGACTCTCTTATTCCTC
>JBCBTQ010000489.1:467-699 GCA_039818605.1 Cyanobacteria bacterium J06639_14 | reverse complement strand
GATTTGCCATAGTTCCTATCGAGGAGTCGTCGAACTGTTGCGCGATTTATTCGATCTGCCGATCAGCATGGGTACTGTTCACAACCGCCTCCAATCCGTTACGACAAAAGCCATCGAGGTCAATCGGTCGCAAGATCTCTCGGGGATTGAAGTGGGTCTGCATGACGAAATTTTTCAAGCCGCCCACCCTGTATTAGTTGGAGTCGATGCCGCCTCCACCTACTGCTATCTT
>JBCBTQ010000489.1:0-457 GCA_039818605.1 Cyanobacteria bacterium J06639_14 | reverse complement strand
CAAAAAGCCGTGCACGGCTTTTTGCCCTGCCCGCAACGCGCTGCCGCCATCGGCAATCGTGTAGTCGGGGTCAAAGCCTTTCTCCAAGGGGTCGAACGTCGCGATGAAGATACCTGGGGTTGGTATCTCCTGGAAGTCATGGAGCAAGGCTTTGACCCCGACTACACGATTGCCGATGGCGGCAGCGCGTTGCGGGCAGGGCAAAAAGCCGTGATGCCGGAAACGCCCTGCCATGGGGATGTGTTCCATATCCAGCAACAATTTGAACAAGTCGCCAATGGCCTAGCCCGCCAAGCCCAAGGGGCAACGACCCGGCGCGTTAAGCTCGAACAGCGGATTGCCAAGGCCCGATTGAGCCACCGTGTGACTCGGACAATGACGAGCCAATTGTTCTACGCTAAACGCCACGAACAGGAACTGGTCAACCTCACCCAAGATATCAAAACCCTCTTTCTAT
>JBCBTQ010000488.1:0-704 GCA_039818605.1 Cyanobacteria bacterium J06639_14 | reverse complement strand
TGCCTTTAGTTTCCGTCCCCTTTCGGGGTAATGGAATTTGAACCAGCATGGACTCGTAGAGCTAGATGGCGAATACAACGTTTCCGTCCCCTTTCGGGGTAATGGAATTTGAACGATTCTACCTTTGCCTAGCACTGCACCGAATGATTTTGTTTCCGTCCCCTTCCGGGGTAATGGAATTTGAACTGGTCGTTTTGGAGAGGCTGGCTACGATGAAGCTGGAGTTTCCGTCCCCTTTCGGGGTAATGGAATTTGAACACTGTGGAGAACAAGTCTATAGTCCCTGTAACTCGGTTTCCGTCCCCTTTCGGGGTAATGGAATTTGAACATTGACGAAATAGGTCTTAATAACCCTGTTAAAATTGTTTCCGTCCCCTTTCGGGGTAATGGAATTTGAACTACGAAGCTCTGCCCTCGGAAGAAGACGGCGGCACATAGTTTCCGTCCCCTTTCGGGGTAATGGAATTTGAACTTGAAATCTTGCGTTGTTGGGGAATCCCTGGCACGGTTTCCGTCCCCTTTCGGGGTAATGGAATTTGAACCAGGCAAATACCGCTTGTACGCTGTTGGGTCTGAGTCGTTTCCGTCCCCTTTCGGGGTAATGGAATTTGAACCTGTTCTTAGTCATCAAAGTGTTGTCAACGAGCTTAATCGTTTCCGTCCCCTTTCGGGGTAATGGAATTTGAACAGGGCTGAAGAAGAGA
>JBCBTQ010000487.1:0-709 GCA_039818605.1 Cyanobacteria bacterium J06639_14 | reverse complement strand
GGAAGCCAGTTCAGCTACCCACTACCCCGCAAGGGGACGGAAACGCGCGTCCTCCACACGGGCGAAAGCACGCTCTGGTTCAGCTACCCACTACCCCGAAAGGGGACGGAAACACGGAATCATCTGCGCCGCGCTACCAACGCCCTGTTCAGCTATCCACCACCCCGCAAGGGGACGGAAACCCGCCATTGCCCTGATATCTCCATAAAGCGTCGCGTTCAGTTACCCACCACCCCGCAAGGGGACGGAAACCAGAAGCTGACGGACGCGCTGGGTGGCGTTCCCGGTTCAGTTACCCACCACCCCGCAAGGGGACGGAAACAGTACCACGTCCAACCATTATCCGGGCGATCTTGCAGGTTCAGTTACCCACCACCCCGCAAGGGGACGGAAACAACACAACACCAGGCGATCGCGTGATTGGCGCTTGTCGCAATGACTTAACTCCCCGCAAGGGGATGGAAGAGCCGATGGTATCCGTGACTGGATGGCATGGATAGCCTGGAAGCTGGACGAAGCGAAGATAGGGGAGCAGCTCGAAGAAGGCGTTCTCTGGCCCGACGCAGATTCAGCCAGATTGGCAGCGTGCCATGCAGAGAGAGTCGCCCACGCTTATCACATGACTAACAGAAGAACAAGCGATTTTTGAAGGTATAGAATAAGCCCGACAGTACAAATGAACCTGGGAGGGCACGGTCATGCACTACTG
>JBCBTQ010000486.1:0-715 GCA_039818605.1 Cyanobacteria bacterium J06639_14 | reverse complement strand
CGGTCTGGATGAAACTCTAGATCTCGATCCTCGCTTGGGTGCTGAAGCGCCTAATCGCGACATCACCGAAGGAACGGATGATGCGGATCTAATTGCCGGTGGTATTGACGGCGACGACTTTATCTTTGGCGATGACGGTGACGATGTCCTCCGAGGTGACCTCAACTCCCGCGATTCCCAGGTGGGCATTGGTGACAATGACACCATCTTCGGTGAAGGCGGTGATGATCGCATTGGCGGTAAAGGCGGCGACGACAGCCTCTTTGGTGGCGAAGGCGATGACCAAATCTGGGGTGATGATGGCGATGACCTCCTAGAGGGTGGCCTGGGTAATGACATCCTGACGGGTGACGACAACTCCGGTGGTGCTGGATCTGACACGTTTGTGTTGGCGATCGGTGAAGGTACCGACACCATCACTGACTTCGAAGTGGGCACTGACTTCATCGGTTTAGCCGATGGTCTCACCTTTGCAGCCCTGTCCTTCAGTGGCGATGCCATCAGCGCAGGCGATGAAACCCTGGCTGTGCTGCAAGGAGTAGACACGACTACCTTGACCGAAACCTCTTTCGTCGTGGTTTAGTTACGCTCTAGATTCTGAGGGGTTTCCCTCAATTCAAAGGGCGGGCATATATATGCCCGCCCTTTTCTATTCACTTGGGCTTAAGCATTTCACTTTGGGGTCAAGCATTCTCCGCTGGCACAGAAGTTATCG
>JBCBTQ010000485.1:0-717 GCA_039818605.1 Cyanobacteria bacterium J06639_14 | reverse complement strand
ATCGACTTCGAGCACAGCCCCTTCTATGTCAATAAGGCCCTGAGCGACTGGCCGACTCAGGATAGTCCGCGACGAGCTGGTGTCAGCTCCTTTGGCATTGGGGGTACAAATGTGCATGTGGTTTTGGAGGAAGGGCCGGAGGGAGAAGGGAGAAGGCAGAGGAGACAGAAGCTAGGAGTCAGGAGTCAGGAGTCAGGAGTCAGGAGTCAGGACACGGCTGATCAGTTGCTTGTGCTGTCGGCTAGGTCGGAGGCAGCTTTGGTAGTGGCAACGGCTAACTTGGCGGCGTATTTAGAGCGTTGTGCAGGGCAGGATTTGGCAGATATTGCCTACACCCTGCAGATGGGACGGCGGGGCTTTGCCTATCGGCGATCGCTGGTTACTCCGTCCATTGCGGATGCGATTGCCCAACTCCAGACGGGTGGCAACACCACGCACCCCACCCCCGGTAGCTCGCGGCCCATTGCCTTTCTGTTTCCTGGTCAAGGTAGCCAGCATCCTGGCATGGTGCAGCAGTTGTATCAACAGGAGCCAGTTTTCCGGCAGGAACTAGAGCGCTGTGCTGCAATCTTGTCTGGGGAAGGGATTGATTTACTAGCGTTGATTTATGGGGAAGGGGATCAGGAGCTAGGAGCTAGGAGTCAGGAGTCAGGAGCCAATTCAAAACTCAAAACTCTTCTTCCGAATTCGGAATTCCGAACTCCGAATTCCGAATTC
>JBCBTQ010000484.1:0-719 GCA_039818605.1 Cyanobacteria bacterium J06639_14 | reverse complement strand
GACCATTGCCACGGCAAGTTCGGACAACACCGTGAAGCTCTGGAGCAAAAACGGCGAAGCACTGCAGACGCTGCAAGGACATGGCGCTCCGGTCTTGAGTGTGGCCTTCAGTCCCGATGGCCAAACCCTGGCCACGGCAAGTTCAGACAACACCGTGAAGCTCTGGAGCAAAAACGGCGAAGCACTGCAGACGCTGCAAGGACATGGCTTTACAGTCAGGAGTTTGGCCTTCAGTCCCGATGGCCAAACCCTGGCCACGGCCAGTAATGACAACATCGTGAGGCTCTGGAGCAAAAACGGCGAAGCACTGCAGACGCTGCAAGGCCATGGCGCTACGGTCGTGAGTGTGACCTTCAGTCCCGATGGCCAAACCCTGGCCACGGCCAGTGATGACAACACCGTGAAGCTCTGGAGCAAAAACGGCAAAGCACTGCAGACGCTGCAAGGACATGGCGCTTCGGTCAGGAGTTTGGCCTTCAGTCCCGATGGCCAAACCCTGGCCACGGCCAGTGCGGACACCGTGAAGCTCTGGAGCATAACGGGGGAAGCACTGCAGACGCTGCAAGGACATGGCGCAAGGGTCTTGAGTGTCGCCTTCAGTCCCGATGGCCAAACCCTGGCCACGGCCAGTGCGGACAACACCGTGAAGCTCTGGAGCATAGCGGGGGAAGCACTGCAGACTCTGCAAAGACATGGCGCTCCGGTCTTGAGTGTCGCCT
>JBCBTQ010000483.1:0-722 GCA_039818605.1 Cyanobacteria bacterium J06639_14 | reverse complement strand
TGCACCAGCCTCAAACGCGTCATCTGTAGCGGCGAAGCCCTCGCCACCCAACTGCCAACCCAATTCTGCCAAACCTTCCCCACCGTCGAACTCCACAACTTCTACGGCCCCACTGAAGCCGCGATCGACGTCACCGCCTGGGACTGCCGTCAATCCCAGCTCCCCTCTGGACCGCCCACAACAGCCACGGTTCCCATCGGTCACCCCATCGCCAACACCCAAATTTATTTGCTGGACTCCCGCGATCGCCCCGTCCCCCCCGGCATCCCCGGCGAACTCCATATCGGTGGCGTCGGCGTCGCGCGCGGGTATTGGAAGCGGGCGGATTTGACCGCGGAAAGGTTTGTGCCGGAGTCAGGAGTCAGGAGTCAGAAGGGAATAGGGAATAGAGAGCAGGGAATAGGGAGCAGGGGCCAGGAATTAGAACCCAGTAACCAACTCCCAACACCTAATCACCCATCCACCCATCCACCCATCCACCCATCCATTCTTTACCGAACCGGCGACCTAGCCCGCTACCGTGAAGACGGCACCCTCGAATACCTCGGTCGTATTGACCATCAAGTAAAGCTGCGCGGCTTCCGCATCGAACTGGGGGAAATCGAAGCAGTTCTCACTCAGCATCCTGATGTGGCTCAAGCGATTGTAGTACTGCGGGAGGATCCGCCAGCTCAACAACAACTGGTTGGCTATGTAATTTTGAATTTTGAATTATCAATTTT
>JBCBTQ010000482.1:0-724 GCA_039818605.1 Cyanobacteria bacterium J06639_14 | reverse complement strand
CTGACTCCTGACTCCTGACTCCTGACTCCCGTCTGCCTTCTCCACCACATACGCCACCAAACGCTTTGCCCCACCTTCCTCCTCAGCCCAAGGAACTACGATCGCCTGCTCAATCGCGGGATGACTCAACAAAGCTGTCTCAATTTCGCCCAGCTCAATGCGGAAGCCGCGAATTTTAACTTGATTGTCGAGGCGACCGAGAAATTCGATGGAACCGTTGGGAGTGAAGCGGACGCGATCGCCGGTTTTGTAGAGGGTAGAGGGCGATAAATTTTGAATTTTGAATTTTGTAGAGCTTTGCTCTTCTCGCAGAGTATTTTGAATTGCGCTTCCTGACTCCTGGCTCCTGGCTCCTGACTCCTGACTCCTGACTCCTAGCTCCTGGCTCCCGAACTTTGAATTTTGTAGACGCCTGAGCGGCTTCCCGAAGGGTATTTTGAATTTTGAATTCGGAACAAACCGCTCTGCTGTCAATTCCGGTCGATTCAAATACCCACGGGCCAGACCATCACCCGCAATGTACAGTTCGCCCGGGATACCGATGGGGACGGGTTGGTGATTGGCGTCCAGGACGTAGATTTGGGTGTTGGCGATGGGGTGACCGATGGAGGGGGAGGTGTCTCTGCTTTCAGCTTTCAGGCTGGCGGCGGTCATAGGGTGACAGCAGGTGAAGGTAGTGTTTTCGGTGGGGCCATAACCGTTGATGAGGCGTGTGTGAGGCAAT
>JBCBTQ010000481.1:0-724 GCA_039818605.1 Cyanobacteria bacterium J06639_14 | reverse complement strand
CCTACGCCCGCATGGAGCCCAACGCGCCCCTCGCCCCCATCGGGCATCCCATCGCCAACACCCAAGCCCACGTCCTCGACGCCCATCGCCACCCCGTCCCCGTCGGCATCCCCGGCGAACTCTACCTCAGCGGTGCCGGTGTCGCGCGGGGGTATTTGAATCGCCCGGAGTTGACGGCGGAGAGGTTTATTAAGGCGGAAGGCAGAAGGCAGAAGGCAGAAATAATGCAAAATTCAAAATTCAAAATTCAGAATTTAGGAGTCAGGAGTCAGGAGTCAGGAGCCAGGAGCCAACTCCCAGAGCCTAATCACTCATCCACTCATCCACCCATCTACCCACACACTCTTTACCGAACGGGTGATCGCGTCCGCCATCTCCCCAACGGTGCCCTCGAATACCTGGGACGCTTGGACAACCAGGTCAAAGTGCGTGGCTTCCGTATTGAACTCGGGGAAATTGAAACCGCCTTGCTTAGTCACCCTGCGATTGAAGCCGCGGTGGTGAATCCGTGGACGGATGATGCGGGGAATCAGCGGTTGGTGGCGTACGTAGTGAAGGCAGAAGGCAGAAGGCAGAAGGCAGAAGAAGAGAGTTCTCAGTTCTTAGTTTTGAGTTCTCAGTTGGACTCAACTCAAAATTCAAAATTTGATTCCCCATCCCCCCAACTTTCTGACGCTCTTCGCCAACACCTAGCTAATAAGCTCCCCGACTACATGCTCCCAGC
>JBCBTQ010000480.1:0-726 GCA_039818605.1 Cyanobacteria bacterium J06639_14 | reverse complement strand
AAATTCCGATGATCAAACCCTTCTAAACCCTCTTCGCAGATGGCGTCGATTAACCGTGTTTTAGAGACTTCCATGATCTCCAAATCAAAGCGCTGTAAGCGCGCCAAGCGCTGCTGGAAGAAGGAACTGATGGGCGCGGGCTGAGCCTCAATCGTCCAGCGCTGCAGCTCAGCGATACCCAGCTGCTTGAAGGCATCTTTGTAGGTAAAGCTAGAAAAGCTCCGCTTGCGTGATTGAGATGCTTGAACCATGGCCAATACCTAAAATGGGCTGAGCTTTTTGCATTAGCGTAACCCAATCATGCCCGTTTGGCCTTGCCACCTTCTCCCTTAAAAGGAGGGCAAGTCCCATCCCCTAGTCCCCTTTGCAAGGGGGCGGCGACAGCAGGGGATCTGCAGGAAACTAACAGCAAGGCCACCCATTGAGATCCCTATGGGATTGAGGGCAATGGCCTAACGTTGGCTTAAAATGATCACCGGCAAACGCGATCGCCCCGCGCTAAAATAACGCGATCGCAGCCCATAATAAACCGCATCGCATCCCCATCTACCTCTCTAGCGTAGTGAGTCGAGGGGGTAATGGACGCGATCGCCCTTGAGGACCAGTCTTTATTGACCATCGTGGCTGGCAATTCAGGGATTTTGGGATATGGAATTGATGCGTTGTGATGCAACTTACAAAATCAGGCGATCGCACTGGATCCGGCTTGGTTGGGAAAATTATTGG
>JBCBTQ010000479.1:0-732 GCA_039818605.1 Cyanobacteria bacterium J06639_14 | reverse complement strand
CCGATACCCGGACTAGAGATACCGGGGTGGCAAATATTTCCGCTGTGCGATCGCTGCCACAGCAATAGTAGAGGATGCGCTCATCACAAAAGAAATTATCAAACGACTATGGTTGCCTGGTTCAACGCCAACACCACTCCATTTCTTTGGCGCTTGAGAGTGGGTTTTGCTATTACGCTTACCTTGGTTTGGGGATGGCCATTTATCGCGATCGCAGTTCTCAAGTCTCTGTAAATCCATCTCCGCGTTCTGGATAGGGATTTTGCGGGGGGCGTTGAAGGTTGGCTGCGCGATCGCTGCGATCGCTTGCCTCAGATAATGCGCAGAATCTTTCTTCGGCAAGGACTCAATCCATGCCAGTGTCGAGGCTGGAATCCTTGCCTGAAGGAGCTTTTTCTTTTCTTTGGGCATCTCTAAAGCGATCGCGTTGAGCCCCTATATTGTACTTCTGACAGTCTATTCGTTGTTATTGACCAAAGTTAACAGACTTACCAAGCTTTAAATCACTTTGAGAGGTACCTAGAAGTTGGTAATTTTTGTGTCATAAAGAGTAAATCAGTCCAAACTCACAATTAACCTAAAATTGCAAGCAGGAAGACTTAACCTATGGACGTTTTAACCCTAACCGCGTTTCTGGCTCCTTGTTTACCCTTCCTACTGGAAAAAGTTGGCGCACCAGCATTGGAGGAGGCAGCTTCAAAGCTAGGGGAAGATACCTGGGAAAAGGCAAAG
>JBCBTQ010000478.1:0-733 GCA_039818605.1 Cyanobacteria bacterium J06639_14 | reverse complement strand
TTCCGCCCCCTTGCGGGGAGTTGGTCAGGAAAGCAAGTCGTGTTCAATTGGTGCAAACCGATGCCGTTTGGAGTTTCCGTCCCCTTGCGGGGAGTTGGTCAGGAAAGGCAATTGTCAAGGCAGATGAAGTGGATAGTTCGACTCTACTCGTTTCCGTCCCCTTGCGGGGAGTTGGTTAGGAAAGTAATGCTCGTGCTAACGGAAGCCAAACATGTTTCTAGTTTCCGTCCCCTTGCGGGGAGTTGGTTAGGAAAGCTTTCGAGGAAGTGGTCTTCGCAACGCAAGCAGTACTGAATGTTTCCGTCCCCTTGCGGGGAGTTGGTCAGGAAAGTGTCTACGTCCCTACCGCCGGAACCGGCGTTGGATACATTAGCTTCCGTCCCCTTGCGGGGAATTGGTTAGGAAAGCCAGAGCGCTACACCATAACAGAGTTTGATGACGGTTCCGTTTCCGTCCCCTTGCGGGGAATTGGTTAGGAAAGAGTCCGATCACGGACCAAGGCTATGGCAGCTACAAGATCGTTTCCGTCCCCTTGCGGGGAATTGGTTAGGAAAGAAACCCCGAGACACATAACAATTTGCGACCATTGCGGGCTAGTTTCCGTCCCCTTGCGGGGAGTTGGTTAGGAAAGGCACCGCGGTTTCGATTTCGGCAGCAGCAAAGTTTCGTTTCCGTCCCCTTGCGGGGAATTGTTTAGGAAAGAGCTCAAGATGCACCAGATTTCGCCAACATG
>JBCBTQ010000477.1:0-741 GCA_039818605.1 Cyanobacteria bacterium J06639_14 | reverse complement strand
AGTTTGCTGATTTCCGTCAGCGTAGTGTTTATTGATACATCTGATTTATGGATGCGTCGATTTAAGGACTGAAAGCTAAGTAGGGTGAGGGTTCTGGAGTGAGGGCTTTCACCGCCACTACCCCGAAAGGGGACGGAAACTAATTAAGCCGACATTAGGCAGCGTCGTTACCTTGCTTTCACCGCCACTACCCCGAAAGGGGACGGAAACTGTTGAAACTGCAATATTTAAATCATCAATGAGCTTTCTTTCACCGCCACTACCCCGAAAGGGGACGGAAACGTAGTCAAGTCAAGTTTCATGATTTGTTCTTGTATATTGTCTTTCACCGCCACTACCCCGAAAGGGGACGGAAACGATAATAAACTATAACTATGGTTTCAACCTGCATACTTTCACCGCCACTACCCCGAAAGGGGACGGAAACAGCAGCAACCATTGCCTCTTGAGTGCTTCTGATCGCTTTCACCACCACTACCCCGAAAGGGGACGGAAACAATTACTTGCTCGTTTGCCCTAGGTGCCATTGGTTTGTCTTTCACCGCCACTACCCCGAAAGGGGACGGAAACGCCAAGCGACTGAAGACGCTTCACATTCAGAGCGCAATGCTCTTTCACCGCCACTACCCCGAAAGGGGACGGAAACACTTGCGCTTTTAGTACCACGTGCCCCCGGAGTACAGCCTTTCACCGCCACTACCCCGAAAGGGGACGGAAACCGAAGAGAAGTATGAATGCGGA
>JBCBTQ010000476.1:0-743 GCA_039818605.1 Cyanobacteria bacterium J06639_14 | reverse complement strand
AAAGGCTACGAGGTCTAGATGAAGCTGTATGCAAGCAACTGGACGTGTTTCTTAGTGTCCATAGTTACCTCTAGTTACTTTCTAGTCATGTAACTCTTAGTATTGCCTGAGCAAGTTATCCACGCAATTACCTCTGAGGTAATTGCGTGGATAATGGGCTTCATCTAGACCTCGTAGCCTTTGACCAGCTGCGTCGCAACGCAACTAAGCAACCTTATGAGATCACTCAAGTTAGGTAAAGTCTTGAAAAGACTAAAACTCTCATCCTAAGAGCATCAAGATTTTGGATGATTTAATCTTTAAGCCCTTCCAATAATGGTGGGAATAAATCACTCCAAAAAATCGTTAAAAATGCCAGGAGGCGGACTTGAACCGCCGACACGAGGATTTTCAGGCCCCCTCCCTAGCTGTGGTGCAAGATAGCTAGCCAAACGTTCCAATCGATGTAAACGAATCCCAGTACTTAGATTATGACCTTCAATCTCAATTTTGCCTCAAAGCAATGTGGTTAGAATGAGTTAAACATCCGTACTGAGACTGTTCTATGACCAACCCCGCTGTCGAGGCTCGTCTAGATAGGCTGGAGAGCCTGTTTTCCAGTGCAGGCGAGATGTTGCTGAAAACTTCAGATATTGCGCAGCAGCACGACCAGCAAATCCACAACCTTGAACGCCTAATTACGAGCACGGCTGAGTTGGCGCAACAAAATGCCCAGCAAATTACTAGGCTAGAGCGCTCCATAG
>JBCBTQ010000475.1:0-745 GCA_039818605.1 Cyanobacteria bacterium J06639_14 | reverse complement strand
GCGATATTTAGCATAGGGAGAGTGGGGGAGTGGAAGCGTGGGGCCGTGAGGAAGTGAAGACGTCGGAGTGATTTCGGTCTCGCGTTCGCTTTGGCTAGGCGTTTTTTGCCGTTTCAATGCCTGGAACAGTCGCTTGGTGTCCTCCCGCACAAAGGGCATCACCATCAGCAATGGATAAGGAATGTAGCGATACAGGCGGAATAGGAAGCCACCTCGTAGGACACCCATACGGCTCTCTAATCGACTGGTACCCAGGGTTTGCAGGGCATCAAGGGTGCTACTTCCAGTTCCTTTGGGTAGCGCTTGGGATCCGGTATTGTCGGCAGCGTCTACAGCCTTGTCGGCGATCGCTTTTAGAGTCTCGGATTTACGTAGGGCCATGGGGAGGAGAGGGGTGGATGGGTAGGAGGGTGGATGGGTAGGAGGGTGGGTTTAGCTCGTGTCTGAATGGGAATGTCCAAAACCTGTCGATACGGAATGGAGAAATGGGTGAATTCGGAATTCGGAATTCGGAATTCGGAAAGTAGTTTGATAAGTTCTGGGGTGGATAAGTTTTGAATTTTGAATTGGCCTCAGAACTGATAACAGAAAATCAATGACTCTGGGATTGTTCCGGCTTTCTATAAAGACCTATTTTTCGTTGAAAAATGTAGGGTTGATGACCGGGATCCAATTTTCCGAACTCCGTAGAGCTACTCTCCGAGAAGCCGCTTCGCGTCTAGTGCTCTTCTCGCAAAGTATTCCG
>JBCBTQ010000474.1:0-747 GCA_039818605.1 Cyanobacteria bacterium J06639_14 | reverse complement strand
GTCCCACCGAGCCAAATACCAGCGTTCTGGTATCTACAGGAGCAGCGCTCTCAGCAACAGACGGGGCTTCGCTACCAGTCTCCGATGGGCCACCGCAGTTCGCCACCGCAACGGCTAGCGTCAGCGCCAATGCCATCAAAAGGAGTCGTCGCAAGCGTCGCCGCAAAGAGGGCAGTTTATAAACCATGGACTGCTTCCCGTACTGTCTGGTTAACCATATTACGTGCTGAAGAGGGGGGTAGGGTGGAGGGTGAAGGGTAGAGGGTGAAGGGTAGAGGGTGGAGGGTGAAGGGTAGAGGGTGGAGAGTAGAGGGTGAAGGTTGGAGAGTGGAGGGTCGAGAGCAATATACCGCAATGTAAAGACGCGACATGTCGCGTCTCCTCTTCCTGCTCACGACCTATCCCTAACGACTGCCCCTCGGATCAAACGCATCTCGTAGACCGTCGCCCAGCAGATTAAAGGCCAGCACGGTCAGGGTAATAAAGAGTCCGGGAAACACGATGGTCCAGGGTGACGAGAGAGAATAGCCTCCTTTGAAAGCATCTGAAAGCATGGTCCCGAGTTCGGGGGTGGGGGGCTGAGCGCCTAACCCCAAAAAGCCGAGCCCCGCTGCTTCCAGGGTTGCGGTCCCGATCGCTAGGGTTGCTTGCACCACAATCGGGGCGAGACTGGCAGGCAAAATATGAATGAAAATGATGCGCGGTGGCTTGGCCCCAAAGGCGCGAACGGTTTGGACGAATTCTTGC
>JBCBTQ010000473.1:0-753 GCA_039818605.1 Cyanobacteria bacterium J06639_14 | reverse complement strand
ATACGATCGGCGGTGCCATCACCGTCGTCGTCACGGATGTTTTTCGTCACATTGCCGTCGGCATCGTATTCAAAAAGAGTGATACTGTTTGGAGTACCATCTCCCCCTACGTCATAGGCGGTTTGGGTCAAATTGCCATTCGCATCATATGCAAGCGTTTGGATACTATCCGCCACGCCATCCCCATTGTCGTCATAAAAGCTTTTCGTCCAATTACCGTTGGCATCGTATTCGTAGATCGTGATGCGATCCGCTATCGTGTTGGCAATCCAATAACTTTGGGTCCGATTGCCATTAACATCGTATTCAGTGATTTCGATACTATCCGCCACGCCATCCCCATCAGAATCAACAGCGAGTTTCGTCCGATTGCCGTTGGCATCATATTCAACGGTTTCAATGAAGTCCAGCGTACCGTCGCCGTCGTTGTCAGCAGTGTGTCGAGTCTGATTGCTGTTGGTATCGTAGGCGGAGGTGACAATGCTTTCTACGATGCCATCGCCATCGCGATCTTCGGCACTCCGAGTCACATTGCCGTTGGCATCGTATTCATAAGTCGTGATCCGCTCTACCGTGCCATCGCCGTCAGAGTCATCAATCATTCGAGTCACATTACCGTTGGCATCGTATTCATAAGTCGTGACGCGCTCCGCTTTCCCATCGCCGTCGAAGTCATAGATGGCTTGAGTCTGGTTGCCTTGAGCATCGTAGGCAAGCGTTTCAATAGTATCTGCCGTACCGTTGCCGTCGTAG
>JBCBTQ010000472.1:0-758 GCA_039818605.1 Cyanobacteria bacterium J06639_14 | reverse complement strand
GTCGCGTCTCTCAATTAGTTCTGGCTTACACCGATTTTTTGATATCGGGTTAAAGAGATTCCTCACGACTTCTAGTATCAGGGAGTTGCGCCAAAAACTCACCGGCCCACCCTCTACCCATCCACCCTCTACCCATCCACCCTTCTACCCATCCACCCTTCTACCCATCCACTCTTAATCATTCGGGCTGTGGCGCGAGAATGTGTAGATGCGTTGGGTTTGGAGGCGATCGCCTAACTCCGAGGGCAGTATTCTGTCGGTTACATTGGGACCTACCGAGAAGATTTGGCGATCCAGGCCGACCTGCAGTCGCGGCAGGGGATCCTTCCCGCTCGAGATCAATAGTTCAAGCTGCTGCAAGTTGGTGCCTTGCACTAGTTCGTCCAACACATGGGCGATCGCGGACCAATAATTGTGGCCTGATTGGGTGTACCAATCGGGCGTAACGGCTTGGGGCTGTTCGAGGCCCAAATTGACGATCAGCGTTCCTCGACCAAAGAGGGCCACGGCAACTGGTCGAGCTTCTTCTTGGGCCAGGAGTCCTTGCTGACGAGCCAGTTCACGCACTTTTTCGAGCTGCTCATACTTATGAGGAATGGTGGCAAAATCTTCATCACACTGGATGGCGATCGTGGCCAGGTAGGTTTGCAGCAACAGATGCCCCAGCTTCTTGGCTTTGGTTTCCAGGTAATGGTAAATCGGGTACCTCTAATTATTGAGGCTACGCCCTACAACTCCCATTACCTGGAAACCAAAGC
>JBCBTQ010000471.1:0-761 GCA_039818605.1 Cyanobacteria bacterium J06639_14 | reverse complement strand
GAGTTTAGTGCCAAGCTCGACGAGTTGGTCGCCGCTGCCAAAGCACTAGCTGACAAGGATCAACCGTAATCCCAAACCAATTTTCAATGGATCTAAATATGGATAAACGGTTTAATTGTAGTCAAGCTAACGGGCTAGTGAATATTCGAGCATGGTAAAGGGCAAAAAAGTTGCGCTGCTGGTAGGCGTCGGAAAGTACGGCAGTGGACTAAAACCGCTGCAATGCCCTGCCAATGGCGTGACTGAGCTACAAGCAATTTTGGCAAACCCCGAAATTGGCGGCTTTGATCAGGTGATTCCGCTGATTCATCCGGATGTGGGCACGATGCGGAGCCATATCGGGGAGGTGTTTAGCGGTCTGAGTAAACAAGATTTGGTGCTGTTTTATTTCACGGGCCACGGCATCAAAGACATGACCGGGGAGTTTTATCTGACGACATCCCAAACCCAACTGTTTAACAACGGTCGTCACAAGGGTCGTCTGAATCCAGGGACAGCGGTGGAAGCCAGCTTTGTGAAAACCGTGATGGGCAACTGCTATGCCCAGCGCAAGGTCATTATCCTGGATTGCTGCTTTGGGGCAGCCTTTGCCGAAGGCTTTTTGACCATGGATGATGGCCGTGTGGATGTCAAGGATCAACTGGGGGGCGAGGGGTGGGTCGTGCTGACGGCGGCGACAGCCCGAAACTATGCGCTAGAGCAAGAGGGAGAACCGCTGTCGGTTTATACCCGCTATCTGGTCGAAGGGCTGAAGACGGGGG
>JBCBTQ010000470.1:0-773 GCA_039818605.1 Cyanobacteria bacterium J06639_14 | reverse complement strand
GCTGATTGCGCCCATGTCGTGCAGGATGTCTTCGGCGGCAATCGTTTCGGCACGAATGCGAGACTCGGCAAAGGCGACGTCTTCCGGCACTTTAGGATTTAAGTGGTGGCAGACCATCACCATATCCAGGTGTTCGTCAAAAGTGTTGACTGTGTAGGGATTAGTGGGATTGGTAGAAGAGGGTAGGCAATGGTTATAGGACGCGACCTTGATGATGTCAGGGGCATGGCCACCGCCAGCGCCCTCGGTGTGGTACATGTGGATAGCGCGACCGGCGATCGCCGCCAGGGTGTCTTCCACGTACCCCGATTCGTTCAAGGTATCCGTGTGGATCTGCACCTGAAAATCATAATTATCGGCTACCGCAAGACAAGTATCGATGACCGCTGGCATCGAGCCCCAGTCTTGCGGTAGCCGATAACTATGATTTTCAGGTGCAGATCCACACGGATACCTTGAACGAATCGGGGTATGTGGAAGACACCCTGGCGGCGATCGCCGGTCGCGCTATTCACATGTATCACACCGAGGGTGCTGGCGGTGGCCATGCCCCTGACATCATCAAGGTCGCGTCCTACAACCATTGCCTACCCTCTTCTACCAATCCCACTAATCCCTACACAGTTAATACCTTTGACGAACACCTGGATATGGTGATGGTCTGCCACCACTTAAATCCCAAAGTGCCGGAAGATGTCGCCTTTGCCGAGTCTCGCATTCGCGCCGAAACGATTGCCGCCGAAGACATCCTGCACGACATGGGCGCAATCAGT
>JBCBTQ010000469.1:0-776 GCA_039818605.1 Cyanobacteria bacterium J06639_14 | reverse complement strand
GATAGGACTGCTTGGTAGCTTAACTCACCGCTTCTCGAAAAGAATGTCTGGTATCTTATTTTCGAGCGAATCCCTAAAAGAATGCATCGATAGTACGTGCGAGTGCCTGAGTAGTGTGCTGTGAGTGCTTCAAAAGTGCCTGAGTAATGCGTTGCGAGTGCCCCAAAAGTGCATTGATGAGGGGCCTGCTACCCAACTATTGAGTCGATGGGCTCAGGGATTTTCGTCGGTAGTAGAACATTGTGTGACTCGTCTCACTAGCCTTCAGCTTCCCTTGGGAGCATTCTCAGCTTTTTCAGAAAGCGATTAACGTCGGCTCATTTTCACGTCAGGACAGGCTCAGGGACGGGCTTCACTATAGAACTCAAGATGATTGAAACACTTAATTAACCCCCCAAGAAGGAGTTCAAATCATGAAACGTATTGCGATTGCCCTGACTGCCTTGACCGTTGCTTCCATCGCTGTAGCCGCTCCGGCTAGCCATGCGGCTGTGGACTTCGACGAACTGCGCCGCGAGAACCTGGACAAAGATGCGGTCAACTTCGATGAGCTGCGTCGCGAGAATTTAGACAAAGATGCCATCTCTGAAATCCAGGTGAAAGCGATCGATTTCGATGAGCTACGCCGCGAGAACCTAGACAAAGATGCAGTGGACTTCGACGAACTGCGCCGGGAAAACCTGGACAAAGATGCGGTTTACGAAGTCCTAACTAAGGGTGTTGATTTCGATGAGCTACGCCGCGAGAACCTAGACAAAGATGCGATCGATTTCGAT
>JBCBTQ010000468.1:0-786 GCA_039818605.1 Cyanobacteria bacterium J06639_14 | reverse complement strand
ACCCCAGCCACACCAAAATGAAGACCGGCTGATTATTTTGAATCACGCGATCAATGACTTTAAAGGCTTGCAGGAAATCGTGGTCGTTTAGACTTCGAATTCCTGGCATCACGACAATCGCGAAAGCCAGCACAAATCCTGCAACCAGAGAACACAATAGGGTTGACAGCGTTAAGGCAATTTGAAGCAGATTCATGGCTTATCCTCTCAGTCAATATCTGTGGTTTGGGTATCTTCCCGAATCGTTACGAAGCGGGCAGTGCGATCGCGACGCGCTACTGCAAGTAGATCGCACTGCCCAGAAGTTGATTAGAGGAGTTTGATACCGCATCCGAATGGCGAATCCCCATGCCTGGGAATAGGGGATAAGGGGATACCTGTCGCGTCGCTCAATTAGGGGGTGGGTAAACCGGATTTAGTTTGAGACGTCGCAGGGAGACGACACACAACCCGCCGATGATCAGTTCTATAGCCGCCGCTCCCACCAGCGAAGAGGATGGCACCCCGTCGAGCACCATGCTGAGCAGCCGTGCAAGACCGAACGAACCATAGACGATTGCCGCCAGCATCAGTGGGGTAGGGGCAACGGTCCGCTGGAAGGCACCCAGCAGTACGGCGATTGCACAGCCGATCAATAAACCCCCCGGAGCCCTAATCTCTGAAAGTAGCGTGGGGTTGTGGCCCAGCATGATGCCCTCTGCGGCAAAGAAAGCGTGGGGTTGCAACAGGGTTGCGGCTCCCACCAGGAGCAGAATCACGCCCGCAACGAACAGCAAAATGCGATTC
>JBCBTQ010000467.1:0-787 GCA_039818605.1 Cyanobacteria bacterium J06639_14 | reverse complement strand
GGCAAGACCATCCTCACCGCTTCAGCAGACAATAGCGCCAAGGTATGGGACACCACTGGCAAGTTGCTTGCCACTCTTCCTTCCCAACGCAATGCGAACAAAGGCCATACAGATGATGTCAAAAACGCCAATTTTAGCCCCGATGGCAAGACCATCCTCACCGCTTCATTTGACAAGACCGCCAAGATATGGAACACCACTGGCAAGTTGCTTGCCACTCTTCCTTCCCAACGCAATGCGAACAAAGGCCATAAACACTGGGTCGTAAACGCCAATTTTAGCCCCGATGGCAAGACCATCGTCACCGCTTCTTGGGACAAGACCGCCAAGATATGGGACACCACTGGCAAGTTGCTTGCCACTCTCAAAGGCCATAGAGGTAATGTCGTAAACGCCAATTTTAGCCCCGATGGCAAGACCATCGTCACCGCTTCATTTGACAATAGCGCCAAGGTATGGGACACCACTGGCAAGTTGCTTGCCACTCTTCCTTCCCAACGCAATGCGAACAAAGGCCATAGAGGTGATGTCGTAAACGCAAATTTTAGCCCCGATGGCAAGACCATCGTCACCGCTTCACGGGACAAGACCGCCAAGGTATGGGACACTACTGGCAAGTTGCTTGCCACTCTCAAAGGCCATATAAGCTCGGTCGAAAACGCCAATTTTAGCCCCGATGGCAAGACCATCGTCACCGCTTCTTGGGACAATAGCGCCAAGGTATGGGACACCACTGGCAAGTTGCTTGCCACTCTTCCTTCCCAACGCAATGCGAACAAAGGCCATA
>JBCBTQ010000466.1:0-799 GCA_039818605.1 Cyanobacteria bacterium J06639_14 | reverse complement strand
ACCCTTCTGATGTGTTGCTGCAAGATATCGATGATGATGGCAACCTCGATATCTTGACTAGCAACGCCAACTCTGGTGATATTTCAGTTCTTACTGGCAACGGCAGCGGTGGGTTCACAGCGCAAACGCCACTGACTCCAGCCACGGCTCCAGCTGGTCTAGCCTTCTCTGAAAATTTGGGTACCTCGGTACCCGATACTACCGCGCCGGCATTGCAAACCGCAGAGGTGGACGGTGCAAGCCTGACACTGACGTACGATGAAGCCCTTGATGGTGCATCCGACCCCTTGGGAAGTGACTATGGGGTCACCATTAACGGTGTGGCAGCGATGGTCACTACAGTGGATGCCGATGGGACGACGGTGAGCCTGACGTTGGATACAGCGGTTGCCTTTGGTGATGTGGTGACGGTGGACTACACACCGGGTGGCACCCCTGTACAAGATGAGGCGGGCAATGATGCAATTGCCTTGAGTGCCCAGGCGGTGACAAACAATACGGCTGAGCCTGACACCATTGCCCCAGTATTGCAAACCGCAGTGATTGACGGCATGAGCTTGGTTCTTAGCTACGATGAGGCGCTGGATGGCGCGTCTGACCCCGTAGTTGGTGACTATGTGGTTAGCGTTAACGGCGTGGCGGCTGGTGTTAGCACCGTTGATGCGGATGGGACAACTGTGAACCTGTCGTTGCTGACAGCGGTTAACGCGGGTGATACGGTAACAGTGGATTACACCCCCGGTGGTACTCCCGTTCAAGATATTGCCGGTAATGATGCGATTGCCTTGAGTGCTCAGGC
>JBCBTQ010000465.1:0-825 GCA_039818605.1 Cyanobacteria bacterium J06639_14 | reverse complement strand
TGAGCGGTTTGAGCTGTTCATTGTCGGTCGCGAAACGGCAAATGGCTTTTCGGAGTTGACGGATCCGGTGGATCAGCGACAACGCTTTGAAGCGCAGGCCGCCCGTAAGGCGGCTGGGGATTTAGAAGCCTCTGGGGTTGATGAAGACTTTCTCACGGCACTGGAGTATGGTATGCCGCCAACCTGCGGGGAAGGCATTGGGATCGATCGCTTAGTTATGCTCCTCACCGACAGCGCTAGCATCCGTGATGTGATTGCATTTCCCTTGCTGAAGCCAGAGCGATCGGACGCAGCGACGGAAGACGCTGGCTGATGCGAGGCACGTGAAAAATCATGTCGATCCAGTGGTGAGGGACTAGTACTCGACGGCGGAAGTTTTCGGACTCATTCGATAGTGGAAGGGTGGTTGAGTGGTCGAGTGGAAGGGTGGTTGGGTGGAAGGAATAGTGGCGGTATTTCTGCTGCAGGGTCCTAGTCGATGTGCTACCCAACGCTTGGCAAGCGGTAACCCACTGGCGCGATCGCGATGCGGCATGGCTGAATGTGGAGGCGGGAACTAAGCGGGCGATCGCGGCAATTAAGAGCAGAGGAAGGAGGGGCCGGTAAGGCTGCTTTAAGATAGATATACGGATAGAGCATGGTCTTCAGGAAGCCAAAGTGGCTGTTAAAACTCCCAAGAAAAAAGCGTTTTCCCGCTTTACCCTTAGCGAAGCTTACAAGCAACTGTCCTTGACTCAGCTCATCCCCTGGGCGATTGAGTTTAGTCCGGTATCCCCTACCGAAGCCTTTCAAAGGCACCTGGAGCGGCTTCAGGCGTTTGATATT
>JBCBTQ010000464.1:0-825 GCA_039818605.1 Cyanobacteria bacterium J06639_14 | reverse complement strand
GATACCGTCACCATCCGCAGCGGCGCTTTCAACTTCCTCGGTGACTTTACCCTGGGTACCGACCTGATGCAGCTTGACAACCTCACCTTCGGGGAATTGAGCTTCTTTGCTGGTAGCGGAGATACGGCAGGTGATGCCTTCATCTTTGTCGGCAGTGAGGCCATTGGCCAGGTCGCTAACATCACCGTGGCAGAGTTGGAGAATAGCGCCAACTTTGTGTGAGGGAGGGCAAGGTAAGCCGCGAAGGAGTTTTGAATTTTGAATTTTGAATTTTGTAGACGCCTGAGCGGCTTCCCGGTATTTTGAATTCTTTCCTTCAGGAGTCAGAGGAACCCTGGCTGCTGGCTGCTGACAGAACACAATTGTCCCAGCATGCACTCGCGCGATGGCAATGACCTAACTTTTACGCGCGCAAGATGTGAATAAACCTGATCTTTTATGTGAACAAACCTGATCTTTTGGGGATTGGTTCTACTTGCAATTTGAGCCACCGTAGCAGGTAGGCCCGAAAACTTGGATTCTCAGGCAGCACGGATCGCGGGCATCGCTGCGATCGCGTTGCGTTCATTTGACTTTCAGGTGTTGATCTAACCACTTTGTTCTTCCCGTTCACCCCAAGTGATACCCACCATGGCAACCTTCAATCAGCAAAACAACAACAACAATCCGTTCAACGGCTTTAATTTGGACAGCTTCAGCGCCCCTTTCTTCGCCGATATTGATGGCGACGGCGACCTGGATGCCGTGGTGGGAAACAGTGCGGGGGCTATCGACTATTTCCGCAACAATGGCAGTCCGACCAATCCTCAATACACGCTGATCAAT
>JBCBTQ010000463.1:294-853 GCA_039818605.1 Cyanobacteria bacterium J06639_14 | reverse complement strand
AGCTCATAACCAATGCGAGCGGCTCGTTCTCGCAAAAATTCCATGTTGGTCTGATTTTCTTGGAAGAGATATTCGTGGGGATTGCCACTGGCCTTAATGGTGTCATCGGTTGCTTCAATGCCGACTTCAGCTGCCAGTTGCTTAACCAGGTCACTATCAGTCTTGTTTTGGAATGATCGATTATGCCGCCCCCGATGCAGACGATGGGAAATGTCGTACCCCCGAATCACTATGGGTGCCTGGGTTGTTTTGGTGAAGTTGGTTTCAATGGCGGTGATTTCCCCCACAATAATGATGCCTTGTGAGGGGGAACTGTCCTGTGTCGCAGTGGTACTGCCAATAAAGCCTAACCGAACGATGGTTCCCATTTGAATGATGGAATCATATTGCCAGGTCGTACTTTCGTTATCCGTCGCCAGGTATGGATTGTTGATCACCAGCGTAAACATGCTGGGCAAGTCCAAGCTTTCTTCAATGCAGATTTGTAAGACATCCCGTCGGAAAGATTCCATTAGGGTGGCGTCTGCATTATCAATCATGATGATCGGGGTGGAGACGT
>JBCBTQ010000463.1:0-284 GCA_039818605.1 Cyanobacteria bacterium J06639_14 | reverse complement strand
TTTTGGGTGTGTTCTGATTTAACATCATTTTTGTGGGGGTGGGAGCCGACGTGACTTTGGGTGCCCTTGGGGGGGGGGGTTTGGGGCCGGGGGGTCTCGGGACGCCGGGGGGCAGGGGAGCGGGGCAAATTTCTGCAATTCAAAATCTAAAATCCAGATGATGGGGTGTAGATGCAGTAGTGGCTTCCCGCAGGTTTGGGATGGTGGTGTGATGGAAATAGCTTGATAGGTTAGGTTCGAGCGCTGAGTGCGTGGCTGGCAACGCCGAGGTCGACTTCTTTCAG
>JBCBTQ010000462.1:0-857 GCA_039818605.1 Cyanobacteria bacterium J06639_14 | reverse complement strand
CCCCCCATTCTCTGCACCGGCTTCGACACCAGCTTGAAACAAATTGCCCCCCTATTCAATTGGTCCGACGGCTACGCTCGCCTCACTGAGGACGATGAATCCACGCTCACCCCTGGCCTCTTTGTGAGCGGACCCTCGGTGCGCCATGGCGACCTGATTTTCTGCTTCATCTACAAGTTCCGCCAGCGCTTTGCCGTCATCGGTCATGCGATCGCCCAGCGCCTTGGCCTCGACCCCAGTCCCCTTGAAGCCTACCGCCAAGCCGGACTCTTCCTTGAGGATCTCTCCTGCTGTAGTAATGACTGTATTTGCTAGTTCGGAATTCGGAATTCCGAATTCGGAATTCGGAATTCCGAATTCGGAAGTCAGAAATCAGGAGCCTGAAGATGAATTCGGAATTCGGAATTCGGAAGTCAGAAATCAGGAGTCAGGAGTCAGGAGCTAAGAGCCAATAACCAATAACCAATAACCAACTCCTAATAACTAATCACCCATCCACCCATCCACCCATCCACCCATCCACCCATCCACTCCCCACTCCCCACTCCCCACTCCCCACTCCCCCATGCCCACTGCCCCACCAGCCCAACGCACCACCGTCATTATCGGCAAAGAGAGCACCGGCAAATCCGAACTGGCAGCAGCACTTACGGGGCGATCGCCGGTTAGCACCAACATTCAGGGCTCGACGATCGCCTGCGAGACCTATCAGATCCGAGACGATACCTTTATCGACACCCCAGGCATTCTCTTGCGCTCCGATACCACCACCACCCGCACGGCGCTAGCGCAACTCCAGGCCCATGACAGGATTTTGTTAGTCGTTAAAGCGACTCATATGGATGAAGATCTGGCGG
>JBCBTQ010000461.1:0-862 GCA_039818605.1 Cyanobacteria bacterium J06639_14 | reverse complement strand
TTTCAGATAGGTCTGATAGCGGCTCGCCCAAGCCTGACAGGTTCCCTGAACGCCAGTATTAAATTCAATCCATCTAAACGTGCCTCGGGCTATCAGCGCTCCCATCTCGATTGCATGATTCTCAGCTTCCTTTAGACCATCTGGGTTGGCGTAGATACCCAAAGGAACTTGCTGATGATGGTCGTAATTCTGCTTGGCTCCTGGCTTCGGTGGTAATGTTGCCTGCAGCCAGAGACGATCGCCTCGACGCAAAACACTAACCCCGATACACCCAGCCTTGAGGCGTGCATTCAAGGCTTCCAAAGTCAGTTTCCGAGCGGCCATCTTGCATTAAATCTGCATTACCTTGGGCATTTATAGCTGCATAAAGCAGACTATGCATGAATGCAATTTTAATACAAGTGAACATACGTAAGCCTTGGAATCCCTAAGCTGGTGACAAGACTCGAACTTGCGACCGGCTGATTACAAATCAGCCAACACTCGTTACTGTGAGAGGGTTTCAGGGTTTAAAGTTCTTACGATACCCAATTGATACCCAAAACTCGCCGATGTAAGTGATTACAGATCTAGACAACTCAATAACATGGATCTCGTGGTGCTTAGTGACTGCGAAACCGGTCTGGTTGGACAGCTCACCGATAGCAAAGGATTCCTAGGGTTGGGTTACCAGTTCCAAAGTCGTGGCGCACGCGCCGTGATCGCCTCTGGAAAGTCAGTGATGAGGGCACCCAAGCCGTAATGAACGCCTTTTACCAAGCCCTGCAAAAACCTAGGATCTCAAAGACAGAAGCCCTGCGGCTAGCCCAGGTCGCCCTGATTGCCGGAGACTACAATGTAGTCGCCAATACCGATCGGGACA
>JBCBTQ010000460.1:0-863 GCA_039818605.1 Cyanobacteria bacterium J06639_14 | reverse complement strand
ATTCTCAAAACATCGATAACTGACCGTTAGAGACACGACATACCGTCCCTCTAAGCATTCCGTCCACCCCGACCCCGCTTAGAAACGCGACGACGACGACGGACAATCAAAGCATCACTGCGCTTTTTCTTCTTGCGGGTTTTCTTTCCTAAAGCCGGTTTCCCCCAAGGAGTCACAGGACCACTACGACCGATAGGAGCTCGACCTTCACCCCCTCCATGGGGGTGATCGACGGGATTCATCACACTGCCGCGAACCTCTGGACGACGGCCTAACCAACGTTTACGGCCAGCCTTACCCAGAGTCACGTTACGCGCATCTACGTGCCCAACCTGTCCAACCGTTGCATAACATTCGCGACGGACCATGCGGACTTCAGTTGATGGCAGCTTGAGCGTAACGTACCCTCCATCTTTCGCCACAACCTGCGCTGAAGTACCGGCGGCACGAACAATCTGTCCACCTTTACCAGGCTGCAACTCAACGTTGTGAACAACTGTACCCAGCGGCACCTTATGAAGTGGTAATGCATTCCCTACTTCAATCGGGGCTTCGGGTCCCGATATAACCTCCGTTCCAACCTTTAGAGAGGCTGGGTGAAGGATGTAGCGCTTTTCGCCATCTTGGTATTGCAACAACGCAATCCGAGCATTCCGGTTGGGATCATACTCAACCGACACGACTGTGGCGGGAATGTTGTGCTTGTTACGACGAAAATCGATGATGCGATAGAGTCGCTTATGCCCTCCACCCCGATGGCGACAGGTAATGACGCCCCGATTATTGCGTCCCTTGGGGCGATGAATCGAGACAGTTAAGGATTTTTCGGGCTTAGAGCGGGTAATTTCCGAAAACTCAGAAAC
>JBCBTQ010000459.1:0-864 GCA_039818605.1 Cyanobacteria bacterium J06639_14 | reverse complement strand
TAGCTAACGCGATCGCTTCCCAGTTATCCGGGTACAGCTTGCGGTCCCAGCTCATATCCAACCAGAAACTTAGCAACTGTGTTAGAACCCATAGCATAATTGCCTGTAGGCGTTTCCAGTATTAGAAAACCAAAACTAGCGGGCCGAAGCGAGGCGATATGTCGCAGACTCATACCCCTTCCCTCCAAATGCCATCCCTCGCTAAATGGAGTGTGGATGACTATCACCAGATGATTGACATCGGGCTTTTGCGCGATCGCCAGGTTGAACTTTTGAACGGAGATATTGTCGAGATGTCCCCAGTCGGGTCACTCCATGAAGGCCGGGGCGATAACGTCGCAGACTATCTCCGGGAACGCTTAGGGTCCCGAGCCCGGGTTCGGGAAAACAAAGCGGTGACCCTGTCGCCAACCAGTGAACCGGAGCCCGATATCGCAGTCGTCGAGTATCGCGACTACACCGATCATCATCCCTACCCAGAGAATATTTATCTGCTGATTGAAATTGCCAAAACGAGCCTTACTTACGACCTGGAAGTAAAACGGCCTGCTTATGCACGGGCTGGTATTCAGGAATATTGGGTGCTGGACATCGTCGATCAAAGGCTGTATGTCTTCCACAGCCTATCGGGAAAAGACGTCACAGCCGATTACCAAATAGAGGAGGTCCTTAACCTGGCAGCTGAAGCTCCAATCATCCGTATACAGGCATTTCCTGATATTGAATTGTCTGTAGGCAAAATGCAGCAGCTAGGTGGTCAGCCTTGATTCGGAGTATCGGGGTACAGCTTGCGGTCCCAGCTCATGCCCAACCAGCCATCTCACGCCTGTGTGTGGAAAGGTCAATATCAGTGAGGTCGGCCAG
>JBCBTQ010000458.1:0-873 GCA_039818605.1 Cyanobacteria bacterium J06639_14 | reverse complement strand
CACTGGGTGAAGGAAACGCGCAAACTAAGAACTTTACGGGGCTGGACGAGTCAACAAGCCAGTTGGGCCTCAATGGCTAAATTGAGTTAGTCGCGATTACTCATTTCGTTTTATGCCGCAGAGAGGCATGGTGTCTATGCCTCTCTGTTTTCCGTGTCTACCCTTTGCACGCGTTCAATTGCCAATTTGAGATTCGACAACTCATTCTGACAACTGCTTTCCTACGTAACTGACAAAGTTCTTGAAACAATCGTAGTTGGCCGATCAGAGACTTGCTTGGTCAGCGGTCCTGAATCCAACTTCGTATGGCTCGAATCACCTGATTCTCACCTTGACTTTGCCGCTGCCGCAAAAACTCATTTAATCGATTTGCGGCCACGTTCGCAAAGGCAGAACTTGCCTCTGACTCGGTATAACCATTTGCTTCCGATAACGAAAGAATCTCGAAGTCAGGAACCAGGAGCCAGGAAACACTGGGTCTCCCAAGAAACACAATCTAATCAACATCCAATATCTGGGATTGTAGCCAAACAAATGACGATTGTGTTTCTTCCACTTTTAAAGAGCAGCGCCAGCGTCAATTAATAACTGTTTCCTGGTTCCTAGCCAGCCAGAGTTTCCCAGTTGTAACGGTACGCTCAGACCTCATCATTCAAACAATAAGCAGGAGAATTTCTAAGCGCGCGAAAACAGGCGAAAGTATAAAGATTGGGCTGCTTCCTTGATGGGGAACGTGATGTCGGCTGAGTGGGTAGCGAAGGGTGTCATCAGTCTTGCTAAACGGGACGTGCGGAACATCATCGTTACCATTAATCCCCTCACCTACATCGCGTTCCCCATCAAGGAAGCAGCCCAATCTTTATACTTTCGCCT
>JBCBTQ010000457.1:0-885 GCA_039818605.1 Cyanobacteria bacterium J06639_14 | reverse complement strand
AGGCGATCACGGGCACCAATGGCAGTGATACCCTCCTAGGCACCCCAGGTCGCGACCTCATCTTTGGCGGCAACCGCAACGATGAGCTCTTTGGCCTTGACAATCGGGATGTGCTCTTTGGCGAAAGCGGTCATGACTTGCTCAATGGCGGCACAGGGGCGGACCAACTCTTTGGCGGCACCGGGAACGACTTCCTGGTCGGCAAAGCGGGCGCGGACCAACTCTTTGGCGAAGCGGGGAGCGACTTCCTCGCAGGCGGCAAAGGTCCCGATGAACTCTTTGGCGGAGCCGGGGCTGACACCTTGGAAGGCAAGGCGAACCTCGACCTACTGGTTGGCGGCGATGGCTCTGATACCCTCTTAGGTGGCGATGGCAGTGATACCCTCATTGGCGTCGACCTGGATTCACGGCGCGGGCGCAGTGACTACGATATCCTCGACGGTGGTAATGGAGCGGATGTGTTGATGTTGGGCGATGCCGATGGCGTTTTCTATGACAGTGGCACCACCAACCATGCGGGTCTTAATGACTATGCGTTGATTGTCGGCTTCAAGCCTCAAGACCAGATTCAGTTGGCGGGCCAAGCGAGTGATTACTCAGTCATTGGCAACATGACGACGGTTAACAATGAAACCGGAGCTGGCATTTTCTGGCTCGGTGATGGCAGTGCCACGGGTGAGTTCATTGCTCTGGTGCAGGACACTGATGAGACGCAAACTCAGGCTGCCTTCAACTTCGTCTAATACTAAATCCGGTTTACCTACCCCCTAATGAAGAGACGTGACCTGTTGCTAATTGAGAAATACGACATGTCACGTCTCTACAGGTATCACCTATTTCTCGTAATGAGGGTTAGACATTCGGATTCGGTATAAGAAAAATATA
>JBCBTQ010000456.1:0-889 GCA_039818605.1 Cyanobacteria bacterium J06639_14 | reverse complement strand
AGCTTCCCCATATCCAGCACATCTACAACCTCTACGGCCCCTCCGAAGACACCACCTACTCCACCGTCGCCGACGTTGCGGCCCTAGAAACCACCCCCATCCACCGCGTCCCCATCGGTCGCCCCATCGCCAATACCCAAGCCTACGTCTGCGATCGCCACGGCAAACCCGTCCCCATCGGCATCCCCGGCGAACTATTCCTCAGCGGTGCAGGAATTGCTCGGGGGTATTTGAATCGGGAGGAGCTTACAGCGGAACGGTTTGTAGCGAATTCAAAATTCAAAATTCAAAATTCAAAATTCGGAAGGCAGGAGTCAGGAGGCGCAATTCAAAATTCAAAATTCAAAATTCAGGATTCGGAAGGCAGGGGTCAGGCGTCAGGCGTCAGGAGTCAGGAGTCAGAATCCATTAACCAACTACCAACACCCATCCCCCCATCCCTCCATCCCCCCATCCCCCCATCGTCTCTTTACAGGACCGGCGATCGCGTCCGCTACCTCCCCAACGGCTCCCTCGAATTCCTGGGCCGCTTTGACCATCAGGTGAAGATTCGCGGCTTCCGCATTGAGACGGGCGAAATTGAAGCGGTTTTGAGTCAGCATCCTGCGGTTAAGGAAACGATCGTGGTGGCTTGGGAAGAGGCTGGCGATGTGCAGTTGGTGGCGTATGTCGTGAAGGCAGAGGACAGAAGGCAGAAGGCAGAAGGCAGAAAAAATTCAAAATTCAAAATTCAAAATTTGGAAGCCAGGAGTCAGGAGTCAGGAGTCAGGAGTCAGGAGTCAGGAGTCAGGAGGGAACAGGAACCAAGAACCAAGAACCAAGAACCAAGAACCAAGAACCAAGAACAAACTCAAAATACATCCCCTTTCCGAATTCCGAATTCCGTAGG
>JBCBTQ010000455.1:0-892 GCA_039818605.1 Cyanobacteria bacterium J06639_14 | reverse complement strand
GAACTGGTGTGATAGAGGGGGTTGGTACAAATAACCCTTATGTTTCCGTCCCCTTTCGGGGTAATGGGTAGCTGAACACGCAGCGATGCATTTCATCGTTGATTTCATCTAGTTTCCGTCCCCTTTCGGGGTAATGGGTAGCTGAACGCCGTTGGTTCTAGCGCTGACGACTGACTCGCACGCGTTTCCGTCCCCTTTCGGGGTAATGGGTAGCTGAACTGGTGTGATAGAGGGGGTTGGTACAAATAACCCTTATGTTTCCGTCCCCTTTCGGGGTAATGGGTAGCTGAACGGCATCGTTGACTGGTTTTCATTCTACTCTAATGGGTCGTTTCCGTCCCCTTTCGGGGTAATGGGTAGCTGAACAGGAGCTTCGCTCCAGGGTTATTTCGTGACCTTCGTTTCCGTCCCCTTTCGGGGTAATGGGTAGCTGAACCTTGTGAAAACAACCAGTACGGAGGAGGAACCGTGTTTCCGTCCCCTTTCGGGGTAATGGGTAGCTGAACCGGGACCACCGGTCGAGTAATAACACGGCCAGACAAGTTTCCGTCCCCTTTCGGGGTAATGGGTAGCTGAACCTGGCGACTATGCTGGTTGTGAAGGAGTAGTCGAGTTTCCGTCCCCTTTCGGGGTAATGGGTAGCTGAACCGGTGTAACGTTGCATTTCGTACTCAATATGCTGGTTGTTTCCGTCCCCTTTCGGGGTAATGGGTAGCTGAACTAACTGATGATCAGGTGGCTCAGGTCATTAGTGACGTTTCCGTCCCCTTTCGGGGTAATGGGTAGCTGAACCCCCTGGTTTTCAAACCCTTACTGAGCAAGGGTTTGAAATAGGCGTTTTCGCTAGGGTCTATTGATAGCGATTCGCATTAATTCTGACTTCCGTTAGACC
>JBCBTQ010000454.1:0-893 GCA_039818605.1 Cyanobacteria bacterium J06639_14 | reverse complement strand
CCAAACCGATTGTCCCGGTGTAACAAGCCCCTCGGTAGGAGTCAATTCCACATACTGCCCTGAGGTGATCGTCCACACTCGTAACAGGGCTTTCCGCATATCCTCTGGCCCTTGAATTTGCTGCAGCGGATCAAACACCACGTAGTAGGGCACCCCAATCTGGGCGTAGATATCCTTTTTGCTCTGCCGTTTTCCCTCCTTCTGGGCCTTGGCACTGAGGGTGACTTCATCACCTACTTTATTAGAGAAAATCTCAACACATACCTCGGGAACCTTGCCAAATTCCCACACGAAATACGTCCGGTTGCTGCGTTCGCTGTAGTCGTCAGCTCGCTGCACCCCCAGGCTCAGCATGGCATTGGGGACGATGGGTTCGCCTTTAAGTTTGTAGAACAGCCCCACATTGGCATCAGCCAGAAACGGTCTAGGCAAAGCATTAGAGCTGTAGAGAGGCTCTACCAGCAACCGTTGCTGCTGAGCTGATTGCAAGTTGTCCACCGGGGTATCGGCCTCAATCACCAGATGACTGATGTCGAGTTCAGTCACCACTGCTTCATCGGTTTGAGCTTCGTTTTCCAGGAGTTGCTGCGAGGTCATGGAGTATACCTGAATCACGTTTCTCTAGTTTAGGGGATGGCTTATTGCCAAACTGACGGAAGCTTCACCCTTAGGGGTGTCGCCGTCGTAGACGCTGCCATCGACCAAGTTCCAATACTCGCTATCGGGGAAGGAGGCGGTTTGGGTATCGGCCCCAGCGGTGTCGATGAAGGGTTGAAGGGCTTGGGGAAAGAGACGGAGTAGGGTGGCGATCGCTGCGATCGCCAACAGCGGGATAAGGCCCCGTGTTCTTAGCTTTCGCATTCTGCACCCTCTTAGCATCAACTGTTAGGGTG
>JBCBTQ010000453.1:0-895 GCA_039818605.1 Cyanobacteria bacterium J06639_14 | reverse complement strand
GAACAATTTGGAGAGCTTGCTTGTGTACCTAAGTCTGAGCTAGAGATTGGAATGTTTAGCTAAAAACAAGATGCCAGGAGGCGGACTTGAACCGCCGACACGAGGATTGTCAAAACTATGCCTATAGCCAACTACACAACGACAGTTAAACAGCTAAAAACGATTGGCGAAATTCAGTCAATGCTAGTAGAGCACGGCGTTTCGAGCATCAGTATCGACTATGCAGAAAAACAACCAGCTGCGCTTTATTTCATCGCTGAGATTAACTTTCAATCTGTCCCTTTCCGATTGCCTAGCAAATGGGAAGGCGTTCTGCAGGCTATGAAAAGGGATTCCAATGTCCCAAAGCGCTACTGCGTAGAAGACCAAGCTCGACGAGTAGCGTGGCGCATCACTCGCGATTGGGTTCGTGCTCAGTTAGCCATTATCGAAGCTGGGCAAGTCTCACTGGGCGAAGTGTTTCTACCCTATGCCGTGAACAGTGACGGCCAAACCGTCTACGAGCTGTTCAGCCAGAAAGGTTTTGCTGCGCTGGCTCCAGCTAAATAAAATGCCAGGAGGCGGACTTGAACCGCCGACACGAGGATTTTCAATCCTAGACTCACCAAAGGCTGACTTTTGGCCCATTGGGATAGCTCCACCGAGCAGGCGCACCAGGTCGCAGATCGAGATGGACAAAGCCATTTCCGACAGCTAGCCCGCCAGTCCGGTGATAGTCTTTGAGCTTGTAGAAGGTATCAACAACGCTCATTCCTTCTACGTAGAAATCAACCGCATCACCCGCCATGTGGCGCGAACTTCGAGCACCATTTACACGGCGATTTGTCTTCGGGTCACGGTAGCCAGAGGTGACTTTGATGGGTCGGTCGCCAAGGTGTGCTCGAACAGCATCCAT
>JBCBTQ010000452.1:0-931 GCA_039818605.1 Cyanobacteria bacterium J06639_14 | reverse complement strand
GACGGAAACTATTTAGTCGCTTAGCCCCAAAAGCTGCAAAAAGTTGTTCTAAATCTCTTACCCCGCAAGGGGACGGAAACCTGATACACTTCGGGGTGCATCTGCTCGAAAAGGCGTTCTAAATCTCTTACCCCGCAAGGGGACGGAAACGTTCAGGGCGGTGAGATAGGCAAACTTTCCACTAGTTCTAAATCTCTTACCCCGCAAGGGGACGGAAACTGTTTGTTGGCTAATTGGGCCTGGCCTAGAACTGGAGTTCTAAATCTCTTACCCCGCAAGGGGACGGAAACGATCGTCTTAGGTGCAGGGCTGTGTCTGTCGATCAATTGTTCTAAATCTCTTACCCCGCAAGGGGACGGAAACGTGGCGACTCTTCTTATTTCAGATACTCATCGAAGTTCTAAATCTCTTACCCCGCAAGAGGACGGAAACGGTAGTTTGCTGGCTGACAGATGTAGCTGTCATAACAGGTTCTAAATCTCTTACCCCGCAAGGGGACGGAAATCTTATCGTGTCAACGTAATCCTGCACTCGATTCTCGGATGGTTCTAAATCTCTTACCCCGCAAGGGGACGGAAACATCGCAAAAAAAACTTACGACAAGCCAGACCAAGAACGGTTCTAAATCTCTTACCCCGCAAGGGGACGGAAACCCCGAACCAGGATCCCATCGTCTTGGACCACTGTACGTTCTAAATCTCTTACCCCGCAAGGGGACGGAAACCCTAGCTGGAAACCATCGCTGCCGATGATGGCATGTTCTAAATTTCTTACCCCGCAAGGGGACGGAAACATGAGGTCATCGTCCAGATAGTGGACAGTAACCACAGGTTCTAAATCTCTTACCCCACAAGGGGACGGAAACCTTTACTTTTTTACTCCAACATCACCAGCACCCGAGTTCTAAATCTCTTGCCCCGCAAGGGGACGG
>JBCBTQ010000451.1:694-939 GCA_039818605.1 Cyanobacteria bacterium J06639_14 | reverse complement strand
CAATGCATTGTTTCCGTCCCCTTTCGGGGTAATGGAATTTGAACGCGAGAGCGATGACCTTCCTCTTGGTCCGTTGCGGCTGAGTTTCCGTCCCCTTTCGGGGTAATGGAATTTGAACAATTTTTCAGGTGGGAATGTCATTAGGAAAGCTCACGAGTTTCCGTCCCCTTTCGGGGTAATGGAATTTGAACTTGGGTGGCGTAGTGTACTGCGTTCCACTGGAAGTTTCCGTCCCCTTTCGGGGT
>JBCBTQ010000451.1:0-684 GCA_039818605.1 Cyanobacteria bacterium J06639_14 | reverse complement strand
ACAGGGAACGATACTATTGCTATTTCGACCGAAGGTTTCCGTCCCCTTTCGGGGTAATGGAATTTGAACGTCATGTTGGCAGGAAACTGTTCAACGATTTCCAACAGGTTTCCGTCCCCTTTCGGGGTAATGGAATTTGAACACGGGAGGATCAGCCAAAGACCGAAAAAGGAAAATAAAGTTTCCGTCCCCTTTCGGGGTAATGGAATTTGAACCATGGGCAACCAGGAGAACGCCCGCCTTCCCAAGGTTTCCGTCCCCTTTCGGGGTAATGGAATTTGAACAAACGCTCTTGCAGATCGCAAGCGTCACAGCAAAAGTTTCCGTCCCCTTTCGGGGTAATGGAATTTGAACAGGCACTCTTTCTAGCTGCGCCCCTAGTGTAAAAGGTTTCCGTCCCCTTTCGGGGTAATGGAATTTGAACCCTCAGGTATACCAGGGTGCGTTACCAACTGAGGGTTTCCGTCCCCTTTCGGGGTAATGGAATTTGAACATTCAAATTCTGTACTATGACGAAGAAAAGGTTGAAAGTTTCCGTCCCCTTTCGGGGTAATGGAATTTGAACTTTTTTGGGAGGGTAGGTCCGCGCGATTCCGGTGCGTTTCCGTCCCCTTTCGGGGTAATGGAATTTGAACCCGTGTTGCAGCACAAGTACAGGAAGCGAAAGGTTTCCGTCCCCTTTCG
>JBCBTQ010000450.1:0-955 GCA_039818605.1 Cyanobacteria bacterium J06639_14 | reverse complement strand
TTTGTCAGAGGGCCAAGAAGCCCTATAACAGATATCGCCTCCAGTTGTATGCTGTATTGAGTGATCTTCGGCAACTGGTTTATCAACAATAGGCACGCGGGAGAGCATCGCTCCAATGCGCTCACCAATCCGGAACCCGGAACCAAACCGCTGCTCTAAAGGAGCGAGTGCTTGCAAAATATCATCAACGGATTGGGGGCGATTTTGGGGCTGTTTTTCTAAACAGCTCATCACCAAGTCTTGCAGCAGTTTCGGAACCTGCGTTTGAATATCGGCTTGGGTAAATGACTGGGGTGGGGTCGAGTGATGGGCTTTGTACCAACCCCCAAAGGTATGACTGGAAGCCCGTAGCGGCAACGTACCTGTTAACATCTGGAACATCATGATGCCCAGGCTGTAAAGGTCAGAGCGGTTGTCTAGTTCCTTGCCTTCCATTTGTTCTGGTGAAGCATAGGCAAGGGTCCCCATAAAGGAACTCGTTTGCTCACTGTCGGTTTGCATCAGTTTGGCAATACCGAAATCGAGAATTTTGGCGAGTTCTCCTAGCGTTGCATCCTGAGTGATGAGAATATTGCTGGGTTTAATATCACGGTGGATGATGGGAATGGGGTTTTCGTAGCCCCTAACGCGAATTCCTTGGTGGGCTGATTTGAGACCTAAGCAGATCTGGCGACAGAGCCCTAAAAAACGGGGGACCGGCAGCGGTTGTTGGTTGATGATGGTGCTGAGGCTGGATCCCTGAAGGTACTCCATGACGTAGAAGGGCACACCATCGTTATTAACGCCATAGTCTGTTACACGTACAACATGAATACTTTTTTGACCTAGCTGAGCACAGGTCGTCGCTTCTTGGACAAAGCGATCGCGCATCTTATCGGTCAACAAAGTCTGGGACAAAAACTTGACAGCCACCATGACCCCACCAAGTAGGGTATCTTCGGCACGATAGACCTTC
>JBCBTQ010000449.1:0-987 GCA_039818605.1 Cyanobacteria bacterium J06639_14 | reverse complement strand
ATTCTCCAGCGCTGCCCAGCACCGCTCAATCGGGTTGTATTTGCTGTGATAAGGCGGATAGTAAATCAACCGCACCCGCAGTCTGGTGGTTTGGACAAACTGGACAAGTCGTTTGATGAATTGCGTCCGGTTGCTGCGAACCGCTGAACCGCCGTCGAGGTTGATGGCTAATTCACGGATGTCCGGATATTGATGCTGATGAGCCTGCCACCAGTCGAGGAGACAATCGACGATAAAATCACTGGTCTCAGCCGACTGGCCAAAATAGACTGAAAGCTCACTGCTGGACATGTTGAGGATCCCAAAAGGCACTAAAACCGTATCCCAATGGTCATCATGGTCATCCGCCTTCAGCGCTTCGAGGCGACGCGCTTTGCCCTTGCGAGAGAGATTCCCGATTTTGACTTTGGCTTTACTGTCGATGGACAGCCTCAAGACATCAGACGTTTGGTCGGCTACTTGATTGGCTTGGGCGACATGGGCAAAAATGGCGTCAGTTTCAGGCAGTTTCTTCTGCGGCTTTACTTTTTGGGTTTTTTAAGCCGATAGCCCATCCGATTGAGGATGGTTCCCATCGTTTGACGACAGGGCAAGTCGCTGGCAGCATAGCCCTTGATCGTTTGCAGGGCATCCAGCACCGCCTGCGCGGTGACCTTCGTGTAGGCAAACGTGTTCTTGAGTTGAGGGTCCGCTTGCGTGTGCGGTTCCACCAATTCCCGGATATCAGCGGCTAAGTCAGGTCGTTGCGCCTCCGTTTGGCGGCGGCCTCGACCCTGATAGTGACCTAAACACACTACGCCCGTACGACGTTCATGAAGCCCGAGTTGGACACTCTTGCGGTTCCAGCCCAGATGCGTTTCGGCCTGACGCGCCGAGCCATGGAAGTAATCCTCGGCAACTTTCGCCATGAAAGCTCGCTTCTTCGGCCCTGTTAACTTTTGAGCGGCGTCTTGAATCGTTGCTTTAATCGCTGCTTCGAGCATGATA
>JBCBTQ010000448.1:0-996 GCA_039818605.1 Cyanobacteria bacterium J06639_14 | reverse complement strand
AGCTACCCACTACCCCGAAAGGGGACGGAAACGGTCATAAGCGTACTTAATCGCACGCTTTCCGCACTGTTCGGCTACCCACTACCCCGAAAGGGGACGGAAACGCTCCTGTGCGTCAATGCCTGACAGAATTAGCTGGGTTCGGCTACCCACTACCCCGAAAGGGGACGGAAACAAAGATCAACAAATCACGCAGCTGCTCAAATAAACGGTTCGGCTACCCACTACCCCGAAAGGGGACGGAAACTTTGCCTTTATGCCATCAAGAACAGTAGTTCCAGCGTTCGGCTACCCACTACCCCGAAAGGGGACGGAAACTCTCCCCAGTCTTGGAGCATGTCAGCCTTACGGCGGTTCGGCTACCCATTACCCCGCAAGGGGACGCCTGCGCGGATACTGAGGTGTTTCAAGCCGCCCCAGCCGCATGAGCCGTCAAAGGCTTGCAGGTATTATGTTTGAGCTGATGACTGGCGACACCCCATCCGCGCAAGTGCTGTATCCTATATGTGGCAGGGCTTTTGGTGTGATTGCATCAATCGTATTCAGAGCCGGAATGTTGTTTCTGCACTCCGAATCCTGGGATCCGCGCATTCGCTCCCTGGAACTGCGATCCTGCAAGGGCTCTGGAAGGCCACAGTCGCAACGACTGAACTCCCCGCAAGGGGACGGAAACAAACATCCCTTTAGCTTGCTCCTTTGACATCTCAGTCGCAACGACTGAACTCCCCGCAAGGGGACGGAAACGTATCAGTATTACTACTCTCCAGCTCTATTAGTCGTCGCAACGACTGAACTCCCCGCAAGGGGACGGAAACATTGGAAATATAGAATTAGAAAGGTATTGTATTGCGTCGCAACGACTGAACTCCCCGCAAGGGGACGGAAACACTTAGATCTACAGCTACCCCAGCAGCGTTTCTAAGTCGCAACGACTGAACTCCCCGCAAGGGGACGGAAACAGGATACTCACGAGCATATCGTCGGAATACTTTTCAG
>JBCBTQ010000447.1:0-1003 GCA_039818605.1 Cyanobacteria bacterium J06639_14 | reverse complement strand
CGTATGTGGTGCCGGAGGCAGGAGCTAGGAGGCAGGAGGGAACAGGGAATAAGGGGGAGATGCTGTGATAAATAAGTTTTGAGTTTTGAGTTTTGAGTTTTGAGTTGTCTCCTGACTCCTGACTCCTGACTCCTGACTCCTGACTCCCCCTTATTCCCTGTTCCCTCCTGCCTCCTAGCTCCTGCCTCCGGCACCACATACGCCACTAACTTCGCAGCTTCACTCAGATCATCCCGCAGCACAACCACTGCCTGTTCCACATCTGGATGCTGACATAGAACAGCTTCAACCTCGCCCGGCTCGATACGATAGCCGCGCAGCTTGATTTGATCATCCATACGGCCCAAATATTCGAGGGTACCGTCGGGACGATAGCAGGCGCGATCGCCGGTCTTGTAGAGAGTGGTGGATAGTGGGTCGTCGGGGCGAGGCATTTGGTTAGTAACTGCTGTGTGGCCAAGAAGCTCCTGGCCCAAATTCCTCGCCCGTACATCAGGCTGTGAATCTTGAATTTTGAATTTTGAATTTTGAATTCTATTCCCTATTCCCTGACAAAACGGATTCGGCACAAACCGCTCTGCTGTCAAATCCGGTCGGTTCAAATAACCGCGTGCAACCCCAGCGCCGCTGATGTAGAGTTCGCCGGGAACACCGACGGGGACGGGATTGAGCGCAGAATCGAGGACATAGAGCTGGACGTTAGCGATGGGACGACCAATTGGAATGGCATCGCCGTCAAAGTCGAGGGGAACGTCATAAATACAGCAGCCGACAACGGCTTCGGTGGGGCCGTATTCGTTAATGAATCGGGTGTTGGGAAAGTGTTGCTGCCAGAAGGTGAGGTCGTGGGAGTGGAGGGCTTCACCACCGAGGATGAAGGCGTTGGGGGGAGAGGGTGAGAAAGGGTGGAGGGTAGAGGGTCAGTAGCTCATATTGTGGAGTAGACAAGCGCTCTAGTCTGGCTAGAGCGTTTTTAGGTATTCCAATAACGCTGCTTTTGACT
>JBCBTQ010000446.1:0-1014 GCA_039818605.1 Cyanobacteria bacterium J06639_14 | reverse complement strand
CGCTCAAGGAGTTTTTAGGGGCTTAGATAGCTGTTTTGTGGGTTGGTTTTTGACCTATGGCGATTTGGCTCCTGAAACGATTGCTGGACAAGGCTTCCTCAGAGGTCTCTTTCCTAACCAATTCCCCGCAAGGGGACGGAAACACGCACGTCGGTTTTCTGGTCAGCGCTGAGGTACTGGTCTTTCCTAACCAACTCCCCGCAAGGGGACGGAAACAGAGTGAGAGTAGGCACCTTCGCAAGCATAAGCAGCGGCTTTCCTAACCAACTCCCCGCAAGGGGACGGAAACCTTCAGACATATCCGCCTTCGCTTTTTCGCAATCGCCACTTTCCTGGCCAGCTCCCCGCAAGGGGACGGAAACGAAGCGCAGAGTCCCTGCAGATCTCGCCGATGTGACGCATCTTTCCTAACCAACTCCCCGCAAGGGAACGGAAACAACAGGTTGCCGTTGACCCACTCATTGACCCCGAAGGCTTTCCTAACCAACTCCCCGCAAGGGGACGGAAACCGTTATCAGAGTCACTATTGCCAAATGCTTCCAGCGCCACTTTCCTAACCAACTCCCCGCAAGGGGACGGAAACCAGCCAAAGTGGCTTCTTCCAAATCCTTAAACTGCTCATTCAGCTTTCCTAACCAACTCCCCGCAAGGGGACGGAAACTTGAGTACGGGAAGCGTACGCACACCGGCATTGCCAGTGCTTTCCTAACCAACTCCCCGCAAGGGGACGGAAACAGGTAAAGTGTTACTGATTTCTGGTGGATTATTGCACTTACTTTCCTGACCAACTCCCCGCAAGGGGACGGAAACAACACACGGTAACGGCGATTGGCTCCATCCTCATCTTCTTTCCTAACCAACTCCCCGCAAGGTGACGGAAACGTAAAACGAAAGCAACAACAAGAGTACCAACGAGTGCGGTCTTTCCCAACCAACTCCCCGCAAGGGGACGGAAACAGATGGTAAAGGATGATGGATGAAAAAGACTTCGGTGGGAAAAGGTCTTTTCCCACC
>JBCBTQ010000445.1:0-1023 GCA_039818605.1 Cyanobacteria bacterium J06639_14 | reverse complement strand
TAAGCGTTTCATGCGTGGGGCAAAGAGGTCATCGCCACTGTCGATGGCATATTGACAATCCCGCAGTTGATGGGCCAAGCAGACTTGCCATTGCTCAGCCGGATGCGCTTTCTGAGCACTGAAGAGGTCCGACACCCAGACCACAGGATGATGACCCGCCATCACCTCATCAATTACCCGTTTGCCCCGACTCGGACGAATCACATGCAGGCATACTTGCTCGTTCTGAAACACCCATTCCCACTGGTTTTTACCCGCTACCCGCGCCCCTGTTTCATCGCTGCACACCAAACGTGCGCGGCGCAGACGCTGTTCAATGACGGCGACCGACGTGGCTAATTGGTCGTGCACCCGGCGCAATAAAGTCGCAATCGCCCCTTCCGATATCGTTAGACCATACAGTTCGGACATCAATTGCGATAACCGCCGATAGCTGACGGCATGGCTATAACGGAGATAGGTCACCACACTTGCGATGCTGTTGCCAAAGGGCGAACCGGGCTCCAACCCCACGGGCACAGGAGCTTCGTAGCGTTGCTGACACTCAAGACACGTGCCGCCATAGCGTTCCACTCGCGTCACTTGAGGTTTCACCACCGGCAATTCGATGCGCTCATAAAGGCCACTGAGGTGTTGCTGAGACGGGCTCAGGGGTGCCTCACAGTGCGGACACGTTTTGGCTTTAGCCACTACGACTTGCTCCGGATCCTGACTCAGTTCACGCCCCCCGCCAGTCCGTCCGAGGCTCGCCGTGCGCACCTTGGCAACTGGCTCGGGGCTCACTTGATTCGGCTTAAACCCTTTCGCGGGTGGCAAACTTGAGTTCTTTGACGTTTTCTGGACCCGTTTGCGGTTTGACTTCTCAACCTGGTCACGTAAAGTCTTCAATTCCTGCCACAGCTTGCCGATGAGGACATCTTTCTCCTCCGGAGTGAGTTGGTCGAGTGGCGGCAGTTCTTGCATGGCAAAAGTCTACCATCCTCGCCTGCACCAACACCCAGGTCAACCCAGTTGAGCAATTAC
>JBCBTQ010000444.1:0-1039 GCA_039818605.1 Cyanobacteria bacterium J06639_14 | reverse complement strand
ATCTCAAAGCCTTGCCCCATAAGGTCTCCAGATCGAGGGGGTTCAGTTACCCACCACCCCGCAAGGGGACGGAAACGACCCATCTCATCTAATATACAAACGAAATTGGGATTTGTTCAGTTACCCACCACCCCGCAAGGGGACGGAAACAAATTGGATAAGCTGATCTTCAAACTTGAGCGCAGTTCAGTTACCCACCACCCCGCAAGGGGACGGAAACCAATCAATAATTTCATCATCATCATCAGCAGCATGTTCAGTTACCCACCACCCCGCAAGGGGACGGAAACGCTGATATTCCTTCTTTTTTTGGGTTTCTTGTGCGTTCAGTTACCCACCACCCCGCAAGGGGACGGAAACAATCAGAAGGAGAGGAAAGATGCCGCGCCTTAAGGCGTAAAGGTTCAGTTACCCACCACCCCGCAAGGGGACGGAAACGGGGTTACTGCATTACCTGCGAGTTCCAACAACTGAGGTTCAGTTACCCACCACCCCGCAAGGGGACGGAAACTTTAACATCTGAAGTGCTGGCTGATTCAGCGCCAAAAGTTCAGCGACCCATTACCCCGAAAGGGGACGGAAACTCAGGGTTGAAGCCGACATAACCCGCTAATGCCGGTTCAGCTACCCATTACCCCGCAAGGGGACGGAAACTTTGTTACCCCATACTCTTTGCCGGTGCACCTCAGAGTTCAGCAACCCATTACCCCGAAAGGGGACGGAAACACCCAGGTCGGGGTTTTCAGCGTAAGCCTTCCAGATTGTTCAGCTACCCACTACCCCGCAAGGGGACGGAAACAGGTAGGTCGCTTTGACCTTTACACCTTTGGACGCGTTCAGCTACCCATTACCCCGAAAGGGGACGCCTGCGCGGATACTGAGGTGTTTCAAGCCACCCCAGCCGCATGAGCCGTCAAATGCTTGCAGGTATTGTGTTTGGGCTGATGACTGGCGACAACCCATCCGCGCAAGTGCTGTGTCCTACGTGTGGTGAGGCTTCTGGGTGATTGCATCAATCGTATTCAGAGCCGAAAGGTTG
>JBCBTQ010000443.1:0-1050 GCA_039818605.1 Cyanobacteria bacterium J06639_14 | reverse complement strand
GTCTTGCAGACCCTAGCAGATTTGGGGTTCTGGAGGCTACTTTCCGTGAGGCTTTCGGAGACCAAGGGTTCAAATTCCATTACCCCGAAAGGGGACGGAAACTGCATCGCCAGGCTGTGGGTCAGTACGACCTCGTTCAAATTCCATTACCCCGAAAGGGGACGGAAACGATACCTAGGCACACAGGAGTATTTAGCCTTACGAGGGTTCAAATTCCATTACCCCGAAAGGGGACGGAAACTGTAGTCTGATGTAAGTACAGTGTAACCTGTACTGGAATACTATAAAAGTTCAAATTCCATTACCCCGAAAGGGGACGGAAACGTGGAGCCGCAGACCGAGCACTTTGGCACGAACCGGTTCAAATTCCATTACCCCGAAAGGGGACGGAAACCTGGGTCGTACTCGTATCCCCCTCCACCCCCGCCGGTTCAAATTCCATTACCCCGAAAGGGGACGGAAACTGTGGTGGTAATGTGACCTTTATGCCTAACACTTGTTCAAATTCCATTACCCCGAAAGGGGACGGAAACCAGCGTCACCGTCCGCAGGACGAGTAACAGCATGGTTCAAATTCCATTACCCCGAAAGGGGACGGAAACCCACCAGCTTCGCCAGAAATACCATCTTTGAAGCGTTCAAATTCCATTACCCCGAAAGGGGACGGAAACCGTCAGGGTTGCACTGAGGGCGCTCACCGCCCGTTCAAATTCCATTACCCCGAAAGGGGACGGAAACGCTTCGTAGTCACCGGGCCATGCGGTTGCAGACTGACCGTTCAAATTCCATTACCCCGAAAGGGGACGGAAACTCGCTTCTGTCTCTGCGTCTGTCTCCGTTCGAATAGTTCAAATTCCATTACCCCGAAAGGGGACGGAAACGATACACAATGGCTCTTCTACCAGGTCAAGAATTAAGTTCAAATTCCATTACCCCGAAAGGGGACGGAAACCGTTCATTAACCCTGTAAGCGCCGCTTTTAAGACCGTGTTCAAATTCCATTACCCCGAAAGGGGACGGAAACCCAATAGGGCCATATGGATGCATGAC
>JBCBTQ010000442.1:0-1091 GCA_039818605.1 Cyanobacteria bacterium J06639_14 | reverse complement strand
CGTCAACGCCAGCATGGTGCCCTGTGGCAACGGCCACCCCCTCCAACCTACCCTCCGCCCCAGCGCCAACAAACAACTCTACGTCCTCGACGAACACCTCCAACTCCTACCCATCGGCGCGATCGGCGAACTCCACATCGGCGGCACCGGCCTCGCCCGTGGCTATCTGAATCGACCGGAGTTGACAGCCGAGCGGTTTGTGTCGAATCCGTTTGGAAGGCAGGAGTCAGGAGCCAGGAATCAGGAGTTAGGAGGGAATAGGGAACAGGGAGTAGGGAATAGGGAGCAGAATTCAAAATACTCTGCGAGAAGAGCAAAGCTCTACAAAATTCAAAATTCAAAACTTTCTTCCCCATCCCCCCATCCCCCCATCCCCCCATCCACTCTTTACAAGACTGGCGACCTCGCCTGCCACCTTCCCGACGGTCGGATCAAGCTTTTGGGCCGTATTGATGATCAGGCCAAAATTCGTGGTTTCCGGGTTGAGCCAGCGGAGATTGAAAGCTACCTGAATCAGCATCCCGAAGTCAAAGCCAGTGTGGTTATCGTGCGTGAAGACATGCCAGGCGATAAGCGGCTTGTCGCATACTACGTGCCAGCAGGGAACAGGGAACAGGGAACAGGGAACAGGGAACAGGATGCAATTCAAAATAGTCTGCGAGAAGAGCAAAGCTCTACAAAATTCAAAACTCAAAACTCTACTCCCCCACTCCCCACTCCCCACTCCCCACTACCCATCCGCCAATACCTCTCCACCAAACTCCCCCACTACCTCGTCCCCTCGTCCTTTGTTCAGCTAAAGGCGCTGCCGTTGACGCCGAATGGCAAGGTGGATGTGCGATCGCTGCCAGTTCCTTCGGTTGAATCGCCTCAGGCAAGCTATGTTGCGCCGCTGAGTGAAACCGAAGTTACCCTCGCGGCAATTTTCGCCGAGGTGTTGGATGCGGAGCGCGTGGGGTTGCATGATGATTTCTTTGAATTGGGAGGACACTCGCTGTTGGCGACCCAGCTAGTGGCGCAGCTTCTTAAAGTGTTTGAGGTGGAGGTGACGGTCATCGATTTGTTTGAGGCGACTACCGTGGCAGGGTTGG
>JBCBTQ010000441.1:0-1107 GCA_039818605.1 Cyanobacteria bacterium J06639_14 | reverse complement strand
ATTCCAGTTGATGAGCCTGTAGAAACCCAGGTCTATCTTCCCAAGCGTCGCCCTATCGATCGCTCAGGGCGCTGAGCTGCCGTTTCTCACCTTTGTCATGGCGTCGTTTGAGCAACGCAATCAAGGTCGTATCAATAGTTTGGTCGTCTTGTAAGAAAAAGGCCAATGTTGAGCTAGTAGGCTAATTTTAGATTAAGCAATCACCCTTCTGACAAATGACAGTCGGTTTAGGAGTATGCTCACACCGAAGCATAACGGTATGCCAGTAGCGGCGATGAGTCCAAATTTGACTAAAGGGCTTAGTGTTAAATCAGCAATGCTGAACTACAGGTAAAGGATAATCTTCCGGCTTTACGATTATCAGCTCAGCTTGTGCCATATAGTCATGAAGCTTTAGCCTCTAACCAAACACATTTATATCTCCTTATGCCGTTTCAAGTATGGATTTGAGAGAAACATGTTAGATGTCTTAGCATCTTTTGTAACAGGCGGCTATTTGCCATACTTCGTCTATTTATCTACAGAGTGCAATCGTTTGGTGGCTGTACTTGAAAGCGATGATCTAATTGTTCAAACTTCTGCTCAAGGCTTTTTGATCGAGGATACACGTTTCGTAATTTCAAATTTTATATCGAGTGATTTTTTTATCATTACGGTTCAGCTAGCAAACGAAGGTGATAGCTCTATGATTGAAGAACTGAAATCCAACTTTACAGATGATGTCGCAATTGCATTTTCTGCCCCTCTCGAGATACCTGAAACTGGACAGGTGACATTCTGGACAGATAAAAAAACTCCGGATCAAATCATCAATATCTCATCTGGTGATTACGAAGTTTTTGTAACGGGTAGAATTTCAACCTACCAGGATGTCGCTGCTTTTCCTGACCTTGAAACTGATCTCGAAGCGTACTGGAACAACCACGTCAAAATCTTCTTTGACGAAGAAGAGAATCTCAGTGACGACTTAGGTGAAAACTGGGTAATGTTTGAAGCGGAAAGGAAGCCTAATGTCTTAACTATCACGTTCATTCCAGTTGATGAGCCTGTAGAAACCCAGGTCTATCTTCCCAAGCGTCGCCCTATCGATCGCTCAGGGCGCTGAGC
>JBCBTQ010000440.1:0-1181 GCA_039818605.1 Cyanobacteria bacterium J06639_14 | reverse complement strand
GAGTGCATCCCAGTCTTGCAAGACTCACCTTGAGAAGCAGCCGTTGAGATAAGCACATCGCTGCATCAGCACTTGCGACACATTACTTTTCTCCCACTGAGCCCCTGAAATCTTCACCCGCTGTCCAATTTGCTTGACAGCAGATTCCACTTCTCCAGAGCCAATGGAAATGCCCTCTGCCTGATAGTAGCTGTAGTTGACAATACGGTGTCGGTGCTTCTGCAAATAAGCAATGAAGCGCTCAACCCGTTCAGGGTGCCAATCATCGAAGTGTTTCACAGCCCCCTCGATATCCCCTTTCCACAAGCAAGTTTCGACGGCATCGAGTCGCTGCTGTGACCCGCCGACTTTCCCTAAATTCTCGACCAGATGATACCAATCCAAAATCTCCAATCGTTGGATATCTGGGCCAATCTGGGCAAAGAGATTCCAGATCCCGTCGTGGCCATCGCCTAAACATGCCAACGGATTAGACAGCGGTTGTTGGTTCACCCACCCCACCAGCCTCGAGTTGTCTCGGTAAAACGCCTCGATACTGCCTTCATGGAGATTCACCGCCTTATAATCCCGCCATTCACTGGGCATCCCCTTCGGCGTCCGCAGACGGACTTTGCCGCCGTCAATACTCATCTCCTTGATGCCCTGGTCAATCGACGCTGGCTCCCAGTCTTGGCGATGAACGAGTCGCTGCTGAGTGCTTTTGGAGACTCGAATGCCCGTCAAGACCGCCATATCTTCGGCTGAGCGCTGATACGATTCATTGGCGCTCAATAGCAGGCAGCAGTTTTCCAAAGCGGGACTCCACCGAGTCTGAGCCTTGAGACCTAAGCGCTGCCCCTGCTGTTCCGTAATGTTTAACGGCCCGATGATGCTGGTGATTGAGCGTTCTCGTCCCCGGGTTGTGCCGCTGCTTGTCGAGATAAAAAATGGCCGATTTCGGGGCCGACACGCTCTAGCAAATGCGCACGAATACTCGTCTCAATGCCTTCCAGAGTCTTCACCTTTTCGGGGTCACTCTCTTCGTATAGCAGTGCGGCCAATTCCTCGGTAAGTTCTTTGAAGCGAGCTTGCTTAGATGCATCCATGGGCCTGATCGGTGCGGGTAAACTGCTCAAACCCTAGCTCTGATGAGCTTATTTAGGAATAAGCACTATTACTCATTGCATGACTGGGATGCACCC
>JBCBTQ010000439.1:825-1191 GCA_039818605.1 Cyanobacteria bacterium J06639_14 | reverse complement strand
CTGCAAATTGGCGAGATCACAACACAACCGATCGCTGCACCCTCATTCCACAATGTCCTATCAAGTACAACAATGAACGCTCATATCCCAAGCACTAAGCACAGCTCCAAAGCCGTTTCTTGTCTCTTTATCGATCCTTCTATTGAAAATTATCCGCAGCTCTTAGCGGGGATCCAACCTGGTATCCAGGCTTATGTTTTGGATGCCCACCAAGACGGCATCCAACAGATTGCTCAAGTACTTCAAAATACCGAATTCCGTAGGGCTATGCCCTCCTCGCAGAGTCTTGCGAATACCGAATACCGAATTCATATCGTTGCCCATGCCACCCCCGGCAGCATCCGCCTTGGCAACACCCACCTCAGC
>JBCBTQ010000439.1:0-815 GCA_039818605.1 Cyanobacteria bacterium J06639_14 | reverse complement strand
TAAAATCTCCCCCCCATCTCGTACGGGCGAGGCATTGGGTGAACAATCTCAGAGAGAGTCACGAAGCTTTCAACCCCAATGCTTCGCTCCTCTCCCGCATCCCAAATTCGGAATTCGGAATTCGGAATTCGGAATTCGGAATTCATTTCTACGCTTGTAACCTTGCCTCTGGCGACGCCGGAGAAGAATTTTTGACCAAGCTCCACCACCTCACTGGAGCTACTATCCACGCCTCTACCACCAAAATTGGTAATGCTGCCCTCGGCGGCAATTGGCAATTAGATGCCATCTTCCCTCCGGCTGCAATCGTACGCGCGACGCATTGTGTGAACAGCGTTGCGGATACTGCCATCGATACATACTGTGCTGCGTTGCCCCTCCGAGGTATCGATGGGGAATTTAATCTGATCGATACCTCCTTTCCGAATTCGGAATTCCGAATTCCGAATTCCCCGTCTCCCTTCTCCCCCGCTACCCTCGTTGCCTACCCAGGTGTCCTGGAAACTATCGTCGTCGATGACGATCCAGCAGATTTGGTTTTAGACGAAAATAATTCGGTTACTAGAACCTTTGAAGTGACAGATGATATCTCCATCACAAATGTCACGCTTGGTCTCAATCTAGACCATACCTTCCGTGGTGATCTGGTGGTTGCTCTGCAATCCCCTAGCGGCACTAGTGTGACACTAATCAATAGATCCGACGGTTCCATCGATGGCAACGATAACTTTGACTTACTCGTTCAGGAGGGAGCAGCCGGTTCCATTAATGATGGCGATGATGATGATACCAGCGCCCCTCTTTATGGAAATGAC
>JBCBTQ010000438.1:0-1192 GCA_039818605.1 Cyanobacteria bacterium J06639_14 | reverse complement strand
TTTATTGGGGGCTACAAACCGATCGGCCTCATATGCGGTTGCTGGGTTATCCCCCATGAGGCTTTCATACTGGGCCTGCGTTACGGGATGGCGACCCATGAAAAACTCCGGGACCGTTACCAGATGCTGAGGACCTTCTGAGGGTTCGCGATTCGGCTCATCTTTCGGTGACCCCATCAAAAAGCTGCCGCCCTTAACGAGCACCATATCCAGGGGGATTGCATCGCCTAAGTTTTCTAGGGGTTCGGTAAAGCAAAGGGTGGTGGCGGGTGATTTGAGAACGGTGAAGGGAGGCATGGAGGAGTGGAGGTAGAGGGTAGAGGGTGGAGGGTGGGAGAGCCGCAAAATCTTGCGGCTGTACGGCGATGAGGGGAGTAAGGAAGAGAGTTTTGAATTTTGAATTCAGAAAGGGGGAAGGGGGAATTCAGGCGATCGCTATGAAATAATACACTGCCGTCGGGTGGTGTCGAGGTACGAGACCCGTGTTCCGATCGGGCTATCGTTTCATAGCGATCGCCTGAAGCGGTAGGTCAGCAAACTCTTCGGTTTCCCTACCAAGCTCACTGACCCTTTTGCTTTTCGGATGCCGTTACCAACATCACTGGGTCAGGTCTGGACTCCTCAAAGCACGCCCGACAGATTCCCATCTGCCAGTTCTGGCACCGAAGAGTACTAGGGGCACGACACACAACTCGAAAACCGATATTGTTGTTACGGTTGCCGGGATTGTTGTTGTTGCGAGAGGCAGACCGGCAATTCCTAGGATTGTTGTTCCAGGAACCGCCGCGTTTGCCGACCTAACCCGTTAGTCAGCGTAGCGGGAATGGGAAGCACTGTAAAGGAAAGAAAGGATCCAGGAGCTTCGTAGGATGGGCAAAACGAAGTGTGCCCATCAATACCCCACCAAGACAATTCAACGCGTACCGATCATTCAGAAACGTTATGGGCACGGCCTTTGGGCCTTTGCCCATCCTACGGCTGATTAGAATTTTATCGCCTTTTTGCCTGGATTCTCCCCTTCTGCAGATAACGGTGGGGGATGAAACACTAATTGGTTGAAGATGTCACGCCGTAGATGTTGAGTGTCTCCGTTTAGCAAATGAGCCTCCCAACTCTGTAAACGCTGAACTAGATCCACCAGCGAGAGCCGCCCTACCCCATAGTCATACTGGAGCTGCCGCAGCCGTTGCCG
>JBCBTQ010000437.1:0-1196 GCA_039818605.1 Cyanobacteria bacterium J06639_14 | reverse complement strand
CTTTCGTAGGACTGATAAGTCGCAAAGCCCCATCTCCCCGCAAGGGGACGGAAACCTCGTTTTTGTTCGAATTCATTGCCGTCGCTGTTCTTGGGTCGCAAAGCCCCATCTCCCCGCAAGGGGACGGAAACCCCGCGATCGCTGAGCATGGCCTTGAAGATGATGCAGTGTCGCAAAGACCCATCTCCCCGCAAGGGGACGGAAACTGGTGTTCCTGATGGTGGCAATCTGATGCTGGGTCGCAAAGACCCATCTCCCCGCAAGGGGACGGAAACATTTCTCCGAACTTAGACTGCACAACCTCTCCGGGGTCGCAAAGACCCATCTCCCCGCAAGGGGACGGAAACAAACTCATGCCAATGGATAAGTCCAGGTATCCCGATGTCGCAAAGACCAATCTCCCCGCAAGGGGACGGAAACCGATCGGAATAATGCAGTATCATGTCGCAATCTTGGGTCGCAAAGACCCATCTCCCCGCAAGGGGACGGAAACCGATCGCTTCATCACGAGAAACCAAGGGGTCCACCGTCGCAAAGACCCATCTCCCCGCAAGGGGACGGAAACAACTCTTTATACGCTTTCATTTGATTCCTCAAAGTCGCAAAGACCCATCTCCCCGCAAGGGGACGGAAACGAATCATTGTAAGGAGCACCTTGTAGGTGCCCCCAGCGGGTCGCAAAGACCCATCTCCCCGCAAGGGGACGGAAACGCGTAGCGATCGTAATTCCTCTCGTTTGCAAAAACGCGTCGCAAAGCCCAATCTCCCCGCAAGGGGACGGAAACTTCATCATCTGCAGTCTCATGGCTAGTTCTCGCCGTCGCAAAGCCCCATCTCCCCGCAAGGGGACGGAAACGTTGCAATTGCCCCGGAACCAGCAGACGGCTCTCGGGTCGCAAAGCCCCATCTCCCCGCAAGGGGGCGGAAACCCGACAAACCCCTTTACAACTGGCCCTGTGTAGGTCGCAAAGCCCCATCTCCCCGCAAGGGGACGGAAACTAGTAGCAATTTCATCTGCCATCATCTGCAGGATTGGTCGCAAAGCCCCATCTCCCCGCAAGGGGACGGAAACCCATAGCCTTCATGCCCTAAACGAGCCCTGCGTATGTCGCAAAGCCCCATCTCCCCGCAAGGCTACGGTGTACACACAAGTACTGAAAACTAGCGTTCGCGGTTGCCTAACCCCCTCTAGCTCC
>JBCBTQ010000436.1:0-1237 GCA_039818605.1 Cyanobacteria bacterium J06639_14 | reverse complement strand
ACAAAAATAGACAAAATCTTTGGATATGCCCCGGAAAGCGGATAGGTGGGCTAGAATGCTGGCCAAGGCTCCCATTTCTGAGGGGGTCGATCGATCCTTGAAAACCGCATAGCTTCGTTGACCCCCTCAGATTGCTTTCCGTGCAAGGGTTTCAGCCCATGTTGAAGGGGGTCTATTGACAGGAATTCTCATTTATTTCCTCCGGATGCTGACCCCCTCAGATTTGAGGTGTTGAAAGCCTGGCCCCATAAGGTCTCTAGATCGAGGGGGTTCAGCTATCCACTACCCCGAAAGGGGACGGAAACCTCAACAGCGAGTTCGAGAATTTCTACATTGACTTGTTCAGCTATCCATTACCCCGAAAGGGGACGGAAACAGGGGGGGTGGTTGCCGGAACCGTGGATCCACCGTTCAGCTATCCATTACCCCGAAAGGGGACGGAAACCGAGAGTTTCAAGGTAAAATCCTCAGCTAGAAAGCAAGTTCAGCTATCCATTACCCCGAAAGGGGACGGAAACTTAAAGAGCTGTTTTTGTGCGTGCAGTTTTTAGTCAAGTTCAGCTACCCATTACCCCGAAAGGGGACGGAAACCCGTGCTCTGCGCCACAACCAAGGTTGTGTTTGCGAAAGTTCAGCGACCCATTACCCCGAAAGGGGACGGAAACTAGGAATGTTTCATCAAAGGAGGTCAATTCAGGGTGTTCAGCGACCCATTACCCCGAAAGGGGACGGAAACAACTATCGCTGCGCGGGGGGTACAAAGCTTGCCGGAGTTCAGCTACCCATTACCCCGCAAGGGGACGGAAACACAGGGGTGGTACTAGAGATCACCACGCCGGGTCCGGTTCAGCGACCCATTACCCCGAAAGGGGACGGAAACTTTTTTGCGCTCGCTTCGTTCTTGCATACCTCGTGTTCAGCTACCCATTACCCCGAAAGGGGACGGAAACAAGCACCGAAGGCGGTACTATGAGACAAGCCCCTGGTTCAGCTACCCATTACCCCGAAAGGGGACGGAAACTCCACGTCCACAATCTTTGTGTATGATGCGTCGCCCGGTTCAGCTACTCATTACCCCGAAAGGGGACGGAAACGTTAAAGGCACTCCCTTGTTTTTGTTACCGCCCGGGTTCAGCTACCCACTACCCCGCAAGGGGACGGAAACACGGCGATGTCACCGGATACGATAGACAGTAGGAAGCCAGTTCAGCTACCCACTACCCCGCAAGGGGACGGA
>JBCBTQ010000435.1:504-1251 GCA_039818605.1 Cyanobacteria bacterium J06639_14 | reverse complement strand
CATTTAGTTGCAATACCCTTGCTACGAATCATCGCTACACATCACAAATCGGTAGGAACACACGGCTGTGCGCCCTAGTCAAAATGTGTAGCGCTTGCTTACCGAATCGGTATTAAACCCCACCCGATTTAAAAACCGGAGTTTTGCCTTAGGGAAAAACCGGTGATCTGGATGTAGCCAGATATGTACGGTTTTTGTATGGAACTTACGCAAACGCCCCCTATGTCCCCCAAATCGGAGGGATGTTGAATCCGATTTCCCCCAATTTGGGAGGTATACCGATTATCCGGGTAAGAGCTACAGATATTTAGGCTGAAAGTAGTGTGATATCTACATTCTCCAATCCCAAATCGAAAATCCAAAATCGCGAATTGGTATTAGGGGGCCTAAATCGGATTCAACGGCTTAAGTCCTGATAGCTTCGTTCTTTAGCAGCTACAAATATCAAGACTGCCCCCATTGCCATACAGGCATTCCTCAATCCAAAATCCAAAATCCAAAATCGCCAATTACTATTCGCTATGTATTCGTTGCAGTCTATCCAAGCCCAACGGCAGTCCCGGAAAAAAATGGCCCGCATTATCTTGCTGGCAACCGGAGGCGTCCTATCCGCCATTGGCATCTGGGTACTGTTGTTTAGTGCCGGGGTGGTTACGCTGGGAGGCGTACCTTACCGAGTATTACTGAAGGTTTGGCAAGACGACACCGCGCGTTCAGCATTGTTGAGCGGGGCAGGCACTGCCTTGC
>JBCBTQ010000435.1:0-494 GCA_039818605.1 Cyanobacteria bacterium J06639_14 | reverse complement strand
AAATGAGCGATTTAGGAATCGAGCGTGAGATTAAAGACTACTATCGATCGCGCATTCAAGACCCCGTTGAGTTAGACCGCCACATTCACCAGGTTTTGTTCGATCGCACCGGCTATGTGGGTGAAAACTATGTGCTTCAAGGGCGCAAGCTCGTCCTCAAGGATCCCGGTATCGCTGAAGACATCCGTAGCTGCCCAAACTGTTAGCCTCAAGCACCCATCGGCAACCGTTTTGCCATCCCCAATCGCCTATTGACATCTTTGTAGATACTGTTTAGAGCACTGGTCGTCAAGTGCTCTAAACAGTATCTACATCCCGCTTCAGGACTGAATTCCAATAAAGCTAGAGGCGTTTGTATCATCAGCCTTTGGCAGGGAATCCAACTCCCAATACCATGCTTGACACCTCACCGGCCCTCCCCTTTCGGGTAGGGCTGATTCATTCGAGAAAGAAAAATGTGCTTGCGTTTTCAAGCGTGTAATTCAACTGATGCA
>JBCBTQ010000434.1:0-1311 GCA_039818605.1 Cyanobacteria bacterium J06639_14 | reverse complement strand
CTTCGGTGACCTTCCACTCGAACAACAAGACCAGGTGGTTGCTTACCTGTTGAGCCAGCTCTCAATGCGGGCCAGTATTGAGAGCGACATAACCTATTCAGCGTTGGAAGCCTGCGCGATGCAAGTTCGGATGGGGCGATCGCTCGATGAGCTGGAGACGGGCTGGCTTTTGGGGGCTCACGATGCGTAAAGCCAGATTCTTAAAGGTCCACCACGCCATGAGAGCTGCCCTTAAGCATCAGGTCGGTAAAACCGGAGAAATCGTCAGCGAAGTTAGCGTGGCTGGCCTGGAGAAGAAGTATCTAATTCGGTTCCCCGGTGCCAGTCCAGCCGCCAACCAATTCTGGATTAAGGCCCGGTATCTAGAAATTCAGAAAGCGAGTGAGCGTGATGAGTGAAGTCCGATTGCGCGATCGCCGCGTGTTCAACGAAGGGCTTGAGCTTTCCCCTGAGCCGATTCAGGCGTTGGTGGGCGGTCTGAGAGCACCTTCTCTTTCAATTAGCAGAAATATCACCGATTAAGAGGTGGCAGTATGAATCGAACGTTAGCCATATTTGCGCGTCCCATTCCTTACCATAAGGAACTCCGGAAGCTTGCTGGGAGCGCGACATCCGCAATTTTATTGACCCAGTTGGACTATTGGTTCAGCAAGAAACCAGAAGGCTTCCACAAGTTTCTGGAGCCGTGCCATCGCCCTGGCTACAAAGCCGGAGATAGCTGGTCGGAGGAGCTGGGATTCAGTGCAAAAGAATTTAGGACGGCTTTTAAGGCCATCGGGATGGCCTACAAGTCCAAGGGTGAGTATGACCGAGCAACTGACAAGTTTGGCGGGTTGTTTTATTGCAGTTATCACAATCGAGTCACCGGTCAGACGTGGTACTACCGCAATCACACATTGCTGGATGAGGCGATCGCAATCCTGGCCAATCAAGGAGCTGTTACGGTAAGTGACCAACGGGAGTTTCCAGGCAATTCGGTAAGTGACCAACGGGCAGTTACTGGAAAGTCTGATCGAGACTTTACCCGTGGAGTAGTAACTGACCCAGGGGCATTTACAGAACATTCAGTAACTGCCCCAGGGGCGTTTACTGGAAAGTCCGATCAAGACTTTGCCAGGGGCGTAGTAACTGCCCAACCGGCATTTACGCAACTGACCAATGGGCCGTTAGATCACGCAGAGACTACTCCAGAGACTACGTCTTCAGAGAGTACAGACAGAGAAAAGAGTTTTTTCCTTCAATCTGATTTCGCTGACGCTCAAACAGAGCCGGTCGCTAACGCTCCCGATGCCGAACCGCCGATCGAGATCC
>JBCBTQ010000433.1:0-1319 GCA_039818605.1 Cyanobacteria bacterium J06639_14 | reverse complement strand
CTTAAAGGGTGACAACCTACCTTCAGGCTATATGTAGCAATGGTTTGAGAAAATAAAAAAGCAAAAAAATAGGGACAATTCTGCCCCCAAATCAAAATCAATGTTACCTGCATTTTACCAAACCACCCTCCGAGCTCATCTCAGTGAAAAGCAATGTCTGACGCTACAACTGTTGTTGCTATTGATACAAGCCCATCGACAAGTCAAACTCTCTGAGTTAGCCAGTGTTTTTCCCCAAGCGATTCAGCAACGAAGTCGTAAACGCAATCTCCAACGCTTTTTAGCGCTGCCGCAACTACATTTGAAATTGCTGTGGTTTCCGGTGCTCAAATTTTGGCTTAGACAAGAGGTTACAGGCCATCGATTAAATCGACAGCAACGACGTCATCTTAAAAAGCTGAAGCACCAAAAATATGGATATTGGCTCATTGCGATGGATCGAACCCAGTGGCAGGGACGGAATATTTTCATGGTCACTTTGGTATGGGGAACCCATGCCTTACCCCTCTATTGGGAAGTCTTAAACAAAATGGGTAACAGTAACTTAAAAACTCAAAAGCGGTTGTTAAAAGCGGTGCTACCACTCTTTAAGCAGCACCCGGTGTTAGTGCTGGGAGACCGGGAGTTCCATAGCCCAAAACTAGCTGACTGGCTGGATAGTAAAGACATCTCTTTTGCCTTACGGCAGAAAAAAGACCTTCATTTTAAGGCCCCTGCTGAGGCCTCTTATCAAGAACTGAAAAGCTTGGGATTTCAGCCCGGAATGTCTCATTTTTATCAAGCCATCTTATGTAATAAGGGAGATGGGCTTGGCCCCTTTAACTTAGCGGTTTATTGGAAGCGAAAATATCGAAAAAAGGGGCCTAAAGACCCTTGGTATATTTTGACCAATCTGACTGATTTGCAATCAACCTTGGCGGTATATTGTTGTCGGTGGGGCATTGAACAGATGTTTAAGGATTACAAAACCAGTGGGTATCACTTAGAAGCTACCAAAGTCAATGAAACTCGGTTTTTAGCTTTGATGTTGTTGATTACCTTGGCCTATAGCTTCGCGACCATCCAGGGGCAATGGCTGAAGAAACTCAGGGTGGATGTTTATGTTGGACGTATCGAAAAACACCAAGATAAGGTGTCGCCTCAGAGTGAGTTTAGCCTCGGACTCTATGGCCAAAAATGGATGTATGCGATGGAATTATGGGGCGAGTTAGCACTCCAATTGATGGCTCTCAAGCCCCATAAACGCCGGTATTTCCAGCGCGGGTTTGAGGCTCTATCGCTTATACAACAGGCTTCCTAGCTCGTTGTCACCCTTTAAG
>JBCBTQ010000432.1:0-1439 GCA_039818605.1 Cyanobacteria bacterium J06639_14 | reverse complement strand
CCTACGAATACGATGCCAATGGCAATGTGACTCAAACCACCTATGACAGCAATGGGGATGGCGTGATCGATAACATCGAAACCATTGCCTATGATGCCAATGGCAATGTGACCCAAACCACCTATGACACGGGGGGGGACGGCACAGCGAATAGTACCACCCTCTTGACCTACGATGCCAACGGCAATGTAACCCAAACTGTCTACGATTCTGATGGCGATGGCACCGCCGATAGTATCTACACCTCTGAATATGATGCCAACGGCAATTTGCTTCGAACTACCTATGATTCTGATGGCGACGGCGCAGCTGATAGTATCGAAATTAATGAATATGATGCCAACGGCAACGTGATTCAAAGCGTCTACGATTCTGATGGCGATGGCAGAGCCGATAGCATTTACACCACTGAATATGATGCCAATGGCAATGTGGCTCAAAGCACCTTTGACATGGGTGGTGACGGTACGGTCGATGGTATCCAAACCTATGCATATGATGCTAAAGGCAATACGATTCAAAGCGTCTCTGATTACGATGGCGATGGTACGGCTGACAGTATTGAAACTTTTGAATATGACGCCAATGGCAATACGATTCAAAGCGTCTATGACCACGACGGGGATGGTACGGCTGATAGTGTCTACACCAATGAATATGATGCCAATGGCAATCAGACGAAAAGCGTCTATGACACAGGGGGTGATGGTACAGCCGACAGTATTGAAACCATTGAATACGATGCCAATGGCAATGTAATTCAAAGAGCCTATGATTACGATGGCGATGGCACGCCAGAGAATATTACGACCTCTGAATACGACGCCAATGGCAATGTGACACAACGCCTCCATGACCAAGACGGGGATGGCATCGCCGATAGTATTCACACCTATAAATACGATGCCAATGGCAATCAAACCCAAAACACCTTTGACGAAAATGGTGACGGTACCCCCGATAGCATCGAAACTTATGAACACGATGCCAACGGTAATGTGACTCAACGCGTCGTTAACAACCACCGTGACGACGATACGGCAAAGCACACTATTAACTATGAATACGATGCCAGCGGCAATGTGACCCAAGAGGTCGTTGACCACGACGGCGATGGTCAACCGGATGCCATTAACACCTTCGTCTACGATGCCAACAACAATCAGACCCAGTCATCCTATGACTATGATGGCGATGGTGCATTGGATTCCACCCACACCTTTGTCTACGATGCCAATGGCAATGTGACCCAGGAGTCCTTTGACGAAAATGGGGATGGGATGCCGGAGTCCATCTACATCTATGAATACGATGCCAACGGCAATGTGACGCAAAGCGTCTATGACCAATACGGTGATGGGACTCCCGATCGCATCACAACTTACCTCTACAAAGAGGTGTTATAGACCTGTGGCTAGGCCCCGTGCGTTTGCACGGGC
>JBCBTQ010000431.1:0-1448 GCA_039818605.1 Cyanobacteria bacterium J06639_14 | reverse complement strand
AGGGGATTTTATCCCCAGCGAGGCTGGTCATCAGGATTGAGACCCAAGGCATGCTTGGCGACAATCTCATGGGTTAAAGCAGCGTTGGCAGGATGGAATCTTCCAGCTCGGGCATCGCGGAAGAGTCGTTCTAATTCACTCTTCTTGAACATGCCAAATCCACCTGAGAGATCGAGGGCTCGATCTACAATTTTCCAGGCACTTTCGACCGCGTGATATTTGGCTGCAACTAGTTTTGCTGGCCAGGCAGTACCGTGGTCAATACCTGTTGACCAGTCTTCGGCAATGCTTTCAATTTGTGGCCCAATTGTTTCTAAGGCCAGAACCATTTCCGCAATTCCGTGTTGTATCTCTGGATGGTGGGACATGGGGTGAGACATGACCAGAGATGTTTTCCGAGGCATGGCTTCTAGGGTTAAATCGATCGCTCGTTGGGCGATCGCATAATACACATTGGCAAACCCCACTAAGGCCCAGGCAAAAATGCACAGGATAAAAAGGTCGGCTCCTCCAAACCCGGCTGGCACCACTCTGGAAATGTATTTATCGGGCACAAAGACATTGTCTAAAATCGTGTCATCACTGCGACTGGCCCGCATACCCAAAACATCCCAGGTTTCTTTAATGTGGTAGCCCGAGGTAGAGCGGGGCATGAAGGCATGCACGACCTGAGGATTTGCGGGGTCGCTGGTATCCATCCCATGAATGCCCAACCAATCCCACACCGGGGTCAAACTCCCAAAGGATTTACGTCCGTAAAACCGATAACCCCCTTCGACCCGTTCGGCTTTCGTGCTGGAATAAAGCAACGGTAAATCATTGCCCGTTTCGGCATGGCCCGCAGCGAAGACCTTGCCCTGACCCGCCTGCTCCAAAATCCAGTTGGTGGAATCGTCCCCGGCCCGGTATAAGTCTGCCGCTAGACCGACCCAATAGTGATGCATGTTGAGACACACTGCCGTTGCTGGTGCATGGTAGGCTAAGCGTCGTGTTTCTCGCGACATCTCAGCGAGGGTTAACCCTTTGCCCCCAAATTCTGGTGGAACAGTTAAGCGAAGGTAACCAGCGGCTTTTAACTCATCAAAGTCTTCTTGGCAGAAGCGATTTTCGCGATCGTACATGGCAGCCCGTTGGGCACAGCGCTGCAACAGGTCATCGCTCAATAGCGGTTGAGTTGTTTGCGGTAAAGTTGCAATCATGGGAATTCTCCTGGTTTCACTAACAGGTTGCGGTGCTTCACCCATGGGCGAGTTTGGATGGATAATTTCGGACTTCGGCGTGAACTGAGTATGGTGTAAACAAAGTTTTCTATTTTTGGCGGCGGTGGCTTGATCCCCCTTGAGCAAAGCTGTCCATTAGCCACAAGTTGCTGAATCTCAAGTACAGTCACGTTTCCCGTCCTCCCCTTACCAAGGGGAGGTGCCGTAGGCGGAGGGGTTCCAGCCGCT
>JBCBTQ010000430.1:0-1488 GCA_039818605.1 Cyanobacteria bacterium J06639_14 | reverse complement strand
CCTTGCTCGCTCAAGTAATGGGCCAGCTGATTCACCCGATTATCGAGTTCGCGATAGGTGAGCGAGGTGGCTTGGCAAATGAGCGCGATCGGCTGAGCTGGTGATCGCGCTGTTGGCGATTCTGAAGGTCGGCGGTACCTACATTCCCCTCGACCCTTCCTATCCGGCTGAACGGCTGCGCTTTATTTTGACGGATGCGGCGGTGTCGTTGTTGATTGCGACGAATGCCGATCAGGCCATGCTGGGCAATGCCCACCCGACGGTGCGGGTATTGGATTTGGGGGATGTTGGTGGGCGATCGGTTGATCGCACAATGACGTCGGAGGAGACGCGATGTATCGCGTCTCTACAGGGCGATGGGGATGGGCGATCCGATGGTGATCGCATACCCATCTACCCATCCACCCATCCACCCATCCACCCATCCACCCTCGCCTACCTCATCTATACCTCCGGCTCCACCGGCTCTCCTAAAGGCGTTCCCATCTGCCACCACAGCCTGACGAACCTGCTCACCTCCATGGCTCAGGTTCCTGGTATGACGGCTCAGGATACGCTGCTGGCGGTCACGACTCCTGCCTTTGATATTGCGGCCCTTGAATTGTTCTTGCCCCTCACTGTTGGCGGCACCCTTGTGGTCGCGAGCCAGGAAGCTGTCCGCGACCCGCAGCAGTTGGCGGCTCAACTCACTCAGCACGATGTCACTCTGATGCAGGCCACCCCTGCCACCTGGCGACTGCTGCTGGAAAGTGGTTGGCAGGGCAAAGCCAATCTCAAACTCCTCTGCGGCGGCGAAGCCCTGGATATTGCCCTGGCTCAGACGCTCCTCAACTGCGGTACCGAACTCTGGAACCTCTACGGCCCCACCGAAACTACCATCTGGTCAGCCGCTCTGAGAATCGAAGCATCCACTTTACAAGATGGCATCGTCCCCATCGGTAAACCGATCGCTAACACCCAGTTCCAGGTTCTCGATTCGCAACAGCGTCCCGTTCCCGTCGGCGTTCCCGGCGAACTTCATATCGGTGGCCTGGGTCTGAGTCCGGGGTATTGGCAGCGGGAGGATTTGACGGGCGATCGCTTCATCAAGGGACAGGTGCTCAGCGAGGAACCGGGTTTCTCGTGGCCAAGCTCCAGTCCTCAATTACCCGATAAAAGAAACCCGGTTCCTGAGCTAAATCAACAACGAAGAACGAAGAACGAAGAACGTCTTTATAAGACTGGCGACCTGGTTCGCTACCTGGAAGACGGCAACCTGCAATACCTCGGTCGTCTCGATTACCAAGTCAAACTCCGGGGCTTCCGTATCGAACTGGGTGAAATTGAGACCGTTCTGGCCCAACATCCTGATGTCGCTCAAGCGGTTGTGGTGCTGCGGGAGGGTGAGTCGGCGGGGCAACAGCTGGTTGGCTATGTGGTTAGCCAGGAGTCAGGAGTCAGGAGTCAGGAGCTAGGAGCCAGGAGTCAGGAGTCAGGAGCTAGGAGCCA
>JBCBTQ010000429.1:0-1510 GCA_039818605.1 Cyanobacteria bacterium J06639_14 | reverse complement strand
CCTGGATATTCCCAACTGATCATTAGTAGAAGTGGCAGGAAATCCATCTTAGCTGCTTAATCCTCTAATGTGGTTAATATTTTATCTATCAAAGAATGAATATCCAGAGTTCACAAAAGTGAAGCCCTGTATTGTTGCAGTCATCAGATGTGATTAGTCGTAGTTTTGAGGGTGCCTAATTTGTTGTTTTTTGAATCGAAAAATTGAGAATTTGCATCCACTTGAAACGGACAGCCGTATAAGTAGTAGCGCCGAATCTTCCCATGGCATCTCTTACTTCATGTATGGGCAGGTAAACATTCTATAACTGCAAACCAAACGTCTAAATAAGGTGATTTTCTGACAGAAATATATCGCCGTCGGTGGGTGTCGAGATACGGGACTCCAAACTGCGATCGGTCATTTCTTTCTCAGAAATCTTCCAAAGTTCACGATCACGCCTTTTGCGATCGCTCTATTGCTGAAACAGCAGTGAAGCAAGACAAAGCTGCAAGATTTCCGTGAAAACCTGAAATTCAAACCGGAGAAATAACCATGATGAAGACGCTCATTGCCACTGTTCTCTTAGGCATACTCCCCTTCGCTGCACCAGCAGAAGCCGCCGTGCTACAAAACGGCCAACCGGCTGATTTTGAGTCGGGGGCCTTGATTCCCGATGCCACCGCGAGCTTATTTCGCCTCTCAGACGCCATTGAAACCACTTTCCATACCCGTGAATTACCCGCAGGGGCCTATACGATGTGGTGGGTGTTCTTTGATCTCCCTGAGAACTGTATCGATGGTTGTGGCGTGGATGATCTGGAGAATGAAGCCGTTAGCCCTTCCGTTTTCTGGGCCTCCGGCGATATCGTCGAGGCGGATGGCATTGGCAACTTTGAAGCGAGTGTAGGGCTGGGCGAGCTTCCTGATAAATACGATCAGGTACTCTTTGGCGATGGTTTGCAAGACCCCTTTGGCACTGAGGTGCATACGATTGTCCGTTGGCATGGACCCGCCAGCGACAATCCCGATCTATTGGAACAACAGCTCACCACCTTCAATGGGGGATGTGCCACGCCCGATAATCCCGATGGCTTCCAGTGCGCCGACCTGCAATCGGTAGCGTTTACAGCCGTCTCTGACACGGCAGCCGTGCCCGAACCTTCGATGCTCTTGAGTTTGCTGACGCTGGCTACGGTGGGTACGGGTTCCGCCCTGAAGCGTCGCCTCAGCAGCCGCCTGAGCTGAATGGATCCCGAATCCGAATGGCTAACCCCCATGATGAGAAATAGGTGATACCTGTAGCGACGCGACATGTCGCGTCGCTCAATTAGGGGTGAGTAAACCGAATGTAGGATGACAGAACCAGCAGACCTCACTGCAAGTAGAAAACTCTTTTCAGTGCCAGGAGACACATGATGAATCGAAGGTTACTTTTGGGAGGTGTGTTGAGTACGGGGTTTCTACTCTTCCAAGCTTTTGCTCAAATTTCTGTGCTGATTCAGGCTCCTAATTTCCTGGGTGGATACCA
>JBCBTQ010000428.1:0-1551 GCA_039818605.1 Cyanobacteria bacterium J06639_14 | reverse complement strand
TGCCCCCAAGTTCTATTACAACCTTACGGGCAACCGGGAAAACCAGGCCCAATATGCTCAGGCGATGGTGCAACTCAAATCAGAGCAGAACGTGGAAGGTCTTGTCCACGAACTGCAAGCAGAGTTAGATCCCTTGTTTCCGGCAGCACGGGTGATTGTACAACAACTCCAACAAGGTCCTCCCTACGATGCGCCCGTGGAAATGCGCATCTACGGTCCTGATATTGACACTCTGCGACGTCTTGGCGTTGAAGTCCGAGAAATGGCAACCACCATTCCCGATGTTGTTCATGTCCGCGACGACCTCACAGAAGGACGTCCCAAACTAGGGCTAACGGTGGATAACGAGCAAGTCCGTCGGGCTGGTTTAAACAATACCGAACTCGCTCAACAGCTTGAAGCTTACTCAGAAGGGGTGACCGGCGGAGCAATTCTGGAATCCACTGAAAATCTGCCGGTGCGAGTACGACTGACAAACCCCGATCGCGCTAGCCTCGACCAACTGGCTTCCCTTGATCTGCGTCCTGATCAAGGTCAGGATCGTGCCTTCCGACCGACATCGGCGCTGGGTGAGTTTGAGCTTCTCGCCGAGAATGCCAACATTGCCCGCCGCGATGAGCAACGGGTCAACACTGTGCAGGCTTACATTACCGCTGGGGTCCTGCCGGATACTGTGCTTAAGGCCCTGCAAGAGAAACTGGAAGCTGCCAATTTTGAGCTGCCACCCGGCTATCGGTATGAATTTGGCGGTGAATTTGAAGAGCGTAATTCTGCGGTTGGTAATCTGGTGCTGTATGTGCCGTTATTGTTGCTGGTGATGCTGACGGCATTAGTCCTATCACTGGGCTCATTTCGGCAAGCAGGTATTATCGCGGTCGTTGCCATTGGCTCGGTTGGGATGGCGCTGTTTTCTCTGAAGGCGTTTGGATCACTGCTCGGGTTTATGGCGATCGTCGGCACGATGGGATTGGTCGGTATCGCCATTAATGGTGCCATTATTGTGCTCTCGGCATTTAATGAGGATCCGCAGGCCAAGGAGGGTGATCCGAGAGCGGTGCAAGCGGTTGTCGTCAAGGCCACGCGCCATGTTTTGACAACGACTATTACGACGATGGTGGGCTTTGTTCCGTTGCTTGCGGATGGTGATCCTTTCTGGCAGCCGCTAGCAATTGCGATCGCAGGGGGAATCGGTGGTTCACCTATCTTGGCGTTGTACTTTACGCCCGCTGCCTACCTGCTGCTGAAACGACGCAAGCCCAAGTCCAGCCAACAGCAACCTATTGAATCCTCTGATCTTGCTTTGGAGCATTCCACTACTTAGGGGATTTCTCGCAATGAATATACCGTCGTAGGTTGGCGTCGAGGCACGCGACCCAACACTTCCAGAATTGCTATGCTGCTGGGTTTTACTTCGTTCAACCCAGCCTACAAAAGCCAACTTTTCAGGTGATTTCTTTCTCAGAGATCCCCTTAATACTCTGTAAATTTAATTTCTTGTCGCACCTCAGCAGTAACGACTTGATCCCCCGCTGTCGCCGCCCCCTTAAGAAA
>JBCBTQ010000427.1:0-1703 GCA_039818605.1 Cyanobacteria bacterium J06639_14 | reverse complement strand
GTTAGGATAGGCAAAGTGAGCTTGCATGACGACTTGCCCGGGCATTCGGGAACGTAACTACTCGGTAGGATGCCGTAGTATTGCATCCCTCAATAGGTTCCAATATATCGACGGGGTCCGACGCTGTACTTCGAGCAGCGCCGGATTCATCTTAAGCGGACGCCTAAGGGTGTGACTGCTTGCTAGCCAGAAGTTTTGATTAGGAGAGGTGCATGATTTCTAAAAGTTCCCGCCCTTCCCCTCAGCGTATTGTCAAACGCGATGGCGAACTCCCCGACATTGTTCGTCTGGGTGATCCTCATACCCCTTGGCGCGACTTATACCATCTGCTGCTGACAATTTCCTGGCCGGGATTTGTAGGGCTGCTGATGGCCGTGTACTTCTTAGTGAATGGAGCTTTTGCGATCGCCTATCTGATGGGGGAAGATGCGATCGCCAATGCCAATCCCAATTCATTTTTAGATGCTTTCTTCTTCAGCGTGCAGACGATGGCATCAATTGGCTACGGGGCCATGTATCCCCAAACAGACTACGCTAACTTGCTGGTTGTTATTGAGGCCTTTGTGGGGTTGCTATTTATTGCGATGGCAACCGGGATGATTTTTGCCCGATTTTCAATTCCGACAGCTCGGATTTTCTTTAGTCACTATGCCGTAGTGGCACCTTTTAATGACCTCCCCTGTCTGATGTTTCGAACCGCCAACAAGCGTCGCAACCGGATCTTGGAGGCCCAAATTTGGGTCACCCTGGTTCGCGACGAGGTGACAGAGGAGGGCGAACTCTTCCGCCGCTTTTATGATTTGGAGCTTATCCGGTCACATACCCCGTTATTTGCGCTCACCTGGACAGCCATGCATCCCATCGATGAAAGCAGTCCCCTCTATGGGGAAACGCCTGAATCGCTGCGGCATGCTCATGCCGAAATTATTGTGATTATTACGGGACTGGATGAAACGATTTCCCAAACAATCCATGCCCGTCATTCATTTGTCCCGGACGAAATTCTCTGGAACTACCGCTTCAAGGACGTCTTAGGCTGGACTCGTGACGGCAGACGGGCACTCAACTTCAACAACTTTGATAAGGTCTACCAAATCGATAACCAAAATGGCCATGCTATTAGCCAGGGGCCATTCGAGGATATTGTTTCATCAAGGATTGTACCTGTTCGGCGTGGTAGGAACTCCGAGTGAGGGGCGAAGACACGACCTGAAGAAATCCCATAGCTTCGCCAGCAATTCGCCATGCGTCGAATTGCTCTGGTGTGACAAACTGTTGTAGTTCTAAATGCTTAGAGCTGGGCTGCAAATATTGGCCAATGGTCAAGATGTCGCAGTTTACTGTCCTTAGATCGGCCATGACCTGACGAACTTCTTCATCCGTTTCGCCTAAGCCCACCATGATGCCTGACTTGGTGTAAATCCAGGGAGCCAGTTCACGGGTCCGATGCAAGAGTTCAAGCGATTGCTGATAGTTGGCTTGGGGACGCACGCGTCGATAGAGGCGAGGGACCGTTTCGGTGTTGTGATTCAGTACCTCAGGCTGGACTAACAAAAAAAACAAAAAAAAAAAAAAAAAAAAACAAAAAAAAAAAAAAAAAAAAAAAAACAAAAAAAAAAAAAAAACAAAAAAAAAAAAAAAAAAAAAAAAAAAAAAAAAAAAAAAAAAAAAAAAAAAAAAAAAAAAAAAAAAAAAAAAAAAAA
>JBCBTQ010000426.1:0-1727 GCA_039818605.1 Cyanobacteria bacterium J06639_14 | reverse complement strand
CGTGATGTGCTTGATTATGCCTCAACCTGGCAGTTTTGATTCAGAAATTGCCAGCTAGTTGTTGGTTATTTGTTATTTGTTACGGGTTGACGGGGGGGCGTTAAGGGGGATTTTGCGTCCGTTGCGGGTTAATACTCTGTAAATCAAATTTATTCTTGCATCTCAGCCGTGGCAGCTTGATCCCCCACTGTCGCCGCCCCCTTAGAAAGGAGCTATAGAGAACCTGGATGGGAATGCCCCACTGCGCAAGGAGGGATTGGGGGGATCAAGCCTCTATCGCAAACGGCCAGAAACTTAACTTACGCTGTAGTTAATGCTCGTTGCGGGTTAATGGTTGATCGTTGAGAGGAAACCGCCGAAGACAGTTTGGCGTGAAAGCGATCGCATTCACCCACAGAATGCTGAGCTGAACCGCCCCCTACGGTCTCCCCCCCATCACGCTTCACCTTCCACCCTTCTACCCTTCTAAATCTCTACCCCTAACCCCTTGATTTCGCATTGCCCAGCGGGAAAAATCCTTAGCTAGGGCAATGCGAATACCACCATCACCGATGTAAGCCACTTCAGGCAGATATTCATTGGGGGGAGTTTCCGGGGGGCGGGCAACTTTTTCGGCAATTCTGAGCTGAGTTGGTTCCATGCGCAGAGCCATGATGCGGCAATCGGTGTTGCCTTTAGAGCCAGCATGGGCAAGTCCTTTCAGGCGTCCCCAAACGAAAATATCGCCCTCGGCAACAACGCTACCACCCGGATTGATATCTCCTAAGACCACGACCGTACCGGCATGACGAATTTCCATACCAGAGCGAATCGTCCCTTCCATATACAGGGGGTCATCCAGGGGTTTACCAGCGGTCTCAGAGGTTTGTTTCAGGTGCGTGACGGGGGTTTGTTGTTCGACAGAATAGCCTACAGTGGCCGCGGCCACAGCCGTCTGACGCCGCGTTGTGTGAACGCGCTTGAGATGGAGATCAACATCCGCTAGGGCCTTGGCAATGGCTTGGAGCTGACGGGTATCCAATAAGCGATCGCGGGTAATTAGATGAACCGTGGTGCCTGCCTGCCAAAAGCGATCACCGGCTGCTAAACGGTGCTTGAGCTGTTCCCATAGCTCAGTCCAGGGAATTGCGGCTAAGTCTCCTTCTTCGTCCGGCGGGAGAAGGAGCAGCAATTTCCCCCCCTGACTTTTGAAGCGTACCTGTAGGTTAGGATCGACCTCAGGAATGGGAAGTTCTGTTACGGGTGTAGGCAATGTGGATTCCGGGTTCATGAACCAAAAAAGCAAGCTGATAGAGGCGTCAATCTAGTCATGACATCTTAGAACAGGATTTCTATGGTGAAACAATGAACCCGCAACTTAGGTTGCAGCTACATAAAGCCTTTACTGAATGCTCCTAAGTGGGAGTATTTATGTGACTTCTGATGACTGATTCCTGATGCCTGATGCCTCATGACGGACGCCTACAGTCTTTGCTAACAGAGCTTTCCCGACTGCAAGCAAGCGCTTGATGTAAGCATGAATGTTTTCAGTGATAATGCTTCCAGGGGATGGGGGGTGCTCCAAGCGCATCTCCACCAAACGCTGCGATCGCGCTCTATACCCCATCCCCAGATGCCTTCTCAGCTCTTGTTACCGAAGGCTAGCCGCATATTAGTCGCGGTTTCTGGAGGACAGGATTCTCAATGCTTACTGCGATTGCTGTTAGATTTGCGACATAAGTGGGGGT
>JBCBTQ010000425.1:0-1881 GCA_039818605.1 Cyanobacteria bacterium J06639_14 | reverse complement strand
ACAAATACAATTACCCCGCAAGGGGACGGAAACTAGAAAGGCATTCTGAACGTTTTGCCCTGTAAGGTTCAAATCTAATTACCCCGCAAGGGGACGGAAACCCGTCTGCTGTACGGATTTGGACCGGTACTTCCCACAGTTCAAATCCAATTACCCCGCAAGGGGACGGAAACAAGATATCCATCCGAGCTTGCTCCCATATCCCATCGGTTCAAATCCAATTACCCCGCAAGGGGACGGAAACTGTAAATTCATGGAGACAAATCCCTCTTCATGCGTAGCGTTCAAATCCAATTACCCCGCAAGGGGACGGAAACGTGCCCTTGACCTTTGGTCGGGCTTGGGTCTGGGGTGTTCAAATCCAATTACCCCGCAAGGGGACGAAAACAAGGTTGTTGCCCCGCAGTCACTGCCAGCGAACAAGGTTCAAATCCAATTACCCCGCAAGGGGACGGAAACATGGGTAACTGAATATTGGAGCGAACAATGCCTCCATGTTCAAATCCAATTACCCCGCAAGGGGACGGAAACGAGAGGAAACCGAGGGTTACCCCCAATTGCCACATAGTTCAAATCCAATTACCCCGCAAGGGGACGGAAACAATTAACGTAGCACAAAAGAGCCCCAAAGCCATGAGTGTTCAAATCCAATTACCCCGCAAGGGGACGGAAACGTGACGGCACTAGTTTAGCCCCTGGCTAATCATGACCGTTCAAATCCAATTACCCCGCAAGGGGACGGAAACGAATATAAGCTACCCATAAGTCCTGGTTTTCTTCACGTTCAAATCCAATTACCCCGCAAGGGGACGGAAACCGGAATGAAAGAACTGAACTTTGCGCCAATTTTAGCGTTCAAATCCAATTACCCCGCAAGGGGACGGAAACTGTTGTTATAATAATACACTGGTAGTTGCCCCGCAGGTTCAAATCCAATTACCCCGCAAGGGGACGGAAACGTTTGTCAGCAAGCCGATTTACGAGATCCAACGTAACATAGTTCAAATCCAATTACCCCGCAAGGGGACGGAAACATAACAAGGGAATGACACCCCATCGATTGGCCGAGTGTTCAAATCCAATTACCCCGCAAGGGGACGGAAACTTTTGGCAAAAGCCTCATTCAACGAAGTAGTGACAGCGGTTCAAATCCAATTACCCCGCAAGGGGACGGAAACTGTCCGCGCAATGTCCTGGTGCGGATGACGTTGTCACGGTTCAAATCCAATTACCCCGCAAGGGGACGGAAACTGTCCGCGCAATGTCCTGGTGAGGATGACGTTGTCACGGTTCTAATCCAATTACCCCGCAAGTTGACGGAAACACCTTTAAATCGATATGCCGGAGGTACAAATCTTGGTTCAAATCCAATTACCCCGCAAGGGGACGGAAATGGCATGAAAAGGAGGAAGGAGGAAGGCAAAAGGATGAAAGGGGTCGACTGTACGTTGTCTAACTCGTTGAAGTGAGATACGATTGCACCCTAACACCTAGCTGAGAAGCTGCTTCCATTTCTGCCTTCTGCCTTCTGATTTCTGCCTTTCCCTACGGGGGACGGACGAGATAAGAGCACTTAACCTCAACCAGCAAACCCTCACCTTGGCTCAAATTTCCAACAATATTGCGATTCAAGTCGCTGCCTTATCCGGCTTAGGGCTGATTTATCAATCCCGTAAAGACTATCCCCAAGCAATCGCGTGTCATCAGCAATGCCTCACCTTGGCTCAGCAACTCAGCGATCGCGCCTGCGAAGCCAATACCCTCCTCAGCTTGGGCTTAGCTCACAGTGGCTTAGGCAAACATGCTTTAGCTGTAGACGACTATCAGCGATCGCTGGCTATATATCGCACCTTCGGCGATCGCTTTAGCGAAGGCACCGCC
>JBCBTQ010000424.1:0-1940 GCA_039818605.1 Cyanobacteria bacterium J06639_14 | reverse complement strand
ACCGCGATCGCTTACTTGCATCAGGCGTTAGCGATGGCTCAAGCCGTTGGGGATCGCTTTAGTGAAGGCACAGCCCTGGGTAATCTGGCCGCGACTTATCAAGCGATGGCCCAGCCTGAAACTGCCGTTCAGTATGCTCAACAGCATCTAGAAATCGCACTTGAGATTGGCGATCGTGCTGGCGAGGTGCGCGCGCGTGAGATTTTGGGAAAGGCAGAAATCAGAAAGCTTTAGGAAAGGCAGAAATCAGAAGGCAGAAAAAATTCAAAATTCAAAATTCAAAATTCAAAATTTAGAAGCCAGGAGTCAGGAGTCGGAAACGAGGCAGAAGGCAGAAATCAAACTGGGTTTATCCATCTAGTTTCCGGAAATCGTTGGTGTCCTTAGTTTTTCGCCACCTTAATTTTCGATCTCTGGAAGCCTTATGTTGCTGTTCAGAGTTTGCTCCTGTTGAGGTGGGGAACGAAAACCTCGTGACATCAACGCAAACTCAGAGCTATCCATACTCTAAATCGACGCTCTTTTCATCCTTCATCCTTTTGCCTTCTGCCTTGCTTAAGGTTTCCGTCCCCTTGCGGGGTAGTGGAGATCTGAACTTGAGATCATGCAAAAACTATCTACCAAGTTGAGCGTTTCCGTCCCCTTGCGGGGTGGTGGAGGTCTGAACATGATGGTACCCGATAATGCTAAGCCATACTTAGACATTTCCGTCCCCTTGCGGGGTAGTGGAGGTCTGAACGCGTGTCCCCGGTATCACGGTTGCGTGGAACCAAACGGGTTTCCGTCCCCTTGCGGGGTGGTGGAGGTCTGAACTGTCTGGGAAGTGGATTTACAATAGCCCCGATGGCGTTTCCGTCCCCTTGCGGGGTGGTGGAGGTCTGAACGGCTGAGTTGGTTCTGATGTGCAACGGTGCACAGAGTTTCCGTCCCCTTGCGGGGTGGTGGAGGTCTGAACGCTTCACAGCAACGGATTAGCGGCGCTCCCCCCCGTTTCCGTCCCCTTGCGGGGTGGTGGAGGTCTGAACCCAAATTGTTCCTGATTGGAAGTTTTATTTGGAGCGTTTCCGTCCCCTTGCGGGGTGGTGGAGGTCTGAACCTGGTACTGGGCCTAATCGCATGTGCAGTGTCGAGTTTCCGTCCCCTTGCGGGGTGGTGGAGGTCTGAACATTTGATCAGGATACATTTCTCTGATCCGGTTGAAGTTTCCGTCCCCTTGCGGGGTGGTGGAGGTCTGAACCGATGCTCGTGATTATCGCCAGAGCTCACTATGGGTTTCCGTCCCCTTGCGGGGTGGTGGAGGTCTGAACTGTGGGTTGACGCTCACACTGAAGGGTGGGTGTAGTTTCCGTCCCGTTGCGGGGTGGTGGAGGTCTGAACCTTTACGACGTGCCTCCGAGGCAAGGGCGGATCACAGTTTCCGTCCCCTTGCGGGGTGGTGGAGGTCTGAACCTCAGTCTGTTTTTCGTATCGGCAGTGCTTTGGCGTTTCCGTCCCCTTGCGGGGTGGTGGAGGTCTGAACTTGAGACGGCTGAGTCTAGCCCTGAAGCTGTAATGGTTTCCGTCCCCTTGCGGGGTGGTGGAGGTCTGAACTTGATGATGCGAAAGCCATCAAGCAGAAGTACTGTTTCCGTCCCCTTGCGGGGTGGTGGAGGTCTGAACACTTAGAACAAACCACACAACAGATTGATCACTCGTTTCCGTCCCCTTGCGGGGTGGTGGAGGTCTGAACACCCAGAAGCACTGATTCAAAGTGCTGACGATCTTGTTTCCGTCCCCTTGCGGGGTGGTGGAGGTCTGAACAAAAGAAAAAGGTTTAATATTAATCGACACTATGCGTTTCCGTCCCCTTGCGGGGTGGTGGAGGTCTGAACCCCCTGGTTTTCAAACCTTTGCTGGGCAAGGCTTTGAGATAGCCGTTTTCGCTAGGGTCTAACGGAAGG
>JBCBTQ010000423.1:0-1966 GCA_039818605.1 Cyanobacteria bacterium J06639_14 | reverse complement strand
TGCTGATCACAAAACCAATGTCGGTGGGCAATCCCTTTTCAATCTCCATCAGCAGGGCTGAAACACGGATGCCAAACGCGAGGCGGGTTTGAATATCGTCAAAGGTGAGTTCTTTCCGGCTGGTGTAGACCACCGGGGTTTTACCTGTAGCGTGGACTTGATGCACCTGAGCTAAGGTTTCTTGCAATAACTTTTGATATGGGTCTGCGTCATCTGCTTTGCCGCCATTGGAGGACTGGGGCTGATCCCTAGTCTGCAACCGAGCCACGTCAACTTCAAGCCCAACCACGCTGGGCAGTTGCAGCAGGGTGTTTAACTGCTGGGTAGTTTTTTTCACGTGGGAGCCGACAATAATAGCGCCGGGTTTGCTGTCGCGGGTGTATTGGGCCATGGCCTCGGCTGCCACGGGTTGTGGCGGTAGAGCTGCTAGAGCGGTCAAAATACTGGCAGCACTGCGAAACAAAAATTTCTTGCCTTGGGCAGCGGCGTTCAGCAAATCTTGAGCGAAGCGATTTAAATCCGCTTGGGTTTCGCCATCAACGGCGACGCAAACATTGTTTTGGAGCTGCATTAAGTGGTTCAAACACCCTGACCGTAAGTCTGCCAGCAAAAACCGTTCCACTTGGCTGGCTGCAATTCGGCCTTGGGTTTTCTCTTCGACATAATCGGGTAGGTAGCTGGTGCTGTAGCCAAACACTGAATCTTTGGCAAATTCGGTGTTATGAACCGGAACATCCTGGCCATCAACCTTGAGATAGTGCACGCTATCACGGGTCACCCGTCCCCCTTCAAAGAAGGCAGGGACTAAAAAGTGGGCATCAAATGGGCCAAGCTCTTCTGCGATCGCGTCTGTTTCAATCGGGTAATGTCCCCGTAGGGTTGAGTCTGAGCGACTAACCACTAAATAATCTTGGATGCCTTCTAGGGCGATCGCTTGCTTGAGGTTGTGACAGACTTCCCGCGTCGTGATATCGGCAACCTCAGCCGGTAAGGCACGGGTATTGGTCAAGATAAAAAAGATGGGCGATTCGTCTTTTAACCCCAGCTGCAGCGTTGCTACATCCCAAGCCATCAGTAGCAAACAGCCGTGTACGGTTTGCGACCCAGTGGGATCATCATCTAATACGATAATTTTGGGTTTAGAAGACATTCAAGGCACAGCCAAAACCTTCGTATGCACATTACCATTTTGCAGGCGCGTTCAGATTTATGGGGCTGCCAGTACCCTGCCCATCACGATTGAACCGCCCCAATATTGGGGCGGTTCAGGTTTTGATTTGGTTTTGATTTATAGATAATGACTGATCAAAGCAGAACGCCTTTGAGTGAGTGTTTCGAGATTATGACGTCCTTCTGGATAGGCACAACGACGATTCAAACAATCTGGTTACAGCAGCAACAACATCACCACCAGCAACAAGATCCCCATCACGCCAACACCAAACGGTCCTATCGGTTGGTAGCCATCTAATTCAAACCGAAAACGACAGTTGAGGCAGGCGTAGGTGGTCGGGTCAATTTGAACCACGGATTTATGACTGCAATGGGGGCAGTCAATCGGCGCATGGGGCTGATGAGGGTCATAAGGATACATAACAAAACTCCTAAAGCATCAACAACCAGACGGTCACAACCCATATAAATGGGGGTAAATTGCATGTATGACATTTATACATACAATTTATATATAAAACAAAAAAACTACATACACAAGATCTCTAGAAAAAATCACCGAACGATTTGCCATTTCAAGACATTGTGAAGTTTTCTTCAGGCTATGTCGCTATACAGATTGGGTATGATTGTATATATGGCTAAGCCCGTTAGGCATTTCTCTCGAATGTGCCTAATAGTTTGACTGGATTGGGGCTGAGGGGTAGCGCTGCGTGTCTTCGAGCGATCGTGCTCCATGCCGCTGTCAGTGATTGCATGTTCTCACGTCATAGATGTATAGACATGTATTTAC
>JBCBTQ010000422.1:0-2196 GCA_039818605.1 Cyanobacteria bacterium J06639_14 | reverse complement strand
TCCTGGAGGGCTTGCAGTCCTTCCATCTGGCGTTCGTGCAGGATACGAACACCATCAATACCGCGATAGCGCTTGCGGCGATAGTGAACCCAGGGGTAAATCTTCTCACCTACGGATGGGTCAACCATATTAATGGTGATGGTGACGTGATCCACGTTGAGCTGCTTGATGCGATCAACATGGTCAGGCAACATCAGCCCATTGGTAGAGAGACACAGCTTGATGTCGGGAGCTTTTTCGGCAATCAGATCAAAGGTACGGAAAGTTTTTTCGGGGTTGGCTAGGGGATCGCCAGGGCCAGCAATGCCCAACACTGTCATTTGCGGGATTTTGCCTGCGACCACTAATACTTTGTGAGCAGCTTCTTCTGGAGTTAAGAGTTCGCTGACGACACCAGGACGACTTTCGTTGGCACAGTCATATTTACGATTGCAGTAGTTGCACTGGATGTTGCAGGCAGGGGCAACGGCAACGTGCATCCGAGCATAGTGGTGGTGGGCTTCTTCGCTGTAGCAGGGGTGCTTCTCAATCCGAGCTTTCATCGATTCGCTGAGGCCGTCCGAAGCATCATTCTTAGTGCTACAGCCGCAGCCGCCGCCAGACTTCTCAGACTTCTTGACCTTCGTTTGAGTCTTAGTCAAAGTGATGTCCAGCTCGGGCGTCGTTGTGGGCGCAGGGGCAAGGGCAGTGGGTGGCGGTGGCGTCATAGTTTTTGGGCGAGGTAGGGGTTTATGGGAGAGCAATGGAGAAGAAAAAAGGTGACGTTGCCTTGACTGCGAGGAGTCTGTAAACACAGATGAGTTGTTCTGCTAACTAGCGATCAGGGCGATCGCGGTGGCAGCGACAAAAGCAAACAATCAGGGCAACGTTGGTTGAGTTAGGAGGAGAGTGTGCAACGACCAAAGAACCTAGTCTTCTTCAGGAGGCAGCGATTTCCGAGGTGTCTAGGGTAGGGATGCGATCGCGAGCACTGTTAAAACACGATGGCAACCCGTTAGGGTGAATACGCCTGGAATTGTGCTGGCCGGGAATGGCTGCAGGGCTGAAATCAAGCACACTAAGCGTCGGGGGTGAAATGCGCTCTAACTGAGCTGAGGTTGACGTTGTCTGCCGTTGATTTCACCGAGTACAGCCAGGTCTAGAAGATTGGGTGTTCGGCGTTGGAAGAGTTATATCAACGCCCTCCAGCCCCACTCGAAAACAGTGCCCCGATAGGATTTATTGAATGATTAACGGTGTACTCAAGCGCCAGAGCCCTTGCCTACTCAGGAGATTTTTTTTTCTCAGGCACAGGGCACGAGTATTTCTGATCCTATGCACTGGCATTTTGCCACCCTCGTTCGGTCATTCCTGTACTCAACCCAATCGCTCTCATACCAAGCGTTTGACATCATTTAAGTACACCCAACAAGGAACCTTTATTGAGTACTCAAAGCCGCTCATTTTGATAATTTCGATACCAAAACAATACCGTTTTTGGGCAGCCCAATTGCTTGTCTGTATTCAAATTCTCAGTTTCCCAAATTAACGCGTAGTAAATTTGACGATTTCACCATTACGCAATGTAAAGGAACACCTTGGGCTCAAGGATTGGGCTGATTCTCTACTCAAGCAATTTCGGCTTTCCCACAGCTCAGCCCAAGAATCCAATTCTCTCTGGCTGATCGCCCGCCCGCGAGTCAACTGCGGGCGCACCAGGAAAACTCATTGAAATGAGTTGTAGCCTTTGCCAAGCCAGGAATATAGCGCCTTAGTCTACTTCTAGTAGACTTTCCCAATTAGCCCACGATTCATCAGCGGGCGGGGGTAAACGAAGCCAAAATGAGGCTGTCGAACTCACGCTACTCTCACGTCAGATCACTCGCTACCCAGCAAGAAGCAGAGCATCCACTCTGGAGTCCCCTTTCTAGGAGTTATGGCGACAAGTTATGGCTGCACATATCTGTAAGCGGTACACGACCCTGCAGCATCTCACAGTTATGTGTCTCTAGAAGTCGCGGCATCAACCCACAGCTCCATCAACCCAAAATGTTTAAGCAGAAGTTGAGAAAACAAAGGTACGAGCGATCGCAGCGATAACTAACCCTAGAAATCTGACCAGCAACCTGACTGCTTGAGATAAGGGAATTTCCAGGAAAGAATTTACCAATTGCAGTCGTTCTGTAGGATGGGCAAAACGAAGTGTGCCCATCGACA
>JBCBTQ010000421.1:0-2213 GCA_039818605.1 Cyanobacteria bacterium J06639_14 | reverse complement strand
CGCTTTTACTCAACCGACGGACAAATGAACGCGCGATCGTAGGGCCAAACGACCGTTCGCCCCTGCAATCAACCGTGGCTAACAACGAAACTCCCAACAGCCAATCTGCCATCCCCCCAGGTGCTCTGACACCCAGCCAGGTCCGACAAATCCTCAATCAAGTCCTGCAAACTCTGGAGTCCCTGCACGGCCAGAAATACATGCTCCCTGGTGGGCAACTTCAAACGGGACTGGTTCACGGCAATCTCAATCTAGATAGTTTGGTAATGCTGCCTGATGCAAACTCATATTACGAAAAGCCGCAGCTCCTGACTTTTTTGAGGGATTTAGCTCTCTGGGAATTCCTCTTCATGCCACCGCCGCTCTCGAAGCCGATTCCCCAAGTTACCGATGACCTGAGTGCATTGGGGCGTATTGGGTTTTATGCCCTGGTTGGCCGCTGGACCGATAGCTATGGTCGCCGTCTTAAACCCCACAATTCCCAGATTTGGCCGGGGTCAGATCTGCCTCTAGAGCAATATTTGCGCCAACTCCTGGGTTTAGAAAATCCCACTTTTGCTGATGCTGCAACAGCCCGACAGGCCCTATTGCGTCTCCCTACCCCGCGCCACGTCTCCACTTCCCCACGTCCACATGCCTTATCGCCCTCATCTTCCCCACCTTCCCCGCGTCGGCTTCCTCTTTGGTTTTGGCTCCTGCTGCTAGGTGGACTAGGTTTGTTGGGGGCTTTACTGTTTGGGTGGTGGTGGAGCCGTCGCCAAGCGATCGCCAGTTCTCCTCCCCCCTTGTGCTGCATAACCGATGTGTCGGCGGTGCCTCCTGGGCAATTCACCTATGCGGCTGAACGCCAGGGGACCTGGTATCCCCTTTGGCACAGCAAAAATCTCGTGGCTCAGGACCAAACCCTGGAGCAAGTTCTGGAAAGCCAACAACCCGATCTGAATCTTCAGTTGCTTCCCGTGCCTACCCGTCAGGATGCCATTACCCACGTTTTGCAGGATGCGGCGGCCTTTGCGATCGCCCCCCTCACCGCGAGTCGTCCCCCTGACTTGATGGCCGAACCCATTGCCTATGATGGTCTGGTGGCATTTGTAGCCTTTAGCTATGTCGAGCGCGATCGTGGACTGCCTCAGCATCTCCAGGGACAACTGAGCTTGTCACAGCTCCGACAACTCTACACCGGAGAAATCCTTAACTGGGAAGAACTTGGTGGTCCTGATTTGCCTGTAAAACTCTATCTGCCCGCTCAGCCAGAACTGATCCAAGTGTTTGAAGAACGGGTTCTGCAAACGCCAGAAGCGATCGCGACCTTCCGTCGCCAATGGCACCTCGAAGAATCGGATCCTTTATCCAGTTCATTAGGCTTCACGACACCGCCTGACCCAGACGCTATCAATGGCGAAACGCTTCCGATATTGGCAATGCTACGTAGCATTCTGCAAGACTTTGAGCGTCAGCCACAAGTGGGTAGTCTTGGCTTTGCTAGTCTCAGCCAAATCTATGGCCAATGCTCTGTCTATCCGCTAGCAATTGCTGCAGACAATGCCCCCACTGTCCAGCCTCTCTACCAGAAAGACGACACCCCAATTTCTCCCGCCCTTGATCTCTGTGAAGATAAAGGTAATTACGGCCCTAAGCAGACGCTATTCGTCAACCAAACCTATCCCCTTGCCTATCCCCTCACTGTCTTCTACCGCCTCGACAACAGTCGGGTGGCGATCGGTCCTTTGTTTGTGCAAATGATGACAACGGATGAAGGTCAGCAAATGCTCAGTAAAACTGGCTTGGTTCCTCTGAGGGCACTTCCTTAACTCAAGTGGTGGACGGATGGAGTCATGGAGTTGTATCGGTCGTCTTAATCAGAAGAATCGGGATGACTTATGATGCTGGAGGGCGCCGAGTATTCTGGAGACTTGGAACGGATGGAGATAGCCTCTTGGGCTGATGCGGTGTTGGGGGCGATCGCGATCGCCATTCTGGGGGGTGGCCTTTGGCTATTGCTGAGCGGCGTTAGTAGTATGAATCGTTAAAACAATTGTAAGGAAATCCCAATGAATATCCAGGCATCACTGTTAGCAACATTTCAATAAGTTAGAAGCCGCAAAGTTGGGCTCTCCTTAAAGAGATAATTAGAACTTGTAATTGCTCAACTGGGTTGACCTGGGTGTTGGTGCAGGCGAGGATGGTAGACTTTTGCCATGCAAGAACTGCCG
>JBCBTQ010000420.1:0-2257 GCA_039818605.1 Cyanobacteria bacterium J06639_14 | reverse complement strand
AAAAATTATTTATAACTGAGATAGTAATTATGGCTGTCTTTTTCGAACGTTATGACTGAGTCGATAACTGAAGTGGTCCCTGAGCAAGATAAGCCAGAAATTTACCAATCTGAAGAAGCTCAGGCTATTCTCCAGATTGCGATCGCCCGCCAAACCGAGGAGGGCGAAATGACCCGTACGCAGCTGCTGGAAATTGCGGAGGAGCTGGGCATTTCAGCATTGACTATTGCTGAGGCAGAGCAGGAATGGCGACTGAAGTGTGTGGAAAAGGCAGATTTGCAAGCCTTTGACGAATTTCAAAAGCAACGGTTCCAAAGTCATCTGATTCGATTTGTAATTGCAAACATCGTTTTGTTTGCCTTTAACTTTATGGCCGTAGGAACACTGTCGTGGGCACTCTACATTTTTCTGTTTTGGGGTGGTGCTGTCGGGCTCCATGCTTGGAACACATATCGCTCGGATACGCCACGCTATCGTCGGGAATTTGAAAAGTGGCGACGGCGGCAACAATTGAAACGATCCATCAATCGCTTTGTGGATTGGTTAATCGGGACTTAGGAGTCGGCGTGAATGCGACCTCTGCATAGGCGAGTGGCTGGGTAGAAGGAGAGTGGGGAGCCTGTTTCGATGCAACTCCCTGAAGGTGATTCCTCGAAATGAATATACCGTTGTTGACGGGTGTCTAGGTCAGAGACCCGGTGCTCTAATCGGTAATTTTTTTCTCAGAAATCCCTAAAGGGCTCAGTGCTGTTTTGCGCTTAGAAATTATCGTGTCGGAGTCGTTGCTATCAGTATGGGAAGAGCCGGACGTGCCCTGAAGGAAACACTAGAGACCTACGAAATTAGTCAAAATAAATTGGCGATCACGATGGGTATGGAGCGGACAGTGGTCTATCGCTGGGTACACGAACGCACGGACCCAACAGGCGAAACGATTGTGGAGATTGTGCGATCGCTCAATCAGCTTGATCCCGACGCTGCCAAAGCCTTCATTGCTCTCTATCTAGTGCCGGTCCTCAACGAATTTTGACTCCCGCAATGTTGGGGGTGTTGCCTGCTTTGATCTGGGCGTTCTTGGCTCACCTCAAGGGCTGTGGCTATCTCAATAGCACGCTAGGATCGCGCAACTGCTTACTCAACAGACTCAGGCAGTGTATCTGGCGGAGTCTCAGGCTCAGCATTGGGAAATAACTTGCCCGCGATCCACCAACCGACGACGCCAGACAACAGCAGAATCAGCCCCACAATTCCTAGCAGCCACCCGCGCGATACAGATACTCGCCGCGGAATGGTGACCGGTTCTGGCGGTATATCGGTTTCAACGCTTTCCTCCTCTTCGCCATATAGCAGTGCTTTAGAGGCATCTGTGAGTTCATCGGGTGGTGGTGGGGTGGCCTCTGGTGTGGCGGTATCGACAGGCGGTTCATACGCCGCTTCGCCAAAAGGCTTCGCTTGTAACAACACAACTGAGACATTGTCATGCCCGTTTTTCTGATTAGCCAGCTCAATCCAGGCATCGACTGCTGATTTGAGGGAAATAATTTCTTTGGTGATGAGCCCGATGTAGTTAGCCCACGCAGATTCGACCCGATGATTGTCGCTCAGGCCGTCTGAGCAGAGTAAAACCATGCCCTGCTCGGCAAATATAAAGCGCTGAACGTGGGGAACAAGATGGTTGCTACTGCGTGTGCCGATCGCTTGGGTCAGGGCTCCAGCCTCGGGGCGATCGCGTAATGCGGTGTAAAACGCTCGTCCAGCGTGGGCTTCACGGCCAGCAATGTCGTCATCAATCGTCAGTTGATGACAATAGTCGGGAGTAATCCAATAAGCCCGACTATCCCCCACATGTGCAACGTAGAGTTCGTCAACCTGCAGCCATCCTTCCGGGGTGCGTAATCGCTGTGGCACGATCAGCGTTATGACCAATGTTGTGCCCATCCGTTGGCGATCACTGCGTCCCTGCTGATCGTTTTGAGCGTTGACCAGATCGTTGACCACCCGAATGGCTGCTTCGATTTGCTGAATGATGACTGCTGGCGGTACAGCATTTTCTTCATGGCCAGACTCAGCGAGTAAGCCTTGCAGTTGCAGTTGGAGCGATCGCACGGCCGCATGACTGGCGACTTCACCGGCTTCATGGCCCCCTACCCCATCACACACGATAGCGATACGAGGGATCGGAACTTCTAGCTGCGTCCCTTCGGGATAGCAGGCATCTTCGTTCCGAGAATGATTGGGGCCAGGATGCGTGGCTCCT
>JBCBTQ010000419.1:0-2305 GCA_039818605.1 Cyanobacteria bacterium J06639_14 | reverse complement strand
TACCAGGAGCAATTTTTTCTTGCGCTTACCCTGGGGACAACCCTAAGGCGGACAGGTAAGCAGCGTATTCATTGACGGTTCACCCCCACGGGCGTGGGGACAACGAAGCAGCAAGCGCACCAGGAACAACGTAAGAAGACGGTTCACCCCCACGGGCGTGGGGACAACGTTGCAGTTGATCACGTTCTTCCTGGGTTTTGGCGGTTCACCCCCACGGGCGTGGGGACAACCCTCACGTCATCACGTCATTTTGAAAGGAATTAACGGTTCACCCCCACGGGCGTGGGGACAACCCCCTAAATTCCTGCCTCCTTTCGTTCGGGAAGGTCGGTTCCCCCCCACGGGCGTGGGGACAACAAGCTTGGGCGGCGCGGCATTTTCAGGATCATCGCGGTTCACCCCCACGGGCGTGGGGACAACGTTAGACAGATAATCGCGATCGTTGCTAGCAAGAGCGGTTCACCCCCACGGGCGTGGGGACAACTGTAGGTTCCAAGCAAAGTTTAGAATAATACCCCGGTTCACCCCCACGGGCGTGGGGACAACGTACTGGATGAACTACTATCATTTCAAGGGTCAATCGGTTCACCCCCACGGGCGTGGGGACAACGAATCTGGCGACGGACAATGGGCTGATTCATAGCGGTTCACCCCCACGGGCGTGGGGACAACGAAACGTAGCGTGTGTATGGGCAGTTAACCGGATCGGTTCACCCCCACGGGCGTGGGGACAACTCTCTAATATTCCCCGCACTTATAGCGCTGATTTCGGTTCACCCCCACGGGCGTGGGGACAACCAGATGAACTACCCAGGAAGGGCGATCGCCTCATCGGTTCACCCCCACGGGCGTGGGGACAACTCATTCCTGAGGGGTCCGCAGATTTCATCTGCTCACGGTTCACCCCCACGGGCGTGGGGACAACCTTTGAAGAACCGCTGATAAGCGAAATCTACACGCGGTTCACCCCCACGGGCGTGGGGACAACGAATCCAGCAGGCTACACAGGTCTTCCCAATGCTCGGTTCACCCCCACGGGCGTGGGGACAACATGGGTACCTAGTCGCTTATCAGTTTTGGTCGGACGGTTCACCCCCACGGGCGTGGGGACAACGTGCCAGCAATTATCATTGAAGCAATACCCCAATCCGGTTCACCCCCACGGGCGTGGGGACAACTGGATCCACTCTTGGCGCGGCGGACCTTTTACCCGGTTCACCCCCACGGGCGTGGGGACAACTTTCTTCAGCGGTCACTTGCCCAATACCCTGAACGGTTCACCCCCACGGGCGTGGGGACAACATCATGCCAAAGCTCAGAGACGCGCAACGCAGGGCGGTTCACCCCCACGGGCGTGGGGACAACTCCTAGGGGAGGAGTCAAGACTTGTCTTTACCGCGGTTCACCCCCACGGGCGTGGGGACAACCTGCCGCTGCTGCTATTTCTGGTAGTACTGCGGGCGCGGTTCACCCCCACGGGCGTGGGGACAACGTGATGGACTGTGCAGCGTTACTGGTACGCTCACGCGGTTCACCCCCACGGGCGTGGGGACAACGCGATCGCTGGCCAGAGATAGCCAGCTTAGTAGCCGGTTCACCCCCACGGGCGTGGGGACAACTGGTCACGTCTTCACAGGCTCGAACAGCAATAAGCGGTTCACCCCCACGGGCGTGGGGACAACGGTTTTTCCGGGACGCGATCGCGCAGTGGTGGTCCGGTTCACCCCCACGGGCGTGGGGACAACTGTTTCAGGAATATTTTTTTCAGCGACATTAGCCCTGGTTCACCCCCACGGGCGTGGGGACAACGAACACGAACGGGGAGAAGTTTCCAGCGTTCTCCGGTTCACCCCCACGGGCGTGGGGACAACGTGCCTACCAGATTGGTCAATACGCTGAGCCACAGCGGTTCACCCCCACGGGCGTGGGGACAACACTTCCAAAATACCTGAAATCACTGGATTTGCACCAAAAGGATCCCCTCTATGTCTACGAGCTTTCTGGATGGATTTCCCAACATTCGGGCATCAAACCCCTGTTCATTCCGCTGAGGATAGACCATGAGTGCAGACCCAGTGCCGATTTTGTCCTCAATAAGTCCCCAGAGTTCATCGCGCACCAACGCTGAAACACATCCAGCAAAAACGCCCACCTTGATTTCAAAGAGCCAGCGACTAATTTCCCCCCTGAGAGAAGGCTTAGCATTTTCAAGCACTAAGACAATCATGGTGCCGCCTCCTCATCTGACCAGTTTTTCCCGCCTTCCACCGTTTCCAGAATGTCATCCCACAGAAAGCAAATTGGC
>JBCBTQ010000418.1:0-2363 GCA_039818605.1 Cyanobacteria bacterium J06639_14 | reverse complement strand
CTCAAGTCACGACGATTGAGCCGCCAGATATTGCCACCACGCTAGAGACGGTAGACTCCCTCAGGCTTGCGGAACTGCAAAACTTCTTTGGGAATGATTGTGTTTTGGTGTCCTCCGAGGGAGCCCGCGATCGCCTCCTGAAAGAGAACACCCAAACGGCAGTGATTAGCTCCATTGTGCTATCCAACCGTACAGCCATTATCGCCAGTCTCCCTGACGGTACAGCTAAAACCATCTGGATTGACGATAGCGCAGCCCTCGAACAAACAACCAACGACTTTCGTCGCGGCCTCAAACGCTTCCGCAACCTGGCTCCCTATGACAAGAGCCTGGCCCAGAGGCTGTATAACCAGCTGATTGGTGAATTTGAAGCCGATTTTAGGGCGGCCAACATTAACACGCTGGTATTTGTTCAAGACGGCTTTTTACGGAATATCCCCATGGCCGCCCTCCATGACGGTGAACAGTATTTGATTCAGCGCTATGCCATTGCGACCACCCCTTCGTTAAGTCTTACGGCTCCCGGCAAAGCCCCGTCGAGTGAACTCCAAGTGTTAGCAGTTGGTCTCAGTCAGGCGACTGTCACCGAGAGCGGCCTCGAATTCGGAGCCCTCGACTTTGTCCCCGCCGAACTGGAATCGGTCGTCAATCAGCTTCCCGGCAGCAAAACGCTGCTCGATGAAAACTTCACCGTAGAACAGCTCCGAACGGCTCTCCAGGAGGATCGTTATCCCATCCTGCATTTGGCCACGCACGGTCAATTCAGCACCATTCCAGAGGATACCTTTGTGGTTACGGGCGCTGCCGATGCAGGCGTTTCAGGGGAACTTACCTTTGGCCAACTGGAAGCACTGATCCGGGAAGCCTCGCCTACCGCAGAGCCGCTTGACCTAATTACGCTCACGGCTTGTGAAACAGCAACGGGGGACGATCGCGCCACCTTAGGTCTAGCTGGGGTGGCCATTCGCGCGGGAGCTAGAAGTGCGATCGCATCCCTCTGGCAAGTCAATGATGAAACAGCCGCCCAACTGGTAGACAACTTTTATAAGCACTTAAAGGATCCTGGCGTAAGTAAAGCCCAAGCCCTGCAAGCCGCTCAAATCGATGCCATTAATGAAGCCGATGCAACGCAAAACCCTGGCTACTGGGCTCCCTTGATTCTGGTAGGGAATTGGCAGTAAGGGATGGTCACATCTGACAACGACTAAATTTCCACAATGACAGGCGTATGATCGCTGGGTTTTTCAAGCTTGCGGGGTTCGGTATCGATGGTACAGCTAGTAGCGCGATCGTATAAGGCAGGCGATAGATAGTGATGATCAATGCGCCAGCCCAAGTTGCGCCGAAAAGAAGCCGCCCGGTAGTCCCACCAGCTAAAGTGTCCACCGTCCTCAGTGAACTTCCGAAAAGCATCCCGGAGCCCCAACAATAAGATATCCTGCAAGACCTCTCGTTCCTTAGGCGAGGACATAATATGAGTTGCTTTGCCTTCAGGGTTGTAGATGTCGCGATCTTCCAGGGCGATATTGAAATCCCCACACACCAGCAGTTCCTCATGTTCTGCCAATAGCGTTTCTAAGTAAGTGCGTAAGACGCCTAGCCAACGTAGCTTGTAATCATATTTTTCGCTCCCGATGGAGGAACCATTAGGCACATATAGGTTAATCAAGCGCACCCCTGCCAATACCCCTGTAATAACCCGCTTTTGTTCATCCAAATCCCCCACAGGAGCGGCACCCACAACCGATGTAAATCCCATACTGACGTTTTCCAGAGGTTCACGGCTGAGCATTGCTACACCGTTATAGGCTTTTTGACCACTGATGTAGGCGTGATAGCCTAAAGCCTCAAAGGGTTCGCGCGGAAAGTCTTTATCGACGACTTTAGTCTCTTGCAAGCAAAGGACATCAATTGGATTGGCCGTAAGCCAGTCAGTTACATGGGGAAGACGAGTACGAACGGAGTTAACGTTCCAGGTGGCAATTTGCATAGGGGCTTGAGGCTAACAAAACGGCGGGAAAGAAGGCGAGTCAGGAATCCAGCGTCTTTAGCAAAACAGGAGGATGCCGTTGCCTTCATGGCAGAGACCGGGTTACTCAGGCGGGATGTTTTTGATAGTGACTTACTCCAGGTCAAAACATGAAACTCCTACCTTTTGCCAGTTTCTTCCATCTATGATTGTCACACAGCAGGAAATACGTGAAGCTTGGCACACAGCCAGGAAAAGACGCTAATTTCAGGTTCACGATGCCAACTTCGGAGCAACCATTAGAGGGCGAAGCCCTGATCAAAGAAGTATGCCGTCGCATTCGGGTTGCCCGTAGCTATTGGGATGCCCATAAAAATGCGGCCTGCCGCCAAGA
>JBCBTQ010000417.1:0-2375 GCA_039818605.1 Cyanobacteria bacterium J06639_14 | reverse complement strand
GACACTGTTTCCAGTTTTTTTGCCAATATAGAAAAGCTTAAGTATTCATTGGAAGGATCGCTTCTATTATCAAGAAACGATGAGATCCAAAACTTGTAGTAACAACTGTATATCTGAAGACAGAAGCCTAATTGTGAGTGGCCTATTTTGTGTAGCAAAGATATCCGCAAAGTTTATGCTGAGTTACTTCGGAAGGTTGCCAAAGTGGCGGAAGTGACAGGGCAATATATCCATTCAATGGTTTCTGTGGCTTAGGTTTCTACGTTTAGAGGTTTGCAAGTACGGGGACCGGAGTGGTTGTTAGTGGGCGGTATGCCGCTTGCAGTTTGTTAAAGCAAGGATTTGTTTTTTGAAAGGCACATCATATGTGTACTTAATTCTGTGGAGTAAACGTTACCTATGACTAATCAAGACCCGATTTTTCAGGGGCAAGAACCCTTGAATCCACACACACTTCGTCCGCGTAGTCAACGTCAACCGGGTGATCGTAATATTTCTGGCTATGGCTTTGATTTCCATCCAGAAGTCTTTATTGTTTCTGCGGGCATCATCTCTCTGTTTGTCCTCGTGACGCTGGTTTTTCGAGAGCCTGCCGAAAATGCCTTTGGGGCTATCCAGAGCTTTATTGCTGAGGGGATGGGCTGGTTTTTGATTCTGGCTGTCAGCGTTTACTTAGGGGTTGCCATTCTTCTAGCCTTTAGTAAGTTTGGGAAAATTCGGTTGGGCGGACAAAATGCTAAGCCGGAGTTTCCCACTTTTGCTTGGATCGCTATGCTAATCAGTGCTGGAATGGGCATCGGCCTCATGTTCTGGAGCGTTGCTGAACCCATTTATCACTTCCAAGATCCGCCTGCGGTTATCGGTGCGATTGAACCAATGTCACAAGATGCCGCTCAGCAAGCTCTGGGGATTACCTTCTTCCATTGGGGCTTACATGCCTGGGGCATTTATGCGATCGTGGGGCTTTCCCTGGCTTTCTTTACGTACAACTGGGGGCTGCCGTTGACGATCCGCTCGGTGTTCTATCCTATTTTGGGCGATCGCATCTACGGGTGGGCTGGTAACGCGATTGATATCTTGGCTGTAGCGTCTACCCTGTTCGGGCTAGCAACTTCGCTGGGGTTTGGCGTCCAACAAGTGAACGCTGGTTTTAACTTTTTGGTGGGTTTACCAATCAGTACCCCTGTTCAGGTCGGTCTGATCGCGATTATTACGGGATTTGCCACCGCCTCTGTTGTGTCGGGTCTAGACTCTGGTGTTCGTCGCCTCAGCGAACTTAATATGATGCTGGCCGCTATTTTCATGACGTTTGTGCTGGTGGTGGGACCGACTCTGTTTATTCTAGGAACCTTTGTCCAGGTAACCGGGTATTACGTCGCTTCCTTGCCTACGTTGAGCTTTTGGACTGAAACTTTCAAAGACAATGCCTGGCAAAATAGCTGGACCGTCTTTTACTGGGGTTGGTGGATTTCTTGGTCTCCTTTTGTCGGTATCTTCATTGCGCGCGTTTCTAAGGGACGGACTGTGCGGGAATTCGTTTTAGGAGTCCTCTTGCTACCTTCAATTCTCACCTTCCTCTGGATGTCGGTATTTGGGGGCACTGCCATGGCCATGGAACTGAGTGAAGGCGCGCAAGGAGTCATCAGCACGGCAGTGGGTGAGAATGTGGCAACCGCATTGTTCGTGATGATGCAACAGCTTCCCTTGACGGCAATTACTTCTTTCGTCGGCATTGTGCTGGTTGTCATTTTCTTTGTCACCTCTTCTGACTCGGGCTCTCTAGTGGTCGATAGCCTCACCTCTGGCGGTAAGTTGGAATCGCCGGTACCGCAACGGGTTTTCTGGGCCGTAATCGAAGGTTTGGTGGCTGCAGTGCTGTTGTTGGGCGGTGGCCTACAAGCTCTGCAAACGGCTTCCATCACAACCGGATTACCCTTCGCTGTGGTGCTACTGGTAATGTGCTACAGCCTCTACCGAGGGCTGAATCAGGAGCTAGCCATGATCGAATCTCATGCTTTACAGGACACTGAGAAAATAGTTGCGGAAGGGGCGATCGCCCAATAAATTTCCACAGGGTTGGAATTCCTAAGCCGACGATATGTCGTAGGGACATGGCAATGCTATGTCCCTACGAATGGCACGTATTTAGACAATCAGCTTATCAGGAGGAAACGACGGCAATGGCTCAGCATTTTGATGCCATCGTGATTGGTGCAGGCGGTGTTGGCAGCGCAGCGGCTTATTATCTGGCGAAGGCGGGAAAAAAAGTGCTGCTGCTGGAGCAATTTGAGCTGAATCATCAAAATGGCAGCTCCTATGGCTATTCTCGTGTGATTCGGTATACCTATGACAACCCTATTTATATTGACTTGATG
>JBCBTQ010000416.1:0-2433 GCA_039818605.1 Cyanobacteria bacterium J06639_14 | reverse complement strand
ATTGAATACCAGCTCGTTTTCGATAGTGAACATGATCACTATCAACTTTTAGATGTGGGCTGGGAAGATCTTAAGAGAATCTATAACTGTTATATTCATATTGATATCAGGCACGGAAAAGTCTGGATTCAACGCAATATGACTGAGACAGACCTAGCACAAGCGTTACTGGAGCTAGGGGTTTCCAAAGAAGATATTATTTTAGGGTTGCATCCTCCTTACAAACGTCCTCTCACGGGGTATGGAGTTGCTTGAAGGCAACCTTCTCGGATGTATGAAACTTTAAAGAAAAAATAGTTCCAAACCTCTCAGCTCTGAACCGCTAGAATTTGTGAGGTGGGAGTGTAGCGTGCTACGTCCCTGTCAAAGAATTTGTCTCGTAATAAGCTTCATGGTTGCTCCAGGTTCTGTTGACTTTTTAGATACATACGATGTGGTGGTGGTTGGGGGCGGTCACTCTGGCTGTGAAGCCGCGTTGGCTGCGGCTCGCCTCGGCTGCCGCACCCTCATGGTGACCCTCAACCTGGATAAAATCGCCTGGCAACCGTGCAACCCTGCCGTGGGAGGACCCGCTAAATCACAACTGGCCCATGAGGTTGATGCCCTGGGTGGTGAAATCGGCAAAATGACCGATCGCACTTACCTGCAAAAGCGCATTCTCAACAATTCACGAGGGCCCGCAGTGTGGGCATTACGGGCCCAAACCGACAAACGCGAATATGCGGCGGTGATGAAGGCGATCGTCGAGAACCAGGAGAATTTGACCATCCGGGAAGGGATGGTGACGGATCTAGTTTTGGGCGCTAACGATGACATTATCGGTGTCCAAACCTACTTCGGTGTAGCCTTCAAATGCCAAGCCGTAATTCTCACCACAGGGACCTTTTTGGGAGGCATCATTTGGGTGGGTGACAAGTCCATGGCAGCTGGGCGAGCAGGCGAGTTCGCCGCCACTGGCCTGACAGAAACCTTAAACCAACTGGGCTTTGAGACAGGACGTCTGAAAACAGGTACGCCAGCCCGTGTCGATCGCCGCTCCATCAACTTTGACGTGCTGGAACCCCAACCCGGTGACCCAGACGTGCGGTGGTTCAGCTTTGACCCAGAAGTATGGGTTGAGCGGGAGCAAATGCCCTGTCATCTCACGCGAACCACCGCCGAAACCCACCGTATCATTCGAGAAAATCTGCATCTGTCCCCCGTTTATGGCGGCTGGGTGGATGCCAAAGGCCCCCGCTATTGCCCCAGCATTGAAGACAAAATCGTGCGCTTTGCTGACAAAGAAAGCCATCAGATTTTCCTGGAACCCGAAGGACGCGCGACTCCTGAAATCTATGTGCAGGGTTTCTCCACTGGTTTACCAGAGAAACTACAGTTAGCGATGCTGCGTAGCTTACCAGGATTAGAAAACTGCGCCATGCTGCGTCCAGCCTATGCCGTGGAATACGATTACCTGCCAGCAACCCAGTGTTATCCCACCATGATGACGAAGCGGGTTGAGGGACTCTTTTGTGCAGGACAAATTAACGGCACCACTGGCTACGAAGAGGCTGCAGCTCAGGGCCTTGTTGCCGGCATTAATGCTGCTCGACTGGTGAAGGGACAAGATCCTCTCGTTCTGCAGCGGGAAGGGAGCTATATCGGTACGTTGCTGGATGACCTCTGTACCAAGGATTTGCGCGAACCCTATCGCATGCTGACGTCACGTTCAGAGTATCGGCTACTGCTGCGATCGGACAATGCCGATCAGCGTTTGACGCCACTAGGTCGCGAGGTTGGGCTGATTGGCGATCGCCGCTGGGACTTGTTTCAACGTAAGCAAACCCATATCGTGGCTGAAAAAGAGCGACTCAGCCGCGTGCGCGTTAAGGAACTTGACGCGATCGGTCAGCAGATCGCTGCTGATACAGGCCAGCGAATTAAAGGTTCGATTATTCTGGCTGACCTCTTACGCCGTCCGGGTTTCCACTACACCCACTTGGAAACCTATGGTCTGGGTCAACCTGATCTAGTGCGCGAAGAGAAAGAAGGCGCTGAGATTGACATCAAATATTCGGGCTATATTCAGCGCCAGCAAGCGCAGATTGAGCAAATCAGTCGCAATGCTAATCGTAAGTTGCCTGAGACTTTGGATTACCACGCAATCGATACTTTATCGAAAGAAGCTCGGGAAAAGCTCAGCACCGTGCGTCCTCTCACAGTAGGTCAGGCATCGCGAATTGGGGGCGTTAATCCGGCTGATGTCAATGCTCTCTTGGTCTATTTGGAGATGCAGGCACGGCGACAAGCCCTCGAACCAGAAGCTGTAACCCTTGGCTAATAGAAATTCTGCGCAACAGCGTGACTCATTAAGGTGATGGAGTAATGGGTTTGGAAATTCATTACGCCCCTACGCCCCTACGCCCCTACTCCTCCTACTCAGTAACCGTACAG
>JBCBTQ010000415.1:0-2534 GCA_039818605.1 Cyanobacteria bacterium J06639_14 | reverse complement strand
ACCTTGAAAAGTTTCTTCTCAAGGGCTGAAGCGAGTACTTGGATTGCCTGGAAAAAGGCACAGCCTTTACACCCAGCGGTACCGCTTTGGCTGAGCCCGAGATTACAACCCAACTCAAGTATGGCGAGCCCTTGCGAGATGGGCTTAATTTAGTGGCAAAAGAGTATGTCGTGGCCCACGGTGGTCAGGATGGGGTGTTGGTGCTGTCTGAGTTTACCGGAGCTGCAGTGGAGTTGCCGGGTGCGGTTTTAGTTAATCCCTACTCTAACCGTCAAATGGATGCTGCGATTGACCAGGCATTAATCATGCCTAAAGCGGAGCAAAAGTTACGCATGCAACCCATGTATGAAGCGCTGTGCTGCTATGACGTGCAGCAATGGGCCAATCATCTGTTCCGGGAAGCGCGGGCACGTTCAGCCAATTTCGACGCACGGTCAGCAGAGAAGATACCTGCTCTGGTTCAAGGTTCTGTCGCAAAAACGATTGGGTATTGAGCAGCTACTGCCAGCGGACAAATTTCCCGCCTGCCCACAAAATTTATTAAACTTCATATTATGGATGCCCTGTAGGATCATTACACCCCCTCCCTGAGCAACCTTTATCAACGTGGGCAAAGGACATGGCAAACGGTAACACTCCTCTATTTGAGCGTTTTCTGGCACCTGTATTCAGTCAATTTATTGATCGGGAGGCACTGCTGGCATATTCCCAGAGTATTGACTGGGATCTTGCATGCGATCGCATGCAAGATCCCAGTCTCGTTTATCCCAATTACTACCGGAATCAAAATTTTCACGGCATTCAGGGTGGCTATCTCACCAGCGATGCCGCCGTCACCTACGACCCCATCACCCAGTATGTGCTACCACCCAACGAAACCTGGATTCGTCGCAGCTTAATCGATGCTGTTCAGTGCAAGCCTCGGCGTATTCTAGATCTGGGTTGTGGCACAGGCACCAGCACCCGCATGCTCAAAAGAGCCTTTCCCGGGGCCGAAGTCATTGGTCTCGACTTGTCGCCCCACATGTTGGTAGTCGCTGCAGATCAGGCCCAAAAGGCAACCGTAGATATTCAGTGGAAACATGCCCTGGCTGAAGATACCCACCTCCCGCCCAACGCCATTGATTTGATCACCATCAACTTGTTATTTCACGAAACGCCACCGGATATTGCCCAGCGAATTTTACGAGAATGTTTTCGCCTCTTAACCACAGGCGGTGAAGTGTTAGTGCTCGACGGCAATCAAGATGTCATGCGCCAACTGCCTTGGCTGATGGATATTTTTGAAGAACCCTACATCCATACCTATGCTGAAGCCAGCATTGATGCTTGGATGGGGGCTGCCGGATTTGATGCCGTGCGCACCCAAACCGTGTGGTGGATTCACCAAATGACACGCGGTGTGAAGCCAATCGTAGGGCAGAAACCCATCTGGTCCGTGAGAGGTGCGCACGCTGTGGCAGTCGGGTGCTGACATGCTCAAGGCAGTTTGCTTCGGATTTAATGGCGTTATCGTCAAAGACTTAGCGGTTCATCGGCGGCTGATTGAGCAACTCGTCTTAGAAGAAAATATGCGGCCCGACCCAGATGAATACACCCAGATATGCTTGGGTCGTAGCGATCGCGCCTGTCTCAAAGATCTATTTATGAAACGGGGGCGCGTCATGTCTAACCAGATGCTCGACAAACTCGTGCAGAAAAAGACTGCTCGCTATCAGGCGGAACTCTCAGAGCTAAAAAAACTCCCGCTGTATCCCGGTCTTGACGATCTAATTTTCAAAATTCGTGCTGCCAAACTCAGGATGGCTATCGTGACTGGCGCTACTTTTCCTGAGGTCGAAACTATTCTTGCTCAGGCTAACCTGGCAGAACATTTCTCCATCATCGTCAGCGGCAATGACTTAACTCCAGAGGCCAGCAAACCCGAACCCGACAGCTATCTACTGGCAGTACAAAAGCTTAATACTGCTTTTCCCACGCTGAATCTCAAACCCGAAAACTGTCTTGCCATCGAAGATTCCTTTATTGGCATCAAAGCCGCCAAGCAAGCTGGAATGCAGGTCGTCGGTGTGGCTCATACCTATCCCTTTCGGATGATGCAGCGACGGGCAAATTGGGCGGTGGATTATCTATTTGAAATTGACCTCGACTGGATTCGTCGCGTATATGACCCTGCATTGGCTCTACCTATATCGGAGGGGTAATGGTGAGGAGGATTAGATCATGGCTAAGTCTGGTGAGTGTTGTCATTAAGGAGAAAGTTCTGCAAGCTTTGAGCAGGTGGCTTCAATGCTGGCTAGGCTACCGGGGTTGACTAAGCCAAAATAGTCAAAGGTGTAAACCTGATTGGTTTGAGTAGCGGCTAACTCTCCCCAAAAGGGATCGCCTTTAAGCGCTTCTAGGAGTGTGTTATCCGTTTCGACGACTAATAACATATCTGGATCTGCAGTTAATACTTTTTCTTCCGATAGGGTGATGTAGCCATCAAAGGGGCTTTCTCCTTGCAGTTCGGCGGTAACATTTTGAATGTTGAA
>JBCBTQ010000414.1:0-2548 GCA_039818605.1 Cyanobacteria bacterium J06639_14 | reverse complement strand
TAAATTCCACCGTCACTATGCCAAAATCCAGGCAGATAAAACACTCTAAAACGACGGAAAACTTTGTTTACAGAGTAATATAGCCCCACCACAAATTCCTCGCCACCCCAGCGGGCGATTACATCTTGACCCCGAAACGTTCGTCGCAGGTAGTCTCCTAAGGTCTTTAAAACCTGATCACCTACGTCATGGCCATGATGATCGTTGACTTGTTTAAATCGATCTAAATCTAGCAATGAAAAACATAGGGTCGTTTGCTGGCGATTGGCTAGCTTCAGCAATCGATTGAGTGCTTCGACTGATTGTTGCCGCCGACTCAGCCCTGTCAGGTTATCAATTTCAGCCAGCGTGCGGTGTAGCCGCACCCGCTCTAAACGATTCAAGATACGAGCGACCAGTTCTGGGCCAATGATCGGTTTACTAAGATAATCATCACCCCCCACTTCGAACATTCGGCGGACTACCTCAGGGTCAGTATGGGCTGATAGAAATAGAATGGGTAATTGAGAGAGCGCAGGGTCACTGCGAACCACCTGACACAACTCCAAGCCATTGAAATTGGGCATTTCGATATCGAGGATCAACAGATCCGGTGGAGCTTGCTCTAAAACATCCCAAAACTGTACGGGATCTGATACAAGTGTCAGTTGAAATCCCCAAGGTAGTAGGACCTGTTTCAAACATTGCAAAATTTGAGGGTTATCGTCTAAGGCTAGGATGCGGGCTACTGGCAAGGTATTTTGGGTCAAACTGTGAATCACTGTCTCGAACACCTGAGCTGCCGTCACGGATTTTTGCAGAAACGCGCAGGCTCCTGCCCGAAGCACATTGACCCGATCAGCCAAGGTATCTTGATCCGTTGCCACAATCACGGGTAATGAAGGCTGCTGTTGGGTCAACTCAGATAAAAAAGTCAGTCCTTCCTCTACTGCTACGGCCGAGTTTAGCCCCAACATCACCACGTCAAGAGAATGCTGCATCAGTGCTTCCCTCGCCTCGCTCAACGTGGCTGCTAGATGAGTCTGAATACCCCAAATAGAGGCTTGACTGATGAGCTCCTCGATCAGCTCCTTATCATTGTCGATAATCAGCCACTGATAGATCTTCGATTGCGATTGATCGGCTGATGGTGGTTTCTCAATTGTTGGCAAGTTGAGGACTTGTAGAGACTGGTGAAGTTGTTTGATCAGGCCAGGCAGTTGGGCAATTTGCTCGCTTTCTGGCTCAGGTGCAGTTGCCAGAATTTGTTCTATCTGGGCGGCAATTTGCGAGGCTGTTGTAAAGCCAAAGCAACCTAGTGACCCCTTTAAAGTGTGGGCATTGTTTCGCGATCGCTCCAGCATCGACTGTTTCTCTGCCAAGGACGATATTGTACTAGCCTCTTGAGCTTGTAGCGCTGGTAGCGCTTGGGAGATTGCTGTTATCAGATCTAAATATTTTTGTTGATGGCGCTCCCAAACTTCCCTTGAGGACTCTGCCATGCGATCGGATTCAGGTGTTGGAGCAACTGTGCTTGTCATACCTCCAGGCGGATTAAGGTTAGGGGGCGTCAGTGCCTGAAGCTTAGGATTCGTGTCACTAGGTTCAGATCGCAACCGATAGCCCAAACCGTAGACAGTCTCAATCATTTGGTCTACACCGCTATGCCTGAGCTTGTTCTGTAAGCTTTTGAGATGAGTCCGTACAGCATCTTCGGACGGAATTTTAGCCAACGACCAAAACCGCTCAATCAAAGCACTCAAGCTGAAAATTCGGTGGGGATACCGCAAAAATAGCTCTAGTAGCTCATACTCCTTGCTAGTTAGATGTAGACGATGTTCCTGACAAAAGACTTCACAACTACTGGGATTGATACTGATAGGCCCCCAGGTCAATACAGGCGGGGATTCAGTGCGGCCTCGACGCAACAAGGCTCGCATGCGGGCCAGCAACTCATCCAGATCTAGCGGTTTAATCACATAGTCATCTGCCCCGGCATCAAGGCCCGCAATTTTGCTGGTTCGCGTGTCCTCGGCGGTTATTAATAAAACCGGAACATCGTGACCGCTGGCGCGTAATTGCCGACAAAAATTAATGCCATCGAGTTTGGGCAGGTGTAAATCCAATAGCACTAAGTCATATTCAAAAAGCTCAACTAACTCCCAGCCTGCTTCGCCATCGGTTGCGATCGCAACCTGGTAGTGCTGTTTGCTCAGAGTTTGTCCCAGTACTTCTGCTAATTCAACATCATCTTCTACAACCAAAACTTTCATGACAGGCGAAGCTTACGGATAAAGCTCGTGAATCTACTATCTACAACGGATAGCCGTGTGTATTTTGGTCGAGTACATCGCAGGGAATAGGAAACGGGAAACAGGAAGATATGCTTGATTTGACTGCATGCGATACACCTGGCAGACAAAACTAGCGGAGCATCGTGCTTGGCAAGCTGTCTAGACTGGCTGAGCGTTGAGTTCGTGATCTTGGGGCCAGCCCTAGTACTCCCTGGCGGGAATACCCCTACCATTTTTCAAGCCTTCAAAGCCTTCCCTTGGTAAGTCCATTTGAA
>JBCBTQ010000413.1:0-2777 GCA_039818605.1 Cyanobacteria bacterium J06639_14 | reverse complement strand
GAGCGAGACGAGCCATAAGATGAACCTCTAGGATGGCTCTAAATGGTAGCCTCATTTGCGCCAAGCACAACTAGTACGATCTATAGTCACTTCAAAACGCCTCTAGCGTACACTTCTATTAAAGTCAGCAAAGAAAAATCCCCTATGACTGTTGCCGCTGAAGCGAATCCTCTGCTTGCTCTGGACTACATTCCTGCGCTGGAATCGATTGGTGATGATTATTATGACATCGTTGCTGCGGCTGAATTTCCCCAACACACCTTGCGCTTCCGCAACGATGGCATCCTGCAACAGTTGGGATTGGACCCAGCAGTGGTTAGCGACGAGCACTTTATTGAAGCCTTTGGCCAGTTTCGGGAGCGATCGCCCCTGTTGGCCCTCCGCTACCATGGCTATCAGTTTGGCGAATATAACCCCTTTCTCGGGGATGGGCGTGGTTTCTTGTACGGGCAGGTGCGAGGGGGGGATGGTGAGCTGTATGACCTTGGCACCAAGGGCTCTGGGACTACTCCCTATTCCCGAGGCGGGGATGGCCGCTTGACTTTAAAGGGCGGCGTCCGCGAAGTGTTGGCGGCGGAAGCTCTGAACGCGTTGGGCGTGCGGACTTCTCGTACCTTGAGCCTGGTTGAAACGGGAGAATCGCTCTGGCGGGGGGATGAACCGTCCCCGACGCGATCGGCAGTGATGGTGCGCTTTAGTCGATCGCACATTCGCTTTGGCACCTTTGAACGACTGGACTATTTGAATCGCACGGATCTGATTCAGCGCCTGCTAGAGCACGTTATCGAGTTTTACTATCCAGCAGCCCGCCTGCTGACGGATCCGGTGGATCGCTATACCCACTTCTATACCGAACTGGTGGATCGTACAGCAGAACTAGCGGCCCAGTGGATGTCGGTGGGCTTTTGCCATGCGGTGCTGAACACCGACAACATGTCCATTACGGGGGAAAGCTTTGACTATGGCCCCTACGCCTTTATGGATAAATACGATCCTCGCTTTACTGCAGCCTACTTTGACTATGCTGGCCGTTATTGCTATCGCAATCAGCCCATCATTTGCCAGTGGAATCTCCGTTTGTTGCAGAAGCCGCTGAAGCGCATCATTCCGGAGGCGAATCTGGACACGGCCTTAGCCACTTACGAGGACCACTATTGGCGTTATTACCATCAGCGGATGCTGCACAAGCTAGGCTTCGCATCTTTACCGCATCGCTTGGGGACAGACCTTGTTAAAAAAACCGTTGAATTACTGGCAAATGTCGAGGTGAGCTATCACGTCTTTTTTCTGGAACTGACTCGTCAGTTTACGCCTGGATGGCAGACCGATGCTAATCAGATTTTCATGACGACTCTGCAAGCCTCGGATCCGGGTGCCCAAACGCTACTGGATGAGTGGCGACAGCAGTATTATGCAGCTCTGAAAACCCAGTCTCCTGAGGCGCTGGCGAAGATGGGCGATCGCCTCTGCCAAACGAATCCAGAAACGGTACTCCTGCGCCCTGAAATTGAAGCAATTTGGGAACCGATTACAGTCGAAAACAACTGGGAGCCATTTTATGAGTTGGTTAAGCGAGTGCAGGAACCGTTTTTGGTAGAGAGTGAAGGATGGAGGGTAGAGGGTAGAGAGTAGCGAGGAAATAGGTAATAGGAAATAGGTAATAGGTAAATAGGAGGCGTGGAAGGGGGGAAGGTTAGTGGGGGGAAGGGGGGAAGTGTAAACAAACCGTAGGGGCGGGTTCAGCTGACTGCTCAGTGGGATAGCCAGATGCTATCGCTCAAAACCCTCCCCGGCCAAAGCATGGAATAGGGTGTAGGGAATAGGGCAAATATGACAGACACTGTGTGGTTAACGATTGACTGGCGTGAGGCTGCTCCAGAGGTTCCAGAGGCTCAGCAGGAGATCTTCACGGAGACGCTGTTTCGGGAAATGAATGGCTTTGATGAAGTCGAACGGGTGGAGCGGGTAGCGGATCCGGATGCGCCTGCCGGTGGGATGGGGGCAGGTTGGCTGTGGAGTATTCTGACTGCCGAAGTTACCGTTGAAAACTTGAAACGTTTGGGAAAGGAAATCCAGAAACGGTTACCTGGCAAACCTGTGAAGTTTACGGTGAAAGTGGGCGATCGTGAAGTCTCTGCCGACAATGTCCGCCCTGATGACCTGGACGCAACACTCGATAAACTGGTTGCCGCTGCGAAGGAACTGGCGAAGGATACCGAGTAATATCAACTTTACCCATGGGCTGTAAATCTGTGGATAACACTGACGTACTCTCCGGCGGTGGAATACCTTTAAGTGTAGTAGCGAGTAACGAGCTGCATCGATTGGCATGAGTCAGGGAAAAAAGGTCGCGCTATTGATCGGAGTGGGAGCATACGGCAACGGCCTCAAACCGCTGCAATGCCCTGCCAATGGCGTGACGGAGCTGCAGGAGGTGCTGAACCAACCGGACATCGGCAACTTTGATGATGTTATTCCTCTCATCGATCCTGATGTGGGCACGATGCGGACTCGCCTGGGAGAAGTATTTAGCCGCCTCGGGAAACGTGATCTGGTGTTGTTTTACTTCACAGGCCATGGCATCAAGAACATGACCGGTGACTTTTACCTGACCACCTCCCAGACGCAACTGTTTGACAATGGCCAACTGAATCCTGGGACAGCGGTGGAAGCCAGCTTTGTGAAGGGTGTCTTGGGCAACTTAAAGGGTGACAACCTACCTTCAGGCTATATGTAGCAATGGTTTGAGAAAATAAAAAAGCAAAAAAATAGGGACA
>JBCBTQ010000412.1:0-2778 GCA_039818605.1 Cyanobacteria bacterium J06639_14 | reverse complement strand
GGTTACTGTGGTGTTTGAGCGTTGCTGCTGCTGGTCATACATGTGTATTAATTGGCTCTCCGGCTCCTCTCATTGGTGGGTATGTAGTGGGTACCACACTACTGCTCTGTGTTCTCGGGTTGACCCTACCTCCGCTACGAGTGTGGCTGCTTAGTTTGGAACTGCGGTTCCTTGTGCTTTTGCACTTTGTACGATTTATTGGCATTGCCTTCTTGGTATCCAATGCTACAGAAGGTGGTTTGCCAACGGCATTTGCTGAACGAGCCGGATATGGTGATATTTTTGCCGCCATTACTGCGCTTGCGTTAGCTGTTGGCTTCCTACCTGCAACCAGTCAGTTTCGTCGTGGCTTGTTGCTGTTCTGGAATGTTGTAGGAGTTGTGGATTTGCTTCAGGCAGTTGGTACTGGAGTTGCGATTCAGTTATCTGGTAGTTCAGCGATGACTCCAATCGTTACTGCGCCACTGATGTACATACCGTTTTATTTCGTGCCGCTATTGATGTTTGTCCATCTAGTTATATTCTACCGATTGGCTATCAATGCACTTGAGTCCTAAGGAGGTCAAGATTACTTGCAGTCGCTCAAGCGAACCGTTAGGCAGCGTGTTCAAGTCTAAACCAACGCTACTCCTCTTGATCCTATTCACGCAGAGTTTCCAGCCATCAACCGCGATCGCGACTGATAGCTGAAAACGCTAAACTAAAGCATCATCGTATTGATCAGAACCAGGTGCACCTCCCGTTAAAATGCACTAGCTGTGGGTCGAACAATAACTTCATTTACGTCAACATCATCGGGTTGAGAGGTGACGTACAAGACTGCTCGGGCAATCGCATCTGACGTGAGCGAAATTTTACGGAAGTCTTGCAAAGCACCTTTTGCTGACTCATCTGTAATATCAGAGCCCAATTCCGTCTCGACGACACCAGGAGAGAGGGTGGTGACGCGAATCATCCTTAATTGGCTTTATCAGCAATCTTGTTCAGATCGGCAACTGTCTGCCGCGGCAGCTGTAGGGTTGCGGCTTTGAGGTTCTCGCGGAGGTGAGCAACGGACGATGTGCCAGGAATTAGTAAGATATTTGGAGCGTGCTGTAGAAGCCACGCGAGTGCGACCTGCATGGGTGTCGTCTCCAGCGAGGCCGCAGCCGTCTCCAACACTGAGGATTGCAGCGGTGTGAACCCGCCTAGCGGGAAAAATGGGGTATAAGCAACACCTTTCGCCGCTAATTCGTCAATCAGGGCATCGTCATCTCGATGGGCCAAATTGTAATAGTTCTGGACACAGACGATCTCGGTAATCGACTGAGCCTGCGCGAACTGATAGGCAGTCACGTTGCTTAGGCCGATATCACGAATAAGACCCTGACGTTTGAGGTCAGCCAGAACAGTGAGCGGTTCTTCGATGGAACCTTCGATCGGTTCGCTCATACCGCCGACCCGAAGATTAACGACATCAAGCGCCTCAAGACCTAGGTTACGCAGGTTATCGTGAACGGCAGTGGTGAGTTCCTCAGCCGAGAGGGCAACAGGCCACGACTTGTCCTCGCCCCGGCGAGCCCCAACCTTAGTGACAATCACCAATTCCTCTGGATAGGGGTGAAGTGCCTGCCGGATGATCTGGTTGGTGACATGCGGACCATAGTAGTCACTGGTGTCAATGTGATTAATGCCAAGGGCCACAGCTTCGCGCAGAACGGCAATGGCGGCATCGACATCGCGCGGTGGCCCCCAGACATTTGGGCCAGCGAGCTGCATGGCACCATACCCCATGCGGTTCAAGGTCAGTGAAGTGCCTGGGAGCGTGAAACTGCCCCCGAGTTTTGTTTGATCAGTCATTTTACTTTTTCTCCAAGTTCTAGATGCGATGTACGTTGAATCGGTGCTTGTGTAGCCCTGCTTGAATTAGAGAAACATGCCGCCAGAGACTTCAATCCTTTGACCGTTAATCCAGCGGTTGTCTTCAGAGAGTAAAGATGCGATCGCACCCCCAATATCATCTGGAACACCCACGCGGCCTAAAGCTGTTTGCGAGGCGATAAAGTCATTCATATTTTTGTTGTCACGCACTGCGCCACCCCCGAAATCCGTTTCGATTGCGCCAGGAGCGATTGTATTAACGGCGATTTGTCGTTCACCCAGTTCCTTCGCCAGGTATCGGGTCAGTACCTCTATTCCCCCCTTCATTGCGCCATAGGCGGAGAATCCTGGTAGCGCGAATCTGGCAAGACCCGTTGAAATGTTGACGATTCGTCCGCCATCTTTGATCACCGGGAGAAGTTTTTGCGTTAGGAAGAAAACGCCCTTTAGCTGAATATTCATTAAGCGGTCAAAATCTTCTTCAGTTGTCTCAGCAAAGGGCTTATTGATGCCGATTCCGGCGTTGTTAATCAGAAAATTAAACTGTTCCGTTTGCCAGATATCCTGGAGTACCCGATTGACCTGTACGACAAACCCATCAAAGGTTTGGGTATCAGAACTATCCAGCTGTAGGGCAACCGCTTTGCGGCCCATCGCTTTAATTTCAGAGACGACCTCGTTGGCTTCGACCTCACTGCTGTGATAAGTCACAATCACATCGACGCCTTTCTGGGCCAGCGTCAATGCGGTGTTTTTACCCAACCCTCGGCTCGATCCGGTCACTAATGCGATTTTTTGAGTATTCTGTGTCATTGCCTTATCCTTTCAGTCTTTGCTTGACATGGGTTTATCGTAGGCCAGAAGAACTTAGCTCTGAATACCCAAACCTGGCAGGTTATTGCCTGATCCTCTCAAACT
>JBCBTQ010000411.1:0-2794 GCA_039818605.1 Cyanobacteria bacterium J06639_14 | reverse complement strand
TACTGGACGATGGGGGAGCAGCAGCCGATAGTTCACCCGCATTAGCATTAACTTGAGCGCTACCTACCGGGGCTCCCAGCAGGTTGGGATTACCCAATGCGCCACTCAGTTCTGAGGAAACCAGCAGTTCACCATCAATGGTGAGGTTCTCACCATCAAAGCTAGGTGCGACGCCAGCAATATCAAATAAGATCGCGCCCGTTGTCAGGAGATCTTGGACAAAAAAGCCAGTTGCCCCTGTTGTTTCGTCAACACGGTTGGGATCAAAGCCGATAGAAAAGTTACCTACGGCCAACTCAGCTTCGGTTCCGCCATTGAAAACGACCCCGCCAGTATGCTCAATGGAGCCACCCAGGAGGGTAAATCCGGCTTCATCACTGAAGGCAAAATCCGTTTCAGGTGTAATTGTGAAACCAACTAAAAAGTCTTCGGATGCGGGTGCTTCCACATCACCAATAGTACCGGTTAGACTTAAGCCCACAGCACCCAGTGCATCAACATCGAGAAAGACACTGGTCACCCCAGATTCCACCATGGCCCCACTGGTCGGCACTTCGCTCGGAGCTGTCATCGGCGCTTCACCCGGCTCGGTGAGGGGAGCCTCACTGGACTCGGTGATAGGAGCCTCACTAGATGCAGTTGTCTGCGCATAACCAGGCAGGGCTACGCTCGAAGCGATCGCGATCGTAGCTGCACTCAAAATCGTTTTTAGTGGACTGAATTTCATATTGAAACCTCGGTATGTTTACTACTCTGTCTCAATGAAAGCCAACTAAGTCCAGAGATAATTCCAGACTTGCCTGTCCCCATAGCTTTGGCCATAGGACGGGCACCATTGAGAAATGAAGGCCCCTGTTGTGATTAGCCTCCATTTCCTGCAGACTGGAAGCCGCCGTTAGCGAACTTCTGATGAGAGTTACGGCGACCTCAGCAAAATGGATTTAAAAGCTATCCAAAATTTGGATGGCAATCCAAATGGTGCAGTACTCCGTATTTGATATAGAGTGTGGTTGAGCTGTAGTTGCGGCCTTGCTCTGAATAGTTTTGCTAGATATTTATGGACTCTAGGACTGGTGCTGCCAACCCTGCTTGGATGCTTAATGCGACAGACAGCGCCTTGATAGAGGCCATTCAAGGTGGACAAGTTGGGGCGTTGCAGGAAATTTATCGACGATATGGTCGATTGGTGTACTCGCTAGCGTTGCAAATTTTGAAGACCCCCGAGGAGGCTGAGGATCTAACTCAAGACATTTTCATAAAACTTTGGCAGAAGAATAGTTATAGTGCAGATCGTGGCTCCTTAGGAACGTATCTGACACTAGTCACGCGATCGCGGGCGATCGATCAGATCCGCTCTCGCGGTGCGCGTACTCGCTTGATGAAACGCTGGGATACAGCCAGCGCGGCAACCTTACCCGACAACGTTCCCTTCGAACAGGCAGCATTGGGTGAACAATCCCAACGGGTTCGAGAAGCGTTGAATGAACTGGCTCCACTTGAAAGAGAGGTGCTAGAGATTGCCTACTATGAAGGACTCAGCCAATCCCAGGTTGCTCAAAAGCTCAATATTCCACTCGGGACTGTAAAGTCTCGTTCTCGACAAGGTCTTAAAAAACTTAGAGTTAAACTCGCAAACTTAATTTAGCAATCTATCGCTTGATATAACTACTGCTTAAGATACGATGACGCGCTCTGACCTCCCCGATCAATGGCATGACTTAATCGCTGGCTACGCGTTGGGAAATTTAACCCCAGCGGAACAGATGCAGCTCAATCGATTGCTGAAAAGGCATCCTGAGCTTGAACAAGAATTGCGGGCCTATGAAGCAACCCTGGCTCAACTACCTCAAGCTCTACCGGCCCAAATGCCTCCGGCCGGCCTAGAAGATAAAATCTTGCAGCAATTACACACATCAGTCGCGCCCAGTCCACAGATGCAGGAGCCAGGATCCATCCCCTTAAGGTTGCGGTACGGGTGGGGCTTAGGGGCTGCGATCGCCGCAGGATTACTGCTGTTTATCGGATGGGATAACTATCGACTGCGGCGATCGCTATCAGCGAGTCAGCAAAACCTGATGCTAGCCAATCAGGACCTGACGTTAGCCAACCAAATGATTCAGCAACTGCAACAAAACCAGCAGCAAACGGAGGCAGTTTTAACAAGTCTGCGGATTCCGAACAAAGCTGTGTACTCGCTGCAAGGTATTGGCGAACTGGCAACAGCCTCAGGCAGTGTCGTAACGCTAATGGAGGAAAATAAGGCTATCTTAATTCCCCACAATTTACCGACACTACCGCCAGAGCAAGTCTATCGTTTCTGGGCCGCGATCGAAACCGATACTTCAGAAGCCGTTTTGTACTGCGGTGAGTTTAATACGAATGAAAACAATACCGTACAGTGGGCCCTACCTGAAGCCGGTTGCGGCACACCTGCCAAGCAAGTTCTGATTACCGTCGATGCCGTTACCGCATCAACCGAGTCCGGTGGCGAACTTGTCATGCAAAGCCTCCCCTCACAGGGATAAGCCAGAATCAATCATAGAATCTGAGAGGTTTTGTTGAGAAGTATTTGCATGTATTGCATTAATTTAAGAGTTGAGAATAAGGGCCTTTGAAAGTCCCTATTGTATAGGGTGAAGCGGCGAAATCAGCGTAAAAGCATTAAGCAGCGCTGACTCCGACTCTTTTTTTTGACCTTCTTATTGACTTTAGTCAATGAAAAGAGGGATTTCTCTCGCGGTAAGTCAATAACATTTTGTTGCTTTACGCTTGCCAAAACGCTTAAAGAGTCAAT
>JBCBTQ010000410.1:0-2905 GCA_039818605.1 Cyanobacteria bacterium J06639_14 | reverse complement strand
GAGGCTGGCGATCGCTTGATTCAGCACCACACCATCCTGACCGCTCCTTCGATTGGCGTGCTGGATCTGACCCAAAAGCGACAAGCCCATTTAAGAAGTACCCAGGTCACAAATAGTGCGCGCCCCCAAGATTGGCTGATTGTCGGTAACCCAGCAATGCCGGCAGTTTGGCAGCCTCACCTAGAAACCATGCAGCCGTTACCCAGCTTGCAGGGTGCCGAGCAAGAAGCCTTAGCCGTCGCCACCCTGTTCGATGCCGAGGCTTTAATTGGCCCTGCGGCATCCGAATCAGTGGTCAAAGCCCAGATGGAAACGGCCCAGACCATTCATTTGGCAACCCATGGCTTATTGTCATATGGCCGTGTGCAAAGTTCCGGCATCCAAGATATTCCAGGTGCGATCGCGCTCACCCCAGAGGCTGACCAAGACGGCTTACTCACATCGGCTGAAATTCTGAATGACCTGACATTACAAGCTGATTTAGTCGTGCTCAGCGCCTGTGATACTGGCCGGGGCGAGATTACTGGCGACGGAGTTTTGGGCCTTTCCCGTTCGCTCATGGCGGCTGGTGCGCCCAGTGTCATCGTGTCACTGTGGTCCGTCCCCGATGCCCCCACCGCCGACCTGATGATCCAGTTTTATACAGAGCTGCAACAGGGGAAAGATAAAGCCCAAGCCCTGCGTCAAGCCATGCTAACCACCATGCAGGCATATCCAGAACCCCAAAACTGGGCTGCGTTTACGCTGATTGGCGAAGCCCAATGATCTGGACTCTTTAATGATTTGGGCTCTTTATGGCGTCCCAACCCTTAAGCTCTCTACCCATGCCTGTTCATCTGCTGACAATAAAGGGGCAGGCAATGAGGTGCTGTAATCAATCCGGATGGCGTAGCGTGCTTCTTCCTACACTTGATTGAGGAGAGCCTGTAAATCAACTACCAGGTCAGTGTCTCCAGACTTGAGTGGAACTGGGATCGCTGGCAACGGTTGCGGCAGTGAGAGCGTATACAAGTCAGCCGCCGGTCACTGATCGCTGCGACTAACCAGAATGCGGTAAGCAGTGGATGATTGCAGACCCAAAACAGGCATCGCCTTGCCACCCCATAGCAAATCAATTGCAATCAAATGCGTGGCACTGGTAAACATCATCCCTCGCTTTTTCTCATAAGCATCCCGCCCTTTGCCTGCCCGTTTATTTTTAGGCGACAACACCTCAATGACAGTAATGACTGCATCGGTACCAATTTCACGAACTTCCAGATAGCGCTCATTCACCTCTACAGACATCGGTAGCGTCACGCGCTGCGGTCGGACCTGCGTCGTCACCGATGACTCTGTCTCTAGCGGTGGCGTCATCAAGGGCTCACTGACCGACTTGGCAACAACGGCTGCATCCGGGATACCAATTAGCAAATTCTCAGTATCACTGCTGCGATAGGTTCTCGTCTCAACTTCGACATAATATTGGCGACTCAGTTGTACTTCGATCGCCGCTGCGATCGCACCTATGAATCGAAAGTGAAATGATGACCAAAACGCAGGTTGTTCAAGATAGGGATCCATCCCAGGAAATGGCGAGGGCATCAGGCTAATCGTTTAGGGTGGCGGATGGTTGTTTCCATTGTAGCGATCGCCCACTGCTCTTCTGATCGAAAAGCCCGTCTTTCATAGCGCGAGCATCTGTTCTAGCAATATTTCCCGAACGAATTATGCATGGTCGTTGCATGGTCAGACACTTGTAAATTCTATTAAAAAAACTTTTCACTTGAAGGCCATCTCTGAGCAAGAAATCATCCCTTGAAGTCTTGGATTTCGTTCCTCAAGCACCCCCTACCTATACTTAAATTAATTATATTCACCCACTACTTACCCATGGGAGCGCTGGGTTCAGGCCTTGACGCCAGCCTACGGCAGTCTATTCAGTTCAAGAAATCGCCTAAGTTGTTGCCACTTTAAAATACGGGGAGGGGAAAATGTTCCCAAAAATCAATCAATTCACGTTGCCATTTCTGGGCAGTATTTTGCGGCGCAGCGATCGCCGCTTGCCAGTCAAAAATGCTGTTTTCCCGAATGCCTCCCCGCTTTTTCGAGAACAGCGACATCACCTGTTTCTAGTCGGATTAGCAGGTATTGTGACCGTGTCCTGTGGGTCATTTAATCAAACCCAACTCGTGACCGAAGAATCCGCTCCTGCCAACGCCGATGCAGTACTAACCCTGTGGTGGGAAAAGGGGTTTAACCTCGAAGAAGATGAGGCCATGCAGAATCTCGTGAATGCTTGGCAGGCGGAAAGTGGTCATACGGCTGACCTGTCGTTTTATACAACTGACGATCTGCTCCAAAAAGCACAACGCGCGATTCAGGCGGGGAACCCACCCGATATTTTGATGAGTCACAATGCGGAGCGAGGGCTTTACCCCTATCAGGCTTGGGAGGGTAAACTCGTCGATGTTTCCGACCTGGTTGAACCGCTGGCAACGTTATATCCTCCCGCCATCCTGGATGCAGTCAATTTCTACAACAACGTTGAGAAAAAACGCAGCTATTATGCAGTTCCTTTCTCTCAAACCACCAATTTCATTAATTATTGGGGTGATCTCGTCGAGCAGGCAGGCTTTGAAAACAAAGATATTCCTCAAGAATGGGATAGTTTTTGGAACTTCTGGAAACAAGTCCAAGATCAGCTCCCGCAACCCCAGGACCAGGAGACCCCGATTTATGGCTTGGGATTCTCCTTCTCGGATAAAGCAGCTGATACCTATCTTCTGTTTGAGCAGATTTTAGAAGCTTTCGATGCCCAACTCGTAACACCAGAGGGGGAACTCCAGGTCGCGGATCCTGATGTTCGTCAAAAGATTATCCAAAGCCTCAACTGGTACGCTCAGTTTTACCAAGAGGGGTATCT
>JBCBTQ010000409.1:0-2908 GCA_039818605.1 Cyanobacteria bacterium J06639_14 | reverse complement strand
GGGGCAAATATTGAGGCAGCCGAGCCGTGACATTTGTATCGGCGTAGGTGCGATCGCTATTAGATCCTAGCCAGCCTGTACTTTTGATCTGGATCCCCTGCGATGCCAGACTAATGGTTGCAGCAATCCCTTGATTCTCCTGAAAGTTTTCGACCAAAGGGCCAGGCCATGGCGGTTGAGACGTTTGTGCCAGCATTTGAGTCACAGCGGGCACGTTGAAATATACTTTGCCGAAGGCTTGTGTCGTCCCAATATATTCAAAGGAACGACGGTAGCCTGCCAAATTGGCCAGCGACTTTCCCCCCTTGTAGGCATCAATCGCTTGTTTGGCGATCGTCTCAGTTTCCGCAACAAAGATGAGCTGCGTCCCTAACAGGCCCATCCAGATGGGCTCGGTCGTGGCTTCAGTCGCCGGAGTGTAAGCGGTAAGCGTGACCCCTCGATACTCCAGTTGTTGAGTAGACTCAGTTGCCAGGGGCAGCGATGCTGATGAAATCTGAGCCGCTTCGGGATCGGCAATCGGTAAGAACAGGATGCGCTGCTGCTGGCTGAAGGAAGGCGTACTCGTATTGTCGGATGAGGCCACTTCGGCATCGGGCAACCAAGCTAGCGTCACCTCTGAACCCACCCAGGGTTTAATGTCTTGATTGAAAGAGATATCATAGGTCGCTAACCAGCGATCGCGCCAATTCGCCAACTGCTGATCCAAGGAGCTTTGAGTTTCAGGTGTCCCAAATTGCCTCAATCGCTGCCATTGTTCTGGATTGGTGGAGAAGCTGGCAACCACCACAGCCGTCTCCGGGATCGCCTTAACACCAGCCGGGAGACCGCGGGCTCTAGTCGAGCGCCACTGTACGCCCCAATAAGCCAAAGCGCCGCCGCCAATGAATAATAGAGCCGTGCCGATCGTGACAATGAGGGAGGGTTTTTTTACGCGCACCATGATGCTTGATCAGAGCCACCAACAAGATTTGCTCTGACACTTTAGCAAAAGCTTCTTGTGACCATGTAGATATTAATAAGGTTCATTCGGGGAACCTTTACCCAGGAACTTTCATAGCTGGTTGGGGTCGAACTGGTCTAAGTCGGGTATGTCTAATCGGGTTCTGATGTGCTTAATGTGACATTTGAAATGTCCCTTAGGTGTAAAACTGACCCAACATTAGCTTCTCGAAAAATTCATCTTCTCGAAGTGAACACGTTGATGAACTTCACGTGATTTAGGGGATACTACCCTTTGGAATGGTAGGTATCTACCAAGCAAACTCTTTTTTTGGAGCTTGGCCTCAGATGGTTAGCAGCGTACTACTTACTTCCTCAGCACATCCCAAGGCATTACTCAATGGCCCTGGGAAGGTCGAAACTCAACAAGAAACTACGGCTCTACGTCGTGGTCAAGTATTAGTTGATACACATCCCTATGGCTTCTCGGGCGGAGCAGTCACGGCCAAAATGTATCTCAAGGCTGCGCCATCACAGGTATGGCCCAAGCTAACCAACTATTCTCGTTGGGTTGACTACTTCCCCAATATTGTCCGCAGTGAAGTTGTGGCTTCTGGGCAAAATTTTCATCGTCTATATCAAGTTGGGCGCAAAGCATTTCTGGCGATCGCAGCCCAGGTTGAAATTTACCTCAAAGTCTATGAGCAGACTCACCGCAGCATCCAATTTCGTTTAGAAAAGGGCACCTTCAAAGACTTCAATGCCGACCTCACTTTGCAAGATTGGCAAGAGGGCACGTTACTGACCTACACGGTGCAGGCTACCCCTTTGATTCCTGTACCGAGTTTCTTAATTGAACAAGGTATGCGACAGGATCTGCCTGGCAATATGGAAAACATGCGGCGCTTGCTCTGTTCGTAGCTTGTCCACAAAGTTACGCGCTGACCTTGAGGGTAATAGCAGCTTATTTCATTGGTATAACAGAAAATTATGGGCTGGTCATTCGGTCTCAGAAACCGGGGTTGGGTATCCCGAAACTCCCATTAGCGGTTTGGGACTTAAGAACGACCTTATACATATGCATCATAAAGTGCCTGCTAACTGGATTGCCGTAGTTTTTTGAACATCAGGCTCCATACCTCTAGAACCCAGGAACTCTGCCAGTTAATTATGTCAATCGGTCGTGGGGGCAGCGCTTTGCCTCCACGACCGATGGCGTTCTATGGTGGGACTCTACATCCGGTTTACCCACCCCCTCATCGAGAGAGACGACAGGTCGCGTCGCTACAGGTATCACCGATTCCCAGAATGGGGGTTAGCCATGTGGATGTGGGATGGGATGGGATGGGATGAATGCCCATCACCAACGTAAACGGATCACCCGCTGGGGTGAACTTGCTTACCGTAGATAGGTATCCTCAAAACCGACGTCTGATTCAGAGTGGCGTTGGCGCGGACGCCAACTAGTCCGAACGCCGAACGTACCTGGACGTCGTGTGGTGTTTTGAGTCGGTTGGGGCGTGACGGCTGGGTGTTGGTTTGACACCATTTCTGACCCAGGTACTTGCGTGTTTTGTCGATTTAAGGGCTGAGAATGTCGCACCGTACTGCGCACCGAGGGCGGAATTGCCGATCCGTTGTGGGCGGCTGTTCTGTTTGCCGGTGTGTAAGCTTGCCCATTCCTTGCCGCCGACGGTCGAGGCGTGCGAACAGGAGGGGGCGGAATAGAAAGGGTGCGTTGCGTGGGTGCTTTTTCTGCCATCGCATTACGGTTTTGCAAACGCTGCTTGTTTCGCTGAGTCAGCTTGTGGATTTTGGGCAGTGCTGTTTCCCAAGTCAAGTTAGGCGATCGCAAACACTCGCTCAGAGCCTGAAGCACCGCATCGGCTTCGCTAGGGTTGGCACCTTCGATTTGGATCGGCTCGGCAAGGCGCAACGGATCCGATTGAATGGCTGCGATCGCATG
>JBCBTQ010000408.1:0-2971 GCA_039818605.1 Cyanobacteria bacterium J06639_14 | reverse complement strand
CAGATTGACTTAGAAAATTGACCTCTAAGCCTTATTGTACACTGCTTAGACCCTGATTTCACTTGCGCAAGTTCCGTTTAAGAGTCTGATATCAGTGAATGCTTTGACGAGCGATCGCCACTACAGTCCAAAAACTCCATTTCTGTCTAAAGTCTTTAAGCGGCGACTGCATAGTAGCCTTACTCTAGTTGCTGTGCGCTCCATATCCCAGATAAGAAGTCAATAGCGTGAAGTTAGCCGACCGTAAGCTACACGCGCTGACGAATTACCGATATATTTATCCATCAGCAACTGGTTTGAACGAGCCCAGGAAGATGGCCAATGGCGACCATGAACTTCAACACGACAAACTCTACCTTCCGGCAACTCCTCGGTAACGGCCTCACTTATCACGTTCCCCCTTTTCAGCGAGATTATTCTTGGGGTGAAGACGAATGGGATGATCTTTGGCAAGACATTCTTGGCCTTTTCGAAGAAGAGGGTGAACCCGCTCACTACATGGGTTATCTGGTGTTGCAATCATCTGATAGCAAGCGCTTTGACATCATTGATGGGCAGCAGCGAATGACCACCATCAGCATTATGATTTTGGCGGGTTTATCTTACCTTGACGATCTCATCGCTGCCGACCTGGAGGCTGATAATAACCGCCGCCGTCAAGAGCAGCTCCAAAATAGCTACATCGGCTATGTCGATCCCGTGAGCCTGGTCCCCCTTTCTAAGCTGGAGCTCAACCGTCATAACAATCGCTTTTATCAAACTTACCTGGTGCCCCTGGAACGCATTCCCCAACGGGGCCTGAATGCTTCCGAACACCAGCTCCGCAAAGCGTTTGCTTGGTTCAAAGATCGTCTCAAAGCCCGCTTGGGGATGCACCCTGACAGTGGCCAGAATTTTGCGGCGTTTATTGACTCCCTTGTGGACAAACTATTTTTCACGGTCATTACCGTCACTGATGAGCTAAATGCCTTTAAGGTTTTTGAAACTCTTAATGCCCGAGGCGTTCGCCTTTCCGCAACAGACCTATTGAAGAACTACTTGTTTTCCCTGATTAGCACTGGCGCAACGCATGAAACGGAAATCCAGTCTCTGGAAGATCGGTGGGAGCGCATTGTGGGCTTGCTAGGCAGTGAAAGTTTTCCAGAGTTCCTGCGGGTCTTTTGGAACAGTCGCAATCGGTTGGTGCGTAAGACCGACTTGTTTAAGGCGATTCGCCGACATATTACGACCCGCGAAGGGGCTTTTACCCTGGTGCGGGATCTCGACTACTGCGCCGATATTTATTCGGCCTTGCGTGATCCCCAAGACGCTCGGTGGCCGGTAGATGAGCGCCAAGCGTTGAAGCAACTGGTGATGTTTGGTGTGCGCCAGCCGCTAGCGATGCTGCTCGCCTGTTACCAACGCTTCTTTGATGCTGAACGCGCCTCATTTACGCGCATTCTTCGGGCCATCGCGGTGATCTCGCTGCGGTATAACGTCATCTGCAACTTGCCGACCCATGAACAGGAGACGCTTTACAACGAAATCGCCTGGAAAGTCTCTGACGGTACCTACGGCAGCTACCCAGCCGTCCAAGCAGCCCTGCAACGGGTCTATCCAGACGATCGCCAGTTTAAAGGGGCCTTCTCAGAAAAAGAGCTCCGCACAACCAGTAGTCGGAACAAGAAGGTTGTGCGCTACATCCTATTTGAAATCGAGCGGCAGCGGTCGGGGCAAGACTTCGACTTGGAAAGTGCGACCTACAGCCTGGAGCATATCTTGCCGGAAAACCCCTCAGAAGACTGGGCCTACATTGAAGAGGCCAAGCAAAGCCGTCTAATTTATCGTCTAGGCAATATGATTCCCCTCGAAACTCATCGCAATCGAGACTTGGGTAATGCGGGCTATGCCACCAAACGAGCGGTTTATGAGACGAGTGATTTTCAAATTACGAAAGCGATCGCCGCGCGCTACGAAACCTGGGATGAGACGAAAATTGAGGCACGACAGAAGCATCTGGCGGATGTAGCAGCCGGGATTTGGCGGATAAATTTTACCGATTCCTAGGACTATCAACATTTATGGCTCCCAGATTGGCGTATCGATCATCGTTTGAAGCACCCGCGACACTCCTCTGGAGTGGCTTCGCCAACGCCGCTCAATTTCGAGCAAGGCATCCCGCTGCTGAATGCGGGTTTGCCAATCCCGATGGTCAGCCGATCCCACCTTCTTTAACCCTCGACTGCGCGACTTGCCCCCCATCGCCTTTTCGGCCTTCAGCCGCGCATAGTCCCCATCGCGGCCAACCGGGGCGATAAATCTCAATCCAAACCCCAGCCGGAGCGATGGGGACGCTTGCCTCAACGCGCTGGCGGTGGGTTCGCAGATCTGCGAGTGCCTGTTGTAAGGCTTCTATGTCGTTTGATTGAATTAAGACCGCACGACAATCCTGTCTTTCTGTCGTTTGGTTGCCAATTAACCGAACGACATGAGAAGGCAATCACGCTAGAGGTGTTAGCCGCATATTTACCTACTATGCTGAGGATCTGGTACGGGAGACTGAGGACGTGGCATTGTCTGAAGATACTGAGCCGAAGCCCGACATTTCAGGGGTGGAGCCCAGGCGGTATTGCGATCGCGCGGTCACTCTGGAAGATGTGTATTTGCAGACCAGCCTGAGACCTGGGAATTAAGCCGTTGATTGATGCCGCAGCACGTCATGGCACTTTATCTTCATGCTCTGAGAGCCACTGTTCGACCAGTTCAATGACCACTTCGTTCATGCTCTGGCCCCTTAAGGCACACTGCGCTTTGAACTTCGCTCGCAGCGTATTGGGCATCTGAACCCGAATCGCGACAATCTTGTCTGTCATCGTCCTTTTAGGTGCAACACATAGTGTTGCTGACAGCATCCTTCTGCGACCGCTTGGATGTTGCACTTCTGCATGTTGTTGCAATAATGTACATAATGTTATCACTGCAGTGTCCGCTC
>JBCBTQ010000407.1:0-3057 GCA_039818605.1 Cyanobacteria bacterium J06639_14 | reverse complement strand
TTTCTCCATCCACGTTGCCACCGCTGAGAATCACTCCCACACGCCCTTGGGCTTGAACCACACCACTCAAAAGTGCGGCTAGTCCTAGCGCACCTGAAGGTTCTACCACAAGCTTCATACGATAGAAGAGAAACGCGACTGCCTGCATGATGGCTTGTTCTGAGACGGTTTGCATGTCGTCTACGTATTCGAGGATCAGCGGGAAGGTGAGTGAGCCCAGTGATGGGGAGCGGGTACCGTCTGCAATGGTTGGAGGGTTTTTGACGCTCTGGAGTTGCCCACTGCGGAAGGAACGCGTCGCATCGTCTGCTAGTTCAGGCTCAACACCGATAACTCGGCAACTTGGGGTGAGATGTTTAGCCGCGATCGCGGAACCGCTCAGTAATCCTCCTCCTCCACAAGGCACAAGTAGCGTATCGACAGCCACCTCGCTTAGAAGTTCTAGCGCCACCGTACCTTGGCCCGCAATCACCTGGAGATGATTAAACGGTGGAATTAGGGTGTAGGGATGCTTTGCTTGGAGGGCAGATGCGGTTTCCTCACGAGTCGTCTTCTCAGGATCGTAAAGCACGACCTCCGCCCCATATTCCTGGGTTGCCAAGCGCTTTGTGGTCGGTGCATTGGTGGGCATCACAATCACGGTCTTGATGCCAAGCTCTCGTCCGACTCGGGCCACAGCTTGGGCATGATTGCCGGATGAGTAAGTGATGACGCCTTGATTGAGTTCAGCGGGGGAAAGTTGAGAAATGGCGTTGTATGCGCCTCTGAACTTAAACGCACCAATTTTTTGTAGGTTTTCACACTTGAAAAAGACTTCTGCGTCTAATCGTTCGTTGAGTGTACTCGAACTCACAATGGGTGTGATGTGGGCTTGATCTTTCAAACGTTGAGCCGCTTCAAGAATTTGGTCAATCATGGGGAGTCTGCTCAAGGGATGTCAATCGACAGCGCGGTGCGCTACAGCGATGCCCAGCAGCGCCCTACATTCAATGATTGTGTAGGGTCGCAGTGAGTAAAATTAGGTCAATGCAAGCCATAATACAAACGATAAGGTATCACTAAGATGGTTTCCTCATCAGCAGGGTTAGATATCTACGCTGAAGTACTACAGGCGGAAAAGCGGATTCGCCCTCACATTCGGGAAACCCCCCTGCATTACTCGTTACCGCTAAGCCAACTCGGCAACTGCCAAGTCTTTCTCAAACTCGAAAATTTGCAGCATACGGGGTCTTTCAAAGCTCGGGGGGCGATGAACAAGCTCTTATCGTTGACCGCAGAACAGCAGCAGCAGGGGATTGTAACGGCCTCCTCAGGGAACCACGGTGCAGCCGTTGCCTTTGGTTTGAGCAGCACAGATATTCCTGGCGTCATTTTCTTGCCCAAGGATGCGTCTTCCGCCAAAGTCAACGTGATTCGGCAATTGGGTGCGGAGGTTCAATTCTATGGTGACGATTGTGGCCTGACGGAAGCTTACGCTCGGCGATACGCGGGTGAACATGGCATGGTTTATATCTCACCCTACAACGATGCTCAAGTCCTGGCTGGGCAAGGCACAATTGCGGTGGAGCTGGCTCAGCAGCTTGAGCAAATTGATGCAGTCTTTGTCTCGGTGGGGGGTGGGGGCTTAATGAGCGGCATGGCTGGATATCTTAAGTCTGAGTTGGAGGGGATTAAGATGATCGGCTGCTCTCCAGCGAATTCCCCGGTGATGGCTCGGTCTATCCGGGCAGGTCAGATTGTTGAGATGGACTCGCTACCCACATTGTCGGATGGTACGGCGGGCGGCATTGAACCAGGCGCGATCACATTTGATCTGTGCCGCACGTTAATTGATGAATTTGTACTCGTCACAGAAGCTGAAATTGAGGCTGCAATCCGGTTTGCCATTGAAGCCCAGCATTTGTTGATTGAAGGTGCGGCAGGAGTTGCGATCGCATCCTTTCTCAAACAAAAAGGACGCTTTAGTGGCAAAACCGTTGTGATTGTAATTTGCGGGGCCAACATCAGCTTGGAGGCATTGAAACAGATTTTATGAACCTAATCTCACCATTCACGCCGCAGGATGCTATAGAGATAGTCGTCCCATAACTGCCCCTCCAATTCATGATGCTCTCGTAACACACCATCTTTGTGAAATCCAAGTTTTTCAAGCAGCTTGATGGATGGTGTATTGAACGCAGCAGTCTGGCAATACAGCTTATTGAAATTTGTAGTTGAAAGCAACTCACTGATTGCCAGTGTCAACATTTGAGTACCAAGACCCTGTCCCCTGAAAGTGGGACTCACAATATATCCAAATTCAGCTGAACGATTACGCGGATTAATATCAAAATAAACAAAGCGACCTACAGGCTCATCAATTCCGTCGATGAAAAACGCTAGCGTGACCACCTCATCACTAGGGGGTATTCTCTTTCCATTTTGAATAGGGCGGCAGGTTCGTTCTTCAAGATGACTGAACTGGTTCCACTGGATAAACATCTGGAGATGTTCATTAGAGGCGGATTCAAGCTTCATGTACTATTCGATTGCTAATAACTACCAGTACTTTTAAAGTAAGCACTTATCTATCCATTTCTAATCTTCAAAAGCATCTATTTAATGTTTAACAGATCACTTAAATCAATGCCAGATTTACCGCTGCTTCTGCATGAATAGCCGTAGTGTCAAACAAGGGGACATCCGTATGCTTTTGCTGAACCAGCATGACGATTTCCGTACAGCCTTCGATAATGCCTTCTGCACCTTCCTGCTGCATGCGCGCCATGATTTGCAAATACGCTTGCCTTGACTCTTCTTTGACGATACCTAGGCAGAGTTCATCATAGATAATGCGATGCACAATCTCACGATCGCTTTCAGCAGGGACAATTACATTCAAACCATGGCGTTCAATCAAGCGCCCTTTGTAAAAATCTTGTTCCATCGTAAACTTCGTGCCTAGCAAACCAACTGTCTTCATGCCTTTTTTCTTAATCTGTGCTGCTGTCGCATCCGCCAGATGGAGAATTGGAATGTTAATTCCACGTTCGATTTGAGGCGCGACTTTGTGCATGG
>JBCBTQ010000406.1:0-3074 GCA_039818605.1 Cyanobacteria bacterium J06639_14 | reverse complement strand
CCCAATAAAATGACATCAAAGAAGTCAGCAAAGGGTTCTGGATTTGCGGTCAACACCGGGCCACCCCCAAACACGAGGGGATGATCGGCAGTGCGATCGCTGGCCCACAGGGGAATATCCAACGATTCGAGCACACCCATGAGGTTGCCATAGTCGAGTTCCCAAGAGAGAGAAAACCCAAGCAGGGCCGGATCGGTGGGCAGCGGTTCGTGGCAATCGGTAAACAGGCGGCTAACCCGAACGTCGTTGCGTTGGGCCAAGGTGGCCCACACGACTTGATACCCCAAGCTGGTGATACCAACGGTGTATTCGTTAGGGAAGGCGAAAATTACCGGGGTAGCATCGGCATCCGGTACAGCGGGTTGAAATAGAATATGTTCGTCAGCGAAGGCCAAATCAGCCACAGCGAAATCCTTTAGCGTTGCCCTTCGTTAGCCTAACACTGCTGACTCAGTAACTAAATCTATAACTTCTCCACACATCAAGTTAAAGCCTTGTCGCAGTTCGTTTAGTAGAAATTTAAGTAGTAGAACTTCAAGCTAAAAGTTATGGCAAAACTTCTCCATAAGTGTTTAACCAAGGCGACAACCGCTGAAGGCGATCAGATGAAGCGTGGGCTAAACTGGATATTTTCCCGTAGGGCTATACTCAAAATTTTTGATGACCACTTGGAGTGTGGTGATTGGCATATCGATTATGAGAATATTACAGACGCCGTTTTATACTCGATTCGCCAAATGGTCTTTATCCCAGGCTATATCCTGAAGGTAGAAACCGAAGGTAAGACTTATCACTTTGGTCTAAATTGGGGAAATTATTGGCGCGGAGATTTGCCATTTCCAGCCCATCGTGAAAAGGCCAAGATTAAGCACTCTTTGTTCAGCGCAACTCTCCGTATCGTATTGGCTGCATACATTGCCTATTTGCTATTCCAATGGTTTTCAAACAGAATTGAGCACAATCAGAACGAAGAGAATGCTCACAGTTTATTATCTGAGCGTTATGCAGAAGTCATCCCTCATCGTTCCTGAAGAAATGAATCAACTCTGGGGACCGAGGGGCAAAACAAAGTAGTTTTGCCCAACGAATTACCCATACAAGTTCATCCAAAAGCCCATATGGGTGAGCCGCGTACCCCCATATGGGTGAGGTTGTATTGCTGTTTCCCAAGGCAGACTGAACCTGTATTTTCAACGAGGGTTTATTAAATGTCTGCGCTTAAGTTCATAACAAGCTTGGGATTGGGTGTGAGCAGTGTGCTAGCAACGACTGCAGCCCTGGCAGCGCCTGCCCCCGTGTTTGAGCCCATTCTCGACCAAATCCCAACCGATCCGGTTCTGTCTGCCTTTCGCATCCCGGCTAGTGTGCCGACCGATATAGAGCTGTATCCATCAATCATGCCTGAAGCAGGTATGGTTTTCCTCGATACTGAACCTGACTGTGAGGATATAGAGTGCACAGCACTTGTTGTCATCTCACAACCAGAGCCACCCCCACTTTGGCCATTCATCGGTGCAAATCCGATGAAATCTGTAATTTTGGTGGACGGTGTTCAAGCCCATTTTTGGGAACGTCGGGGAATGGCATCTTTGCAGTGGATTCAGGATGATTCGTTTTATATCCTGAGTTATAGCCAAGCGATTTTCTCTGAAGACGCGGCGATCGCGATGGCGACCTCTATGGCAACTGAACCTCCGTTCGCGCCTTAGCGGATGTTTGATGGTGGTTCATTGCCTCTTATCTACCCGCAAAGACTTATCAACCCCGATCGGTCTGTAGTAAACCCGCCTTTCCCCACATATCATTCTCATAATCTTCCAAAAAGATGGTCACCGCTTCTGGCTTTACACCATAGGCTTCTTGAAAGGCTTCAGTAATCCGCTTAACCAGCAATCGTCGCTGTTCTAAAGTGCGCCCAGGAGATTGTTGAATCGTGATAATTGGCATTGGGGTTAGCTCCATCTAAAGATTACTTTTGCACACAAGATTCTTGTCTATTCGACCCCTGCTTCAGACGGTTCCACCAAACTTTCTAAAGGATTGGGGGCATCGGCATCATTAGGCGTCCCGAGATTGCATGGAATTGCTGGGGCCTACTTAAGGGTATCCGCTTCATCGCTGCCGAAAATGGCCCTCAACAAGTGTTCCAAAGTGCCCGCCAGCAATGCGGCTTTGAAAGGTGACGATTACCCGCACCAACGTCGGCAAGCTGTTTTGTTAGGCCTTTAAATAAAGCGATTCGACATAGCGCAGCGATCGCAATTGCCTTATAAACTTTAATTGCTTGAAGTCAACTGAAGAGTGCCGTTAGGCCCAACCAATATTGCAGCTTTCCATGGCCAAACTTCTACCCCTGCTCCTCTCAACTGGACTAGCGCTGATAACGGTCACCACCGCTTGCACACCGCAACAAAATTCTCAGCAAGAAGCAATCGGTCAAACCCAGCAAAATCCTCAATGGGAAGCATTCGGTCAACTCCCGATCTCCCTTGAGTCACATCAGATGGTGGCCTTGGGTGACTTTGTTTATATCGTGGGCGGCTGGAACGAGCCCAACGGTGTCCATCCCGAAGTTTACTTTACCCCCCTCACCCCAGAGCAGGCTTTGAACGATTGGCAAGAGACAACTGCGCCCCTACCGATCAGACTGCAACACCATGCGGTGCTGGTTCACGGCGATGCGCTTTATGTCCTGGGGGGAGACAACGGCTTTTGGGAAGGCAGTGAAGTGTCAGATCGCATTTTTCGGGCCGTTCCCGATGCCCAAGGCGACATCAGTGAATGGGTCGAAGTGGGTCAACTGCCTGCTCCGCTGACCATTCATGCCGTCACTGCCCTAGACGATCAGGTCTATATTATGGGCGGCAGCAACACCTTTCGTCCGGGGACGACAGTCGTCGATACGGTCTTTACGGCTACGATTGCGCCAGACGGTACCTTTGGAGAATTTCAACCGCTTGCTGCCTTTCCTACCCCGATTGGCTGGATGACCGCGACGACGATTGATCGCCGTATCTTTGCCATCTCGGGGAAAGTCGAATTTAGACCCACTCGCCTGACAGAAAACGTTTGGG
>JBCBTQ010000405.1:0-3087 GCA_039818605.1 Cyanobacteria bacterium J06639_14 | reverse complement strand
ATCATGAGCCTCGAACTATCAACCATGAACTAATAACCATGAACTAATAACCATGAACCAATTCTCTATCTACGTGGCTGTCCAGGCAGAGAACTCTTGTACTAGCTGGCTTAACGATAACAGATGAATATGGGAATCGTGACGGGCTTTTTCTTTTTCGGCCTCGGTGTTGTAGCCCCAGTCGGCTAAAAATAGCAGGATATCTGTCAGTTCTGGTTGGGCTTTGACTTTTTCCAGGGTTTTGAGGCGATCTTCGACAAACCAGATTGTGGGCGGCTGCGGGTGACCCTGCGGCAGGTTTTGCCGCAGTTGTCTGAGGGTCGCGGTTTTTGGTTGTTTGATTTCTTTGCCAATGATTTGATCGGCCGCTAGCTCCACACCCGCTTGGGCCAGTAATGCCTGAATGAAGCGTCCCTCTTTGGTCGAGATGATGACGGGATAGATGCCATCGACGATCGCTTGCTGCAGTCTGGCAATCACGCCGGGATAGAACTGATGCAGGCTTAACCAACTGTCCAGGTCGGTCTGAATCCAGCGATCGCGCACGCCATCAACCTGCGCCATGGCGTAATCAGCCTGGATATTGGTTTCTCCCAGAATTTCTTGCACCAGGGTTGGCCAGTGGTCTAATACGGTGGCATCGTCTACGCCCTGTAGCAGTGCGTGGAGTAATAAAGGCATCTCCCAGCCAGTTTCAATCACGGGGCGCAAGGGGTAAAATCGCTCGGCTAGTCCCGCAGGAGGTTCTTTGGGGGCGACGTCAAAAAGCTGGCAATAGGCTTTCCAGGCGGTTTGAAAATACTCAATCAGACCATTACAGAGAACGCCATCAAAGTCCAAGGCTAGAAGGGTAGGAGCTGCCATATCTAGATGTGAATGGGGATGGGATTACGATAATTCACTGCATTATCCCTAAATGACGGCTGTTCCAGGAGGTTTCCGGTCAGCTTTTGCTCCGAGGCGGGCACCGGCAACAAAATTTCGAACTCCGTGCCATAGCCTGGATCATCTGCTGTCGCTGCAAAACACGGCGATCGCAAGATCAAGTAGCCCTGATGCTTCTCCGTCACAATTTGCTTCGTGATGGGCAATCCCAAGCCAGTCCCTTCGCCAGCCGGTTTAGTGGTAAAAAAGTCCTCAAAAACCTGGGTTTGGATTTCCGATGGAATCCCCGGACCGTTATCCTGAATCCGAACAGAAATCCACTGGGCGGCTGACTCCATGGGCTGAGGGGTATCGTCTGGAAGGTGATCATAGGTCTGAGTGATGAGCGTAATACTGGGTTCCCACGCCAGACCCGAGGCCATGAGGTGGCCAAAAGCCGTATCCAGACCTTGCTGTTGGGCCAGACTGGCTGTGTATTCCAGCAGCGCATCAATTGCATTACTGATGATGTTCATGAATACTTGCCCAATTTGACCGCTGTAACACGAGATCACGGGCAGATCACCGTATTCCTTGTGGATGGTAATGCCTTCTTTCAGACGACTATTGAGGATAAATAGCGTACTGTCCAAACTCTTATGCAGATCGGTTGGATAACGCTTAACTTCATCGACCCGCGCAAACGTTCGCAAACTGGTTACTAAATTACGCAAGCGATCGGTTCCCATTTCGATACTTTGAACAACCTTTGAAAGGTCCTCCAAAACAAAGTCAACATCAACTTTTTGCTTCAATTTTTGGAGTTTAGAACTGGGATTTTCCACCTCTTCATCAAAGGCTTCAACCAGGACAGCCAAATCTTTGGTGTAGCTCGAAATATACTTAAGATTGCCCCAAATAAAGTTCACGGGGTTGCGGATTTCATGGGCGACCCCAGCCATCATTTTGCCCAGGCTAGCCATCTTTTCCGTTTGCATCATCTCTGCTCGAGTTTTCTCCCGCAACAATTCTGTCGTGAGCTGATGAATTGCTGACTGAGCTTGCAGGACATCATGGACATCGATCAAACAAAAGCACTGCCCACTCTGGGCACCACAATCGACGACGATCGGTTCGTAGAGTAAATCAGAGGAGCGTGCGATCGCCTGCTGCGCCGCTTCAGCAATCGGCAGCGTACCTGGTAGCCGCAAGATCGCTTGGGCAATAAACCGATAAAGGACCGACAGCGAACGACGCAAAAACAGCTCACGCCCATAGGCACGACTCATTGCTTCCAAGAAGCGCCGCCGCGAAATCATGCCGACAAGGTTGTTGTCTTGAGTCAGGACAACCCCCGGAAGCAGAGCGTTTTCTTCAAAACGTTGATAGACAAATTGCCCCAGACAGCTAACATCCACCCTAAAGTGATGGAGCTTCAAGTCCTCCAGCCGAGAATCTATATGGAGTCGCTTCATGACTCACTTCAACACCTGATGTGAACTGCTAAAGTAACGGATCGATTAGCAGATGCCCTGTCAAAACACAATCGGGAACACACTTGAAAATGACTATTCACTTTCGAATGCCCCTACAGTAGCACGCTCCTCACCGGAAAAAAATCGCATCAGATTAACATGAATTTAAGTCGATATTAATTGAGGTATAAGGGGCTTTGAAAATGGGGTGAACGCATGCATAAAAATTGTTTGCCTTAGGATTTGCAATTAAATCGCGTCTCAACATAGAGTCTCATCGATTGTCGGAGTGTAAGCCTTGTGCCCCTACTCGATGCCTGATTAATCCGCACGTGATTAATGCGCTCATCTGAGTGCATCCCAGTTTTGCAAGTGGCCCTCATCCCCCAGCCCCTTCTCCCAAATTTGGGAGAAGGGGGGCCGGAGAAAGTCCCTCTCCCGAGATTGGGAGAGGGATTTAGGGAGAGGGCAAGATAGCTTGAATACACAATTGGGATGCACCCGCTCATTTTTTGTCCGATCCGCTTATTGGGCTGCCGATTTGCGATGGCATTTTCTGGCTTGCATGGCCGCCCTTGTCATTTCCTGCATTTCTAGCTGCCGACCGCCACATTCCCCTCTATCCTTACGGAAGGTATTGTAGTTGGGTTATTTGGGGAGGATCCTAGCGATGGTTGCAATTCCCCCGTCTGGGGTCGCACTGATTCAGCAATTTGAGGGGTTGCATCTGGACGCATACCCTGATCCT
>JBCBTQ010000404.1:0-3093 GCA_039818605.1 Cyanobacteria bacterium J06639_14 | reverse complement strand
CTCTCCATGTTAGTGTCTAATACACTTATCTCAAGCTCAATCCTGGATATCCTCAGATCTTTTACATCCTGGCATCCAGAATTGGTTCCCCATCATCTCACTTTCATGCTATGATGGCGTCAATTTAATGATTGACGAGACCCAATTATACTTCTTGGCTCTCAAGGTATTCTTCTGTCGAGGTTCCTCACCTCGGGAGACCTTCGCCGCAGCTCTACTCCCCCTCAGCGCTTTACTAGTCTATGCACTTCCGCCTTATCTGTCAACTCTTTCTTCCCTCAACTCCCTAACACACAACTGATAAGCATTTCAGTGGTTTATTTAGACAGCTCACGTACTATGTTTATGGCTGGATTATCTTCAGAAGTCAGAATAGAGCTATGAGTTGTAGGTTTTGAGTTCTTAGGCAAGATCTGGGACAAGGAATATATCAGTTCTGTAAGGGCAGGTTCGGCCAGACTCAAAGTTCAACGCGCCATCATACCTACACGTGGTTCAGAGTCTCTACCTCTGAGAGTTGCAGTAAAGCAGGGCTTTGGGTGCGCTCTTCTATTTGCTGACGCTTATTCGTCCACTGCCAACCAACCCACATCTGCAGCAGGAATAGACCAATATTAGCGATGACAAGGAGGCGCAGTTGTTGTTTTTCGGTCCAGTTAAAGCGTTGGGATTGTTGCTTGTTCAGGCGGCCTAATAAGACGTCAGCATTGAGGGGGCGCTGTCCCGGAAAGGGGGCCGTCATGTCGTCAAGAAGCTGGGCAAACCAGTCGGCGATAGGCGACGCTGCTTGATCGCGCCAGCTAAGTTGTCCTGTTGTTTCATCCTCGGGTAAATCGATTGGATGCTGCCCGGTCAGCAGATAGATAAACGATCGCCCCAAGGCATAAAAGTCAGACTGGGGAACGGCGCGACCATTAATTTGCTCTAGTGGGGTATACCCTGGTGACACCACACTAGTGATGTCACGCTGGCTGGCAACTTTGGCAAAGTAGGTGCTTGTCATGGGACGTACAGTGCCAAAGTCGATCAGGGCAAGCTGTCCAGTAGACCGCAGCATGATATTAGAAAGCTTGATATCGCGGTGAAACAGCTCAGCTTGGTGGAGTTGGGCCAATAAATCCACCAGCTGCTGCATCCAATCAATGGCAGTTGCTTGATCAAGTGGACCGTGTTTTTGTAGCCAAACGTCTAGATTTACGCCTTGAATGTTTTCCATCACTAGACAATGCAGTTGACGTCCATCAGCTAGCTGCATGGCGAAATAGCCATCTAGGTCAACTTGAGGAATACCTGGATGTTTGAGGTGCTGTAAGGTCGTCGCTTCCCGTTCAAATAACGGCAGCAGGATGGGCTTTTTCAGAACCTTGAGGACTTTTGTTTGTCCGTGGTCATCAACTTCAAAAATTTCAGACGGCTCCCATTCGTCAGGCTCGCGCAGAGGCCGTATGAGGCGATAACGCCCTGCCAGCACTAAGGGAGTCTCGCAGGCCTGGCAGCGATCGCGAGTGTCGGGATTTTCCCGGTTCGGGCACCAGGGGTTAATGCAATAACTCACAGGTAAGCCTCAGGGCAAATGATGACGCACATATTCCATCACCACCGGTCTTAGGGTAAATCCAGCGGCACTTTTTTCGATGAGCGATCGTCGCAACAAAGCACTAATGGCTGGCAAACTCTGGGCATGATTTATCTGTTCAAGTTGGATCGGTTCTGCTTGTTCTGCCAAGCGATACAGGATATCCTGCTCGGCATTGGACAGGCGCTCGTACTGTTGATCAATCAGGTATTTGATATCGCCAAAGAGGGTCATACGTTGCTGTAAAAAGTGACGCACGTCCCCATCAAAGACCTCCTGGATGGTCATGGCCACAATTCTGAGCATCAAGGGATTTCCCCGATATTGCTGCACCAATGGTTTCCAGTATTGCCGAGTAGAGAGGGCTTCTTCTTCTAAAATTGGCTCGGCAGCTTCATAGCTCAGCCCCTTAAGAGATAAATGGCGAACAGGACGATTGATAGCTGCAGAACCCCGAATTTCGCGATTGCTTTCACGGCTGGTTACCATCACACAGCTTTGGTGAGGCTCTTCGCTGAGGCGTTTGAGCAACTCACCGTAGATTTCGTAGCCGGGTTCATAGTCGCCAATAAGATTGCCACTGCTAAGGATCGTTTCCAGATTATCAATTACCAGCAGACAGCGATGTTCTCTCAAGTAGGTCATCACAGCTCTGAGTTGGTCGTACCATTCCGTCAGTTGTGTCTGTTCCCCAGGGAGCTGATCAAGCCAATGGCTAAGGATGTTTTCCAGGGTGGGTTTGTGACGTAATGATTGCCAAATGACACCGTCGAAATGGGACTGCACTGTCTTGGCCAACGTAATCGCCAGGGATGTTTTTCCAATACCTGCTGGCCCGTTAATCGCAACTAGCCGACAGGGAGAGGCCCCAAAAATCCAACCTTTGAGCTGATCGAGTTCCACTTGCCTGCCATACAGGGCGGGAACATCGGGCATTTGGGCCCAGTTGATGGCCACTTGGGTGCATTGATACCCCGCTACTTGTAGCCAATCGGCAATGTCGCGCCAGCTTTCTAAGGTGTTGCGATCGCGCCCCGTTAATACCTCCGCATAGCGGTACAGGCCTTGGCTCAAAGCGACTTCTACCGTTCGGGTTGTTGCATACTGCTGTTCCGCAATCTCAGCAGGGCTACATCCTATGAGTAAGCCTCGTAGCCGCACTTGTTCCACTGCCGTCAACTCAGGTCGCTTATGAGGCATAACCTCAGCTTTGGCGGTGGCCAAGTCTGTGTATAGCCGTTCTAAGTCCCACTGGTTGCCTGCTTGCTCAAACAGATGTCCTGAATCCATAAGGCTTTGATAGTGAAGGCTACTTGGGAATACGGTCTTATGAACCGGTTTCCCGTTTCTGAGAGGGTGAATGTACGGACAATTCTAGCGAACGGTTGTCGGTGAATACCGCACTCATAACCATCTTCATAACAACACTCATCCTTCAACTAATGGGGGATTTCCTTACGTTTGGATTAAGTCAAGGTGCTATCAGTCCTCAGTAACCAGTTTCGATATAACTTACA
>JBCBTQ010000403.1:0-3113 GCA_039818605.1 Cyanobacteria bacterium J06639_14 | reverse complement strand
CTCGGCAATACAGGCAAACCCACTGGTTTTTGGCTCGAAGAGTTTGCCGAGTTGGTTATGGGATGTGAGCACCATCAAAATGCGCGGGGTAGACATGGGATATTCTCCTGAAAGGGTATGGAACTGTTGAACGACGTGAAAAAGCAATTTTGGCGGATGTCATGCAGCCGTCGGGTCTAGAGAGATTAAGCTAGTGTGGTTTTACCCAGTTGCTGATACCAATCAGCGTTATCCCAAAAGCTAACAACGCTCGTGATCTGGCCTGCTTCATTGGTTTCAAACACAAATAGATGCCGCAGGTCATAGGTTTTGCCCTGACTGGGAACACCAAAGGCTTCCTTAACCTGCGTACCCCCAATGAAAACATCAACGTAGGCGAGCCGTCCGGTTTCATCCTGGCGGATGCTGATGATGCGGTTGGTCAAGTTGGGGAACGCTTCTATCAAAGTATTCCAGGTTCCTGCTCCGGCTTCGTCAACTGGGCCTTTCAAGCCATAGGGAACGTATTCAACGGTGCCACCGGAGGCAAACAGGTTCACCATGCCAGCGACATCCTGGGTGCGGTAGCGATCGAAGAACTGAGTAGCAACGGTTTTCGCAGTGGAGGGGGAAGCGGTTTGAGTCATCGTAAGTGGCTCCCTAGAAGTGAATTTCGATGATTCTATTGTTGCAAGGAGAATGTAAAATGTGACTTGAATAAAAGAGCTTTGCTCATGAGCAATAATCAACCCGGTGGCGATCGCATTTGAGTATTTGGAACGGCATTTCTGAATTTGCGGCGGTGGTGGATGCGGGCAGTTTTTCTGCAGCGGCCAAGCGACTGGGCGTTTCAACCTCCTACGTCAGTCGTAGCGTGGCGGATTTAGAAACCCGGTTGGGCATTCGCCTACTGGCCCGCTCGACCCGCAGGGTTCGTCTGACCGATGCTGGGGCAGAGTACTATCGTCGCTGCGCAGACTTAATCGCCGGGATAGAAGAGGCAAATCAAACCGTGGTGGGCGAAACTGCTGAGGTGGTTGGACGCATTCGAGTGGCAGCGGCAGGGGCCTTTGCGGAGCGCTACGTGGCTCCTGCCCTGGCAGACTTTGCCCGACAGCACCCCCAGGTGAAAATTGAGATGGATTTTAATACCCGCAGGATTGATTTGATCGAGGAAGGCTTTGATTTTGCCATTCGCTACGGGGTGCTGGAAGACAGCAGCTTAATGCTTCGGAAACTCGCGAGTCGCGCGTTGGTCGCCTGCGCAAGCCCCGACTACCTGCAACATCGTGGCATTCCCACTGACCCAGAGGAGCTTAAGGATCATGCCTGTCTGCGCAGCAATCGCGATCGCTGGCGGTTTAAATATCCCGATGGGCCTCGAGATATTCGTATTTCTGGCCCTTGGACCAGCAATAACGGCCCCGCCCTGACCGCTGCCGCCATCAGAGGGCTTGGGATTGTCTACACACCCCAGGTCAACCTGCAGGATGAACTCGCTGCCGGGTTACTGGTACCGATTCTGCAAGACTTTTGGGACCGCGATCGCGCCACATGGATTGTGTATCCCAGTCGTCGCCATTTGCCCTTACGGGTGCGGCGCGCGATTGATTTTCTAGTAGCGCATTTTCAGGCACAGCAAAATTCACTCAGCGTTTAATCTGTGGAACGCATAACGTGGAGCTGAGCGGCGGTCAGTATCTATGCTTTTAGTCAATGGCTTTGGCTCCGTCCGCCTCAGGGACTATGTTAGGTGACTCAGCCAGGATAATCAAATTCAGCTATTTTTAAGTCACCTCGCCCAGAGCTTCTTGCAGAATTTCTTCGCTGACACCATGACGCTTGAGACTGGCAATTAATGCAGAGACGGTATCTCCCTCTAAGCGTTCTAGGTCAGCCCGAAGACCTTGTCCAATGTAGGCACGAGCCAAAGGTTGATATCCTGAAAACCCGAGCAAGGGTGCAATTCTCTTTAAGTCTTCGATCACATCTTCGGGCATCCGAATTGTGATTGTTGTCATTGGACGATTTCTATCTAACCGCTTTTTTAGTGCGTCAGTTTTCATAGTGTTCACGTTCCTTACGTGTGGCTTTACGAGCTGAAATGATGCGAATCATGTCGTCTTCGCGCTCAATGAAAACGACGTACAAGAGGTTCCAACGCCTATCGAGACCAATAATGGCATCCCGTGCTTCATCATTGCAGGTAGCATCGACAACCACTAGAAGCGGATCAAAGAATGCCTAAGCAGCTTGCTGAAACGTTACACCATCATGTTTTTGAGGATTAATTTGTGCTTTTTCATCGTTCCAGACAAACGTAATGCCGTTGAGTACAAAATACACATCTATATCGCGTATTGTAAGCAAGGCGTATTTACAATATCAATACATCAAGACAAGCCCGATACGATTCAAATTCATTGGACTCCCTTCGGTAAAGATTCAGAGATTACAGTATTCCAATATGCTAATTTGTTCTCATCCGTTGGAGATTTATTAATAAGCCTGCTCCAAGCCCCGTTTGCTGCACCGCTAGGATGAGGAAAATTCAAGTGTTGAATATTAAGCTTCATTGATCTAAAGCTATTAGCCGATATCTTGCCCCAAGTCACTAGAGCAACGGGATTTATTATTGAAAGCTCTTCTTTTAGTACGCTGACAAATTTGTCTTGCACTTCTTTAGGTAAATTTATACCGTCATAAGGTTTATTTGGATCGCAGACCCAAATTTTATAAATATCTGTCAAATACACTCTGTACGTAGGCGTCCCTAGCGTTGCGGTGGCGGGAGCAAAGAAGGGGGCTCATTTCTAGTCCGTGCTGCCAAGCAGGCGTGGGTCAGGAAATCGAGGATATTTCTGCCCTGAGCCTTGAGCGAGGTAGTGACGGTGAGTAGTCGAGCCACGACCTGACTGCCCCCCTGAGACTGGGTACCAAAACTGGTCTTGCGCCAAATCACAGCCGGTCGCAAGGCTCGTTCTGCCGCATTATTGGTGGGTTCAACCCCAACGTTGGCAACAAAGGTCCACAGGGCGGGTTCGACCTTGAGTAAACGCCTGCAGGTTCTCACAGTTTTAGCCAGTGGGGACTTCTCATCAGAGTCAATCGGCAGAGCGGCGGCCTCTGCTAAG
>JBCBTQ010000402.1:0-3145 GCA_039818605.1 Cyanobacteria bacterium J06639_14 | reverse complement strand
CGTATTAGCGGGTAAAACCTTAGCGGGCTCAGGTAGCGGGTTCGCCTCCAGCGCCGCCATTGGTGGCACGGCCAAGGTCATAACGGGAGCGATCGCGGTTAGAGCAGTGAGTCGAAATAGGCGCAGCACAGGCGGCTCCTCGATTGGTTAGGGATTATTGATAAAATTTACACCCAATTTTGAACCCAGGGCTGTATCCATAAAAGCCGGAAACATTAGCAATTCTTAGCAGTGCCACCCAACAAACAAGAGGCACGCTGCTGAGCGTGCCTCTTGGAATTATCCTGAGCGGACTATAGAAATTCACCCCAAGGAGTGAGCATCCCATGCATCATCGCTAGGCCAAATCATCCTTGCTGATGAGGTGAGCTTCCAGGAACCAGAGACGCTTATCAATGGTGCGAGAAATCTCAGTATAGAGATCCGCTGTATCGGCATCCCCTAATTCATCAGCCTTATCAATGGCTTCCCGCACATGCTTCGCGTACGCTGCATAGCGATCGGCCAGAGCAGTGACATGATCTTCACCATCGACGGCATCCAGAGGATATTCCGGTAGCAAAGAATTACTGGCGGCTTCACGAGCTGTTCCTAAAGCAGTAGCGCCTAAAGCCGTCACGCGCTCAGCCACCATATCGACATATTCCTCAATTTCACCAGCCATTTCATCAAATAGCTCATGCAACTGAAAGAAATCTTTGCCCTTCACATTCCAATGCGCCTGCTTAGTTTGAGTTTTGAGGTCTACACTCGCTGCCAGGGTCTGATTGAGTAGTATCACAACAGCCTCGCGCACAGTCGCAGGCAAATCGATGCGAGTGGGATAGAACCGAGTATTTTTTTTAACTGGGGTTGCAACCATGGATCGCCCTCCTTTAACACGATGACGCTAAACCCTGCGATAACAAGCAGCAGGGCACAGTCCATTTGCTTTCTTTCTAAATCATACTCGTTATGAGTACGATTTACAACAATCATTTAACCTCATCCAAAAATAGGATACAGAAAAGGGGAAGCCGTGTTTGTGCTTCCCCTTGCGTTTGTCATGTATTTGTTTGCTAGCTGCGCTATAGCTCGTCTTTCTTCAAGGTGGTTGGTTCGGCTTTAGTCGCCTCAGCCGCAGGTGGTGCTGGCGTGGGTGGCGCAGCGGATGCGGTAGCGACTGGCGAATTCGTTTTCGCTGTCGGCGTGGGAGCTTTGGGCGCAGGTGCGTCCGCATCGATCCCCAATTGCTGCTTAGCCTGGTACAGTAGCGTCTCTGTCCCCGTCCCTAAAGCCGAGAGCACAGACTGCCCAATTTCAGTCGCGGATTTAGGTTCTTCGGCCTTCGGTTCCTTCGTGCTCTCATACCAAGCTCGAGCTTTGAGGCCCAAATCAATAGAAAAATTCCAAAACCATTCCGCTCCAACAAAAACCAAACAAATGGTCAGCCAGAGCAGAACACCTGTCTCTCGCAAAATATTCCAGGTAAGTGTCAATGTCTTTTGATACGTTGCCCCCGTGTCGGCGGAGAAGATGAGTTCGCCAACTCGATTGGACTGCTGTTTAATTTTGTCCACGGCACTCAAATCCTATAAACACATCAGTAAGTCAGACGGTGTCATATCGAATCTAGTCTTCTCCCCAAACTTTCTTTAAGACAACTTCAGGGGAGATGTCTGCTACCTTAGCACTGCCAGATTTGATTCCTAAAAAACGCTGCTCAGAAGCGCTCACTGGCGGCAAGCGGTCGTCCGGAGAATAGGCTCCAAACAGAGCCAGCGTAAAGACATTGAGCGCAACGCCTAATTGCGACACATAACTATCGGTGGCCAGCATCAAGTTAGCCCCTGCCACCAGGGCGGCGACCTGCCCGACGTTCTCAGGGCGAATCACCTTCAACGGTGGAAATGCTTGGGCGATCGCTTTGACAGTTCCCGCCGTTTCAGGCTGCTGCAACAGAACAATGGGCAAACCCGGTTGGCGTTTCTGAAAATCTTGAACAATGGTTACCCAACTCGCCGCCGGATAGGTGTCATCGACGGCCCCCTCAGCAGTGCCAGGATAGATCAGAACATACCCTTGGTCCCCAATACCCTGGGCTTGAATTTGCATATCCACCCAACTAATGTCGCTTTGAGGAACATTGATCACAGCCGTTGGGCACTGACCCGACAAATCGAGAGAATCCAGCAAATCATGGTACTGAGCAGCCTGATATTGCGCTGTCTTACGGGGCGTCGTTGCCGTCAAAAAGAGACCGTTACTGCCGCCCTCATAACCGATACGTGTGGGAATGCCGCTGAGCCAAAGCAGCAACCCCGTTTGCCAAGTTTGCGTGGCTGTAATCACCACTTCAAACTCGCGATCGCGCATAATTCCGAGGAGGTTGGCCCAATCAGCCGGGCTGTTATTGTTCGCAAAGGTGTACGGAATGGTTGTCTGGACAACCTTCGACACGCGATAGGCAGCCGTCGAAGACGGCTCTGCCACCACCGATATCTCAGCCTGAGGGAAGGCTTGCTTTAAGTGTTCAAGCGTCGGAAAAAAAAGAAACTGATCACTAATTCCGCCGGGCACAAGAGCCAGTACACGCATAACTTTCCGTCCTGCTTTTCCGTCCCACATTTTAGTGGAATGCGGTTCGTACGGCAGCGTTGCTGCCAACAAATCATGAATATCGCAATGAAACGAAAGGGCTTGATGATCTCAACGTATAAAACCCGGTGGGGGGTGGAGGGTGGAAGGGTAGGAGGGTGGAAGGGTGAGGGGTGGAAGGGTGGGGGGTGGAGGGTCGCGAGTGGAGGGTGGTGCGGCAGGGATAACAATCGCAGTGTAAAGACACGACATGTCGTGTCTCACCACAACCGGACCATAGAAGGTGGTGGGTGGTGGGGTGGTGGGTAGTGGAGTCGAGGGTAGAGGGTAGGCAGTCAGGGGTAACAATCGCAGTGTAAAGACACGACATGTCGTGTCTCACCACAACCGACCAATAGGAGGGAGAGGGGAGTGGGGAGGGGCGTCGAGGGGAGTGGGGAGGAGAATCGAGGGGCAGGAGTAACAACCGCAGCGTAAAGACACGACATGTCTGTCTCACCACAACCGACCAATAGGAGGGAGAGGGGAGTGGGGAGGGGCGTCGAGGGGAGTGGGGAGGAAAGTCGAG
>JBCBTQ010000401.1:0-3158 GCA_039818605.1 Cyanobacteria bacterium J06639_14 | reverse complement strand
AGCCGGTTGCTGGGAAACTCGCATGGCCGGTTCTGAAGACCATCGCCGGGGGCGACTCCGGCGATGAGTTTAACCTACTACAGCAGCTCAAACAGATTCATCCTGACTTCGAGTGGACTCCGGATGAGTGACAACTGAGCTGTGCGTCATACATCCTTGGTAATCGAAAACTTTCTGTGTCACTATACTCGAAACAACATATTAAGTGACACGGCAAGTCTTTAACAGCTACATCGCTGCTACTCGCCATAAGTCAGGTGCTTCAAGTCTTGGGGCAACACCCCAGATTTAATGCCCTGTGCAACTAGATTCTAATGTTCCTTGACCGGTCTTAGTTCTAGCCCCAAATACTCCCCTACTGAATTCTGCGAAGCCTCCACAATCCACCCCACAGACCCCAGCCACCATCCAAACAGGTTACCCTGCCCTAGCAGGGCAATCGGCATAGGCAGTGCAGGAAGGCGGGTAGCTTGGGAAGCGCGATCGCGTTTAAGGGTGATTTGCCTGTATCCCCTGGCGAAAAGCTTGAGCTGCAGCCAGGGGACTGGGATTTTGGACACATTGGGTCAATAAGGCAATGTCTAACGCGGGGAGAAGTTCACTGCCAGCGATGGCTTCATAACCGTAAGTCGCGGCTAGTTGGTCCAGACGCTCAGGACGTAAGCGGTAAAGGCTGAAGACATTGTGTTGCCAAAACCATACTTCCAGAACCCCTAGACGCCGATACAGTTCCAGGCGGTTAATGCCTCCACGGGTAATGACAACTTCAATGGCTAGATCCGGAATCGCTTTGTCAGTAACGATGCAGTAACTTTCATCCGGCTCGCCACCCGCCTGCTGCGATTCTTCGTGCAGGGTGGTGGAGCCCATGGGAAAGTACTCGGTGTTGGTTTCGAGGAAGTAGATGAGTAGCAAGTCACCAATGCGGGTTTTGCTACTTTCATGGCGGCGACTCGGGGCCACAATTTCAAGAATTCCTTTCAGGTAATGGACACGGTAGGGGGAGGCTTCACCCAGATCATTCAGGAGAGTTTGATATTGCCACCAGGAAACATCACTCAGAGTTCGACGTTCTTCTGAGTCGGTGAGGCTAAGGTGAGTAGCTAGACTATCAAGGAGAACCATGCTTGCTTACCTCCTGCTCCGTTTGTTTCTCTAACTCAGCGATCGCGGCTTCTACACCGGCTAGTCGTTCCTCCACTGAAATTTTGTCTGCCACTCGAGTTTCCCCATGAATCGTTTCTGATTGCAGGATAATCAGCTAGCGAGAATATGACAAATCGTCTGGCACCACTCAAGCGACTAAATCGCATAGTCCTTGAAAGGAGAAGTTTCTTTTGATCTATTTTCTTTAAGAAAGATTGGGAAAATAGAATTTACTTGATGGATCAACCTTTCGTTGAGTTTAAGAGATTACTCTTCTACCGAAGAATGCATTCATAGAGAGAGTTTTTGAGTGATGGTTTATAAGAAAACGCCCGACTGACTTTTGCCTCAGGTGAATTCTTAGAGTCTGAATTTCTGTCTTATTGCTATTCTTAATGCCTCCAAACCAGAGTTTTAGGAAGTTTACGAGGCAAGATTAGCTGTTATGTCATGGCATCCAAACCGCGTCCAACTTGAAAACTGTAGTTTTCAGAATTCACCTAAAACAGTGGCTAGATCAGGCTTTCCCCCTTCAACTGCATCGCTCGGAGACTCCGGGTCTCAATATGGACGTGGTTTATATAAAGAAAAAGCTTATGGCAAGTTTTCATGGAATTGCGGCCGTATGTGAAGCGATCGCGCATATTCTAGACACTGCTATGACCGAAGAGGAGCAGAATACCCTGGGTTTATCGGGCTCGACATTGACATTTTCGGTGTACCAGTCTGATGATTTTGGGACGGCTAATACTGACGGCGATCGCGCCACCATCACGGCTGGGGCCTCAATTTTTCTCTATCGGGTTATGCCGAATCTATCCCACCGGACCCCCTCAGGGCGAACGCTGCCGGACGGTAGCCAACAGCTAACTCAGCTGCCGGTTGATCTGCACTTAATTGTGACCATCCGTGGGGGCCGCGCCAGTACCCAAAACCTGCTGGTGGGCTGGGTCATGCGGACCCTGGAGGACTACCCAGTCATCCCAGCAACGGTGCTCAACCATGCGGCTGGCAACCTGTTTTCTAGCCCGCAAAACCAGGCGTTTTTTGCCAATGACGAAGCAGTGGAACTCGTCCTTGGTGAGATGAGCGGCGAGGAACTGCTGCAGTTGTGGGATACCCTCGGCGACGGCGACGGCCGCTATCAGATTTCCATTCCGTACTTGGTGCGCAATCTGTTTATCGATTCGACGCGATCGCGCACGCTGGGTGCGCCGGTGCAGGTGCGCACTGCAGACATACAGGCCCTTACAGGAGGGACCCGATGAGCCGCCCTAGCCTGCGCCCCCTAGAGCGCATCTCCACCCAAACCCTACTGGGCATCCGGTTTTGGGACCGGCTGATCGAGCAGCCCATCGCCCAGGGGCTGCAGGTCATGGCCCAGCGGGTGGACGGACCAACGCCGACCCGGCGGCTGGGCAAGCCGGTGCTGGGGCGAATCACCCCCAGTGGCACCGTGGCCTTTTTCGGCCTATCGGCGCTAGAGCGACTGCCCGCGGGCTCAGAAACGTTGGATTTGTCTACGCTGGAGCCCCAGTACGCGGCTATTGACTTGGTGGATTTGCGGGGGCGTTACCTGCCCATGTCGTTTGTAGTGCAGATACCGTGGCCAGGGCCATTTTTGGGGGAGCTTCAGCCGGAAGACGATGCGTCGTCATCTGCGGCAGCCGAGGAGGACGCGGCTGAGGACAAAAAATCTTGGTTGACAACGCCGCTGCTAAGGCCGGATTTTACCAAGAAGGAGCCACTGACTGATTCTGATGAGAAGGAGCGATCACCTGGGGTCTATCTGTGGTCAGCCCCAACTCGGATCGTACCGCCCGGTACTACCACCATTCGAGCCCAGCTGGTGTTGGGGGCTGGCGACGATCCTCCACCCGCTGCCCACGCCTTGGTAGAGGTAGTACAGTCGGGCGACTCGATGCCGCCGGACTTCAACTACTTCGGCCTAGCAGACGAACGGGGATCGCTCTTGCTGCCCTTGCCCTATCCGCCGATCAACAACAATGATT
>JBCBTQ010000400.1:0-3234 GCA_039818605.1 Cyanobacteria bacterium J06639_14 | reverse complement strand
CGGCTGTTGTCCTTGCGCCTCTGGTGCCCTGGAATATTGCCGGCCTCGTACCAGCGACAGTTCTACTGACCGATGCAGGGTTTGTGCCCTATGCGGTATATCTTTACCTGCTGCCCTTGCTGAACTGGCTGTTTCGGGTCCCCCCTGCAAGTTCAGCCTTCAAGAGCCAGGAGGGCTGTGAGTTGAAGGTGGAGGGGTAGGGATAGGGATAGAAGGGATAGAGGAGGGGCAGGTTTAGCTAATTCCTGAATGGGAAATTCAAAATTTCTGCCCAAAAACTGTCTGTATGGAATTCGGAGTTCGGAATTCGGAATTCGGAATTCTGAGTGTGAATTCTGCCTCCTAACTCCTGTCTCCTGTCTCCATTAACCGTATGGAATTCGGAATTCGGAATTCGGAATTCGAATTCTGAGTGTGAATTCTGCCTCCTAACTCCTGTCTCCTGTCTCCTGTCTCCTGTCTCCTGTCTCCATTAACCGTATGGAATTCGGAATTCGGAATTCGGAATTCGGAATTCTGAGTGTGAATTCTGCCTCCTAACTCCTGTCTCCTGTCTCCTGTCTCCTGTCTCCTGTCTCCTGTCTCCTGTCTCCTGTCTCCTAACTCCTGCCTCCATTGAGTACCCTATAAATTTAAGTTCTACGCCGATCTAGAGCTTTTTGAAGTATCTCGCGATCGGCAACAATCTAAAACCAGCCTTTTCATAGGCATGGCGGGCGGGAGCGTGGCCAGGGTCGCCTCCGGTCTCGACCATAGCAATGGTCATCTGGGCATTTTTGAGCCAATCAAGCGCAAATTCTATCAGGGCAGTCCCAAGGCCTTGACCTTGAAAGTCTGGATCTACAGCAATCATGTAGAGTTCACCCATGCTGTCTTCTAGATGTAGTTTTACGGCTACAAAGCCCACAGTTTGGCGGGCTGCGATCGCGACCCATACCGTTGTGTCTTTATCCATGCAGACAGCTTCGACCGCTTTTTGCTGGCTCACCTGCCAATCATTGGGGTAGAACGCTCGATAAACATCAGGATCCATCACGTTCTGAATGGAATCGAAGACAGGTGTCCACGCTCGCAGAGAGAGGTGAATCAATGCATCCAGGTGATTGGCCTCATAAAGTTCAATTTGTATTGCCATACAAACCTCAATCACCGGCAGTACAGTGCGTTAAGCTAGTTGCCTCTGCATGACAGCATCAATATTAGAAGCTCTCTACAGATACTGAGTATTCACACTTCGTGTAATACAATGTAGTATAGCACTGCGGCTTGTTTTAAATGAGGTTTAAGGAAAGCTATGGCATGTGGTCAGGTGAGTCTAAGGTAAGTCACCCCAGCCTTGAGAAGGAAACGCTTTGTGGTTAAGTCAGAGAGTCGATGCAACATTCTCAATCAGTCTCAGTCCACTCCTTGATTAACTGACTGTTTTCTCGCAGTGCTCAATCCCCTGTCATTATTGGCAAATTACAGACCTTACACACTAGTCTCTTTAGTCTCCGATTCTAGAGGGTTTTATCCGAATTACCCTCAAATTGGTGGCTGGGGGCCATCAATTTGAGGCCACTGTGTAAGCCTTAAATCTTCTATCTTCGAAGGGTTCCTTTGCGGATGTGCTCCGCCTAATGTATGACGTAAACGAGAAAACCTCCTACCAATGGAGAATTCAACACAAACATTAGTAAGGTGCCTTATTATATTTTCAAAGACTTAAACGAGCCGGTTTAACGTTCCCTGAGTCGCATTCCTATGACCTTGTCCAATCTATCGTCATCAGAATCTTTACAGCCCATCATGGCCAAAGATCATTCATCAGGCTTCTCCCGTTGGCTAGTTGCGGGTAGTTTAGGCGTCTTATTTTTTGCCGGAGGGTTCATTGTCTGGCGTTTTATGGGTTCCCGTGGTCGGGGTCCGGTTGGTTTTCCACCGGCAGCAGCGGTTACCCTGGAAGCTGTTCAGTCGGGGCAAGTACAGGACCGTTCTGAGTTTTTAGGTGATCTGGAAGCCCAAACGGGTGTTGTGCTGCAGCCTGAGGTCTCGGGTCGAATTACCCAGGTCTTTGTCGCAGCAGGCGATCGCGTCAATCCCGGTGATCCAATTGTGCTGATTAGTCCCGATCGCACTCAGGCTGAGGTCAGTGCTGCTCAGGCAAGTGTGGCAGTCGCTCAAGCTGCTACTGGATCTACCGCTGCTTCGTTGCGATCGCTGCAATCCCGCGAGACTGAATTGAAAGCAGAACTCGCATTACGACTTGAGGAATTCAGTCGCACCAGTACCTTGGTTGATCAAGGCGCATTGTCTAAGCAAGATTTGGATTTTGCCCGTCGTGATTTAGAGGTTGCAGAAGCGGCTGTAACCGCTGCCCAAGAGGATATTGCTGCTGCTGAAGCTAGTCTGAGCCAGTCGGAAGCCTCCTTGGCCCAAGCGGAAGCAAATCAGGCCGCGGCTGAAGAAAACTTGCAAGACCGCACGGTTACGGCTCCAGTTGTCGGCACTATTGGTGATATTAGGCCCAAGCTGGGAGACTATGTGACACCCAGCGATGTGATCACGAGTATTACCGAAAACACTTCTTTAGAATTGGATCTGGAGGTGCCGATCGAACAGCGCGATCGCTTGAGTCTGGGACTCCCTGTAGAGCTCATGGGCGGGAATGGTCAAGATATTCTGGCTAGCGGCAGTGTGATCTTCATTTCGCCCCAGATCAACGCGGATACGCAAACAGTACTCATCAAAGCTCAGTTCGATAATCCCCAGGGACTTCTACAAGATGCGCAGAAAGTAGAAGCTCGCCTCATTTGGTCGGAGCAAACAGGGTTGCTGGTGCCAACGAGTGCCATTACCCGTCTAGGAGGGCAAACCTTTGTCTACATAGCTGAAACAGCTAGCCCTGAAGAATTACCTCCCCCTGAAGCATTGCCACCCGGTATGCCGATGCCAGAACAAGTGGCGCGTCTTCGACCTGTACAGTTGGGCGATATTCAAGGTAACAACTACCAGATTTTGAGTGGCATTGAAGCAGGCGAAACTATTGTGGTTTCTGGAATTTTGAATCTACAGGATGGAACACCTATCTTGCCTGCAGCTGATGGGGAACCCCAGGCAGGTCAATAGCCAATAGTCAAGACGCAATGATTGCTTCTATGCGATATGTCACGCATTTACGGTAATTGCTCAACTGGGTTGACCTGGGTGTTGGTGCAGGCGAGGATGGTAGACTTTTGCCATGCAAGAACTGCC
>JBCBTQ010000399.1:0-3250 GCA_039818605.1 Cyanobacteria bacterium J06639_14 | reverse complement strand
TTTCTAGCCAGGCCTTGAGGGATTCCACATCCGTGAAAGGTTGGGTACTAGAGCGGTGTAGAATCCAGCTTCCAACCCTGTAATTAAAAGCATAGATTGGAATGTAGGTAAGGGGATTGCTGATCCAGGTGCCACCTGCTGCCATTAAGGGATTGCCCTTGATGCGGAAGGCGATCGCAACACCGATGATGGTCTGTAGCCCAAACAGCGGAAACATCCCGGCAAAGACACCGGCAGCCAAACCACGGGCCAGTTCCTTAGGGTGACCCCGGAGGCGGATGAACTTGAGATAAATGTATCGGGCACGCCGCCGCCAACGAACTAGGAAGGAGGACTGCTGCTTGGACGGAGACACTTGCGTGGGTATTGGTACTAAAGACTTTGAAGACGGTTGTGTCGATGACACAGATACACCCATGTTATTGCTAGAGCAAACCGTAGACCTTTACTTTATTTTAAGAGCTCAAATGAAGAGTGTGGGAATTTAGAGTCAGATTGCTGAATATAGTCAAGCTTAACTACAACGTTGAAATGCTACGAATGTCATACAGCGGAGTCTAATCAGTACAGCCCCCTCCTGCAAACAATTTGGTCTTATCTTGCCAAGGAGGTGTATTCCTAGCTCAGACTTCTGTATCTTCATCCCAGTGCATACCAGGAGTATAAGTTAATTGCTTAGAGGGGAAATAGGCTGGTAGGCTCCATGATTTCTCCAATGCCCTGAGAATCAGCATCATCCCTAAGCCCAGGTCACAGTCGATGCAGAGCTTGTTCTGGCAATAGACCACGATGCGATCGCACCCTAAATCTAACGCCTTCAGAACAATTGAACACATAAATACGTTAATCGTTGAATCACATAACTGCTCACTCGGAAAGTCAAGTCTCAGTGTACTTTCGTCAACAATGTTGGCGGTAATATTCCAATCAAGCGGATTGGCCAGCAGGTCTTTAAGCCGCATAACAGAAGATATCCTGTAAGAGGACGCTAACAACAATCTTGGTTCTATGCGCTTAGTGTGACATCACCGTGAAGCTAAGGGTGTGAAATTCCCGTGAAATCACTAGGTTCTCTGCATTCATACGGATGAATTGGGGACATTGTGGCATTCACCAAGATAACCCTAAAGGCCTGTCAGTATTATGTTTGGGTGAATTCACAGAAGTTTTAAGCAAGCGCAGCGGCTAAGAGCGATCGCCCGCCCCACAATTTAGAATTCTCATCACTCTCATCATTCATTTAGAAAGTTCTATCTATTTAGTACTCTGTAAATTTAATTTCTTGTCGCACCTCAGCAGTAACGACTTGATCGTCCGCTGTCGCCGCGCCCTTAAAAAAGGGGCTATGCAGACCTCAACTATGAAGACCTCAACAATGTATTGTCCCACTTATCAAGAGAAATCAGGGGGATCAAGTCTCCATCACTAAAGGTATAAAACTTTATTTACAGGGCATTAGGTGCGATTAACAGAGTTAAGGACCCATAAGCTCGACACTAAACCCACAAAATGGGCCAATTGGATATTCGTAGTCGCCAGCACAACAAACATATCGAAAGGTGTAATTTCGATAATTTGGTTGATGTTACCACCACCTCTAGGGAGAACCGCTATCCCTTGAGAGAATGATTTTTCTACCAGCGCCCCAACGAGTGCCTCAGCTCCCAAAAGGGTCAACAACATCCCTGTCAAACTGATATAAAGTCCAAGCTTCAGTATCCTGAGAGCTTCTTTAGGCTTAGGGCGACGGGACTCATCACGGCTACGCAATCGACGAGCCATTTGAATGTAGCGAAAGGCCCAAAAAGTTCCCACAAAAAGTGTGGCCAATCCACAACCGGAAAAGAAAAAACCAATCCCAGCTCCTGGAGTGCTGCGTGTTGTCTGATCCACGAATAGATTGACACTTGTAAAGAGAAGCGTAATCCCAGCAATCGCACCCAAGAAAATTTGTATCCAAAAGCTAACCCGACCAGCCCAGAGAAAAGCTCCTGAAATGCGGCGGATGGCAGGGGGCAGTGAGTATTCAAGCTCTCCGGTCATGGGTCCAGACGCGATAATAAGGGGGACATTTACAGTATCAGGACACCAAAGTACCTCAACACTGTAGTTGTGATTTTAGACCACTCTTTCCCCGAATCTCCGTTTGATCAGCTTTCACGGCAAAATGAAAGAACCTGTGGTGTGAGGATTCCCCTGTAATGCCCCTCTTTGAGAGCTACACAAACAAGATTATTGACTTGATGGCACAGTATCGTGATCACGTAGACTACTTGGCAATTCGGCTGGAGGAGTCGGAAGGTACCGATATTTTGCTCCGGGGTGGAAAAGTAGAAACCCTAAGCGAAGGGCTTTCCTTAGGGGGGCAAATTCGTGTCTGTCATCGGGGAGGATGGGGCTTTGCCAGCTTCAATGAGTTAGCAGGCTTAGCAGAACGGGTCGAAAATGCGATCGCGGCGGCCCAATTAGTGGGCAATGATGAAACCTGCTTAGCCCCCATTGTGCCGGTCCAAACAACTTATCAATTAGCAATGACAGGCAGTTCCCCTCGCCAAGTCTCCCTCGCCCGCAAAAAAGCCTTATGCGCCCACTATGCAGACATTCTGCAGAGCGTTGATGATCGCATCGCCACGACCTCTGTGCGTTACAACGATGTCACCCAACACATGTTGCTCATCACCTCTGAAGGTACCCAAATTGATCAAAGTTGGTCGGATATGGAAATTCGCTTGGCAGCCACAGCTCGCAACGGCGAAACCGTACAAACTGGGAGAGAAACAAACGGTTCGCGCAAAGCCTTTGAAGATCTCGAAAATTTAGATGCGCAGGTGACTAGTGCAGCTCAAAGAGCAGTTGCAGCCTTGAATTTACCTCCCGTTAAAGGGAATACCTACGAAGTTGTGATTGACCCTATCCTGACAGGGCTTTTTGTCCATGAAGCATTTGGTCATCTTTCCGAGGCTGATATGGCTTACGAAAATCCTGACCTACTAGAAGTCATGACCTTAGGCAGGCGGTTTGGCCCCAAAGATTTGCAAATCTTTGATGGAGCTGCTTTGGAAGGGCATCGAGGTAGTTATCGATATGACGATGAAGGTTCCCCTGCCACCACGACTCAACTCATCCAAGACGGCATTTTGGTTGGACGACTGCATTCCCGTGAAACGGCTGGGAAACTTGATGAGCAGCCAACTGGTAACGCTCGCTGCCTCAGTTACCATTACCCTCCCTTAGTCCGCATGACCAATAC
>JBCBTQ010000398.1:0-3273 GCA_039818605.1 Cyanobacteria bacterium J06639_14 | reverse complement strand
ATCGACGCCTCAGACTAGGCAATATCCTGATAGAGTTTCCAGACGAAATAGCCGACAATTGAGAACAATTTCCCAGGTGCAGGACTGCTCCTACCTATAGGGTAAAGCTCAAGAACCTAAGTCCTTAATGGGACAGGCTTGAAGCTTATAGGTGTGTCCCCGTTAGGGTGAGAAATGCTGTTTTTATTTAGGTGAGAATTAAGGAGCGATCTCTCTGTGCTACAGCGTCTGGAGAAACTATATAGATTAGGTATAGCAAGCATATTGATGTAGTCTGGGCATCTCTAAGGTAAATTATTCCCGCGAAGGTCTCTGAACAACATCACCTGAATTATCCAAATCTTTAAGCTCTATATATTTTGTCAGGAAGTCTTGATGCAGCGTGAATTGACTTTTGATCGTTTGGGAGGAGGATTTAATCTCTCTACCTCTAGAGCTGATTCTCTCATGGAAGACAAGTTTGAAGCTGGAGAACTCCAGCTGTTTAGGGTGTCAGCATCAGGAGCCAGAATCCAGGTTTCTTCTGGCTCCTGATGCTGAGATTATTGCTTTACCAGAATTTTCGGCCATAAGTTGATAGCCGGAAGGCACTTATCGTAATTTGCATGCAAGACATTACACGTGTCTTGCTGGTCGATCAAGCGCAAGTAGGACACGTAAGCTTTAGCCCCTGTTTTGACCAAAGTATTGATCTCACCTGAACAGGGGGATATGTCAATTGCGTTCACGTAGCGGTCGGCTTCGTTATCCACCCGCCCACGAATGAAATTGTGGGCTAACTGCAAAAAGTCCTGGCTGGACTCAGGCTCACCGGTCTTCAGTCCGGCCAGGACTTGAATTTTTAGCCCGCAGTTTACTCACAGGCATCTAAGAACTTCCTTAGGGGTGCAAGACTGTGCGCCCCTATCACTGATACCCAATTACCATCAGGCTATCCTATCGACACCCTGAAACAGATATCCCTTTAGAACGGAATGTCATCGTAGTCTACTTCGGGTTCTGCCTCTGAGACAGCAGCCGGTGCGGTTTTGGCTGGGGGCGCAGCAGGTGGTCTAGACGCAGGTGCTGCAGGTGCTGTAGATCCCGCTCCCGTAGCTACGGCAGTAACGGGCTTAGAAATATCGGATGTACTCAGGTCCGAGAGACGATGGATTTTTTGTGCTGTCAACTCGGCCTGCTTTTCTTTAAACCCTTCGGGACGATCAACTGTGTTCATCGTCAAACGTCCTTCAATCAAAACGCGATCGCCGACTTGATACTGCTCTTGGATTTCCTGCGCCAGATTTCCCCACCCAATCACCTTCATCTGCTGGGTTGGGTCTTCGGCCCGGATGCCGGGAAATACGACGGTCAGTTCAGCGATCGCAGTCTGGTTATCCTGGGTATAACGTAACTCTGGCCCCACTGTAATTTCAGCCATCAGCATGCAATGGTTCATAAGGCAGTCTCCTGAGGCATGGGGTGGATTCCCTGCTCTTGCTCAATAAATATTTGAACGCGGTTTCGATACTCGCGTAAGCGATCGTCGGCCCAGTCTCGATCTTCGCTACTCGCAAAGATGTGAACTAAGGGTTCCCCGGCATCGGGTAAAACAAGTAGCCAGCTATCTTTATTCCGGTCTAAAATTTTAACCCCATCCACCAGTTCTAACTCATCAACCGAGTGAGTTTCGACTAGATGGCGCATCAAAGCTCCTTTCACCGTCCACGGACAACGGATAGTCTGCGTCCGATAAGAAATGCGGGGTAACTCCGACCAAATTTGTCCAAGCGTATGCTCTTGTACTGTGAGCATTTCGATGAGCTTGGCAATGCAGAACATCGCATCGAAGCCAGGATGCAACTGCGGGAAGATAAAGCCCATATCGCTACTGCCACCGAGGACGACATTGCTATTTTCTTGGCAAGCCTCCATCAAGGCTGTGGGATTCACCTTCGTTCGAATTACCTGACCATCATGACGGCGGGCAATATGTTCAATTGCTCCGGTTGCATGGACAGGCACAACGACCGTACCGCGAGGATTTGCCGTCAACACCATATGGGTCATCAGAGCTGTCAGGGGCTCGCTCCGAATCGGTGTACCGACTTCATCCACAAGAATAAACTGTTCGCCATTCGCCGATACCTGCACCCCGAAATTGGCTTGCAATGCCTGGACAACCTGTCCCAACTGACCCAACATGGCTTCCCGTTCTGTCGCGGAGGGAGCTGTCTGCGTCAAGCTCGCATTCAGCACCACTGCATCACAGCCGAACTTGCCGAGGAGGCGAGGGAGAACGGCACCCGAAACTGCATAGGCATAGTCGATAACAACTTTCGATTTGCTGTTACGGACAGCCTCAACCTTGAGGTGGTGTTCAAATTCAGTGGTGTAAGTATCAATGACGCGGCTCGGATAAGTCACCTGACCAATTTCATGAATCTGAGCCCGCCGCAAATCTTCTTTGAAGTAGGCTCCTTCGATTTTCTTTTCTTTCCCTTTGGGAATATCGATGCCTTTCTCGTCAAAGAATTCAACTAGGATGTGATCGGCTCGGTCGGGATGCAGACGGACATGGATGCCGCCAGCCACTGGCAATGTCGGAATAACCGCCCGCGCAACCGGGATTGCGGTTGCTTCCAAATTCTGGATATTGACGCCGACAGACATCAGTCCAGAAATCAGCGAACGTGACACCATCCGTGAAATACTACGCTGGTCGCGCGAGACCGTGACATGTGAGCCTGACTTTAGGGTTGAGCCATAAGCAGCCCCGAGTTTGACCGCAAATTCAGGTGTGATATCAATATTGGCCAACCCAGAGACACCTCGTTGACCAAAGAGATTGCGCTGAGCTGTATTGCCCCAAATCAGGTTGATATTCAAAGTTGCCCCCGACTCAATTTTTTTGTTCGGCCACACCCTTACCTTCGGGCTGATTTGGGCCTCCTCGCCCACCGTAGAAAGTGCCCCAATGACGGCTCCTTCCAATACGTGAGCCCGCCGATCGACGCGGGTCCCTCGCGAAATTACGCAAGCTCGCAAGTGGGCTTCCTCGCCAATAATGGCACCATTCCAGATGATAGGGCGTTTCAAGTCAGCATCGTTGCCGACCGTTACATTGTCGCCAATAATAGTTCCTGGTTCAATATTGACCCGCGCGCCAATCCGGCAATTGCTACCAATCATCACCGGAGGAGTAATTTTTGCAGTGGGATCAATCTCCGTATTTTGACCAATCCAGAACCCAGGTGACTTTTCAGTGTAGTAATCAAAGGTCATCGCGACCTT
>JBCBTQ010000397.1:0-3339 GCA_039818605.1 Cyanobacteria bacterium J06639_14 | reverse complement strand
GGGAGCGGGTACAGCGTGATTGGAATGTCACAGAAGAGCAACTCGTTGCTGCTTACCCCATGCAGCGGGTTGCCCAGCCGGAAGAAATTGCCGATGCCGTGATGTGGTTGGCTTCTGATGCGGCGTCCTATGTGTCAGGGATGCGGTTTGACATTGATGGTGGTGGCTTGGGTTGATGTGGAACCCGACGTAGAGTGGGCTATTGCTATATTGTCCAAGCAACTAGACTGATTGCAAATCAAGCCCATACAACCTTCGCCACAGGAGATAATTACGATGACCGCCGAAGTGCAGCGTCTGACCCGTATTGAACCAGCAGTGTTCGGTCAGTTTGACCCATGGATGACGCAACGGATTCGTCAACTCAGCTTTAGTACCATGGCCTCGGGCCTATTCACCTGCACTGCCTGTGGCGAAGTTGAGGGAGATTACATCTTGGCCTACAAAGGCGAAACCTTTCGCTTTGACACCATGACCACCTATGCCATTCTTCAGTTCATGCTAGAGAAAAAATCTGCTTTGTAGAAATAGGAGGCGCGCAGATTGTAGCGCGCCTTACCTGCTTGATGATTAGTGCAGTATCTTGACCATATGAACACCGCGTGGCGCACGATATTGTTGCTCGGTTCGTTCTAGGCGATCGCCGTCATTTATACGCCAAACTTCTACACTCCCCTTAAGCAACGCATCATCATCGTCAAAATATTCACTGACGCCGACGTATAGCAATTGTCCAGAGGGATCAAATGCCAATCCTTGGGGAAGCATTGCCTCGTACTTGACTTCGTCCTGTTTTGTTAATGCTCCTGTGTCTCTATTCATGGTGTAGAGCGACACCGAAGCATTCGGATCAAATAACTCTGATTCAAGGGGTAACCCTGTTGTCCGGAGATTGCTTAGAGCCACTAATGTGCCATCGTCGCTAATTGCTAGTGTTTCTGACTGAAATCCACCAGAGGTCACGGCCACGAGTTGATGTTGCACGGCATCGGGTGAGGCATCTGGAGTGTCGACAGCGATTGTCGTCAGTGTTCCCTGGCCGTGATAACCATAAAAGCGAGGCACTTCTGGCCCCCACATCAAATCGCTGGTGATGTAGTAGCGTCCATCTGGTGTAAATTCACCCATGAACGGGAAACGATTGACGGCGACTAGGTTGCCCCACTGTTGAATTCCAGTGACTTCGCCAGATGCTGAACGCGATACCTGAAAGAAGATCACCTGATTCCGCAACGTAAAATTGACGGCCACAATATCTGCTGTCGGATGGAAGCGAATATGGTGTGCCGGGTCAAAAGAAATGTCGGTGCGTTCAGATAGCGGCATCGAAAAAGTTTGTGGTTGGCCAAGTTTTCCTTGATTAAAAGGCACAAACGTCAGCCCATTTGCTGCCGATAGGCCAACCACCACCACCAAATCCCCCCGACTGTTAAACTGCAGTGCCTGGGGCCGAACAGGTACCTCTACTTCGCTAACCAGTATGGGTGCTGTCGGATTACTCAAGTCAAAGAGTCGGAGGGTATTCCCTGGAACTTGCTCTAATTCTGTTAGGGTGGTTGCACCTTCAGGCCGAGGCTGGAGAGTTTCGAGCACGGCGACAAATTGCCCGTCTGGCGAAACGTCTAAAACCGAGGGGGGGCTAAAAACAGAATTAGAAGCAGTGACCGTTGCGATTGCGCTTTCTTGACGCGGATCAAAAACCGATAGCGTATCTGGTTGATCAACGCTTGGCCCGAGCTGGCCATCTTCATAGGCTGTGCCTACCATATCCACATCTGAAAGTGCCAGGACATAGCTAGCTTGAGGCATAATACTTGGTTTTTGCACTCCATTGAGTGGAATACTCCAACCTAAAACAAACACTAGTCCAAGTAAAGCTGGCAAAAATTTGTACCACCGAAGACTCGATAAGCCCGCAGAATAACTGCCACCTAATCGTGGGAGATGCTGACTAAAATTATTCATGGTTGATTCTTCGATGAAGCCTGCTGGGGTATGCAACTGGGGAAACTTTGGACTTTGCGCTATGGGAGATGTCGCTTTCAAGCGTAAAAGACAGTAGAGTATTCTTCAAATTCATATTTTGCATATTGGCATGACTCAAAGGCATAGCCCAGAGCAGCCCGTCAATCTGGCCAACGTCGATCTCAACTTGCTGGTAGCCTTTGACGCCTTATTGACTCAGGGGTCTGTCAGTGAAGCTGCGACATACCTGGGCTTGACCCAGCCAGCGATGAGCAAGCGTCTAGCCAGACTGCGAAAGGTTTTCCATGACGACGTGTTTGTCAGAACTTCAGATGGAATGAGGCTCACAGCGCGATCGCTGGATTTAGCTGAACCGATTCAAACCGCTCTACGGCAAGTTGAAACAGCCTTAGGTAACCACTTAACTTTCCAGCCATCGGCCTCAACCCGCACCTTTCGGATTGCAACCACCGATTTAACGATCGCGGTATTGATACCAAGCTTGATTGCTCATCTGCAAGGCATTGCCCCAGGCATGTCGCTGATTTTGTTAACCCTGCATCGGGGCGAACTCGTTGAGGCATTGACGTCGGGCAAAATTGACTTAGCGATTACGGTGCTCCCTGATGCACCCCCGACGATCAAGCGATTGCCCTTGTTTGAAGAGCGTTTCGTCTGTTTGGTAGCTGCCAATCATCCTGAGATTCAAGGAACCATCACGCTAGCGCAATATGTGGCCTTTCCCCATATTTTAGTAACCTACACAGCTGATTTAACGGGGATAGTTGATCGCATTCTTGAAGAACAAGGGCTCAAACGACAAGTGGTTGCAAGTTTTCCTCATCATTTGGCGGCACCAGCTGTGGTTGCTAAAACTCACTGTATTGTGACAGTCGCAGCACGAGCAGCGAGGTGCTACGAGGGAACCGGGGTGCAGATACTTCCCCTACCGATTGACCTTGCCCCTTATCAAGAAACTATGCTGTGGCATCGACGAGACGATTCCGATCGCACTCACCAATGGCTTAGAGCTGAAATTAGCCAGTTAGCAACCGATATGATTTAATTCGCAACATTTAGATAGGCAAACAAATCACTGTCGAATGATGCTCCGTCCGATTAATAAACCAATGAGTCCTATAGCTAGAATCGCGGCAGTCATCCAAATTGCAGGTAGGGTTGTATGGCGGACCGCGATCGCGCTTAGGGCCCATACGAAAACTAATACAAAGGCAACATCGCCTCGTTGTATGGCAACTATAGCCGCGATCGCAGCGGCAATCACAATCATCACCACCGTCCAACCAATCTGACTTAGACCAAACCCGTTCCAGTTTGAGGTGTATAGGGCCGCCGCCACATTCACCACCGTTG
>JBCBTQ010000396.1:0-3346 GCA_039818605.1 Cyanobacteria bacterium J06639_14 | reverse complement strand
CGCAATGTCGATCGCATCCTGGTGCTGAAGCAAGGCGAACTCATTGAGCAGGGTAACCACGAAACGCTGCTAGCGCAGAATGGCCTCTACGCTAGCCTCTATAAGCTACAGATGTTGGAGAATTGATTGCCGATCCGCTTCAGTCATAGACTAACGCGGGCAGTCTAATATTACATGGGCTTTGGGCGATGAAGGCTTGATCCCCCCAACCCCCCTTTGGCAAAAGGGGGGCAGTCTATCCAGGTCTTGAATAGCCCCTTTCTCAAGGGGGCGGCGACAGCGGGGGATCACCCTTCACGCTGAGACACAACACGAAAACTGAATTTACAGATCAGAAATCACAACCATCATCTTGACGATGTCCTTTGCAGAGGAGTTGTAGGGATTCATGTCTCGCTTTATCACATCCCCCTCCACTTACCCTACAACCCTGCCCTGAAAGACAGAGCGCGTGATCTACGGCGCAATATGACACCAGCAGAACAAAAACTCTGGAAACGTTACCTGCGTCATTTTCCATTTCGAGTCATGCGGCAACGCCCTATCGATAACTTCATCGTTGATTTCTACTGTGCGGCTCTAAAGCTGGTCATTGAAGTGGATGGCGCAAGTCACGCATCCCCTGAGGCACAAGCACGAGATGCAGAGCGGACAAGCGTTCTGGAAGGATATGGATTAAGTGTGGTGCGTTTTACGAATCAGCAGGTGTTGCGAGAATTTGAAGGTGTTTGTCAGGTACTTCAAGGTTTGATTCCCCCAACCCCCTTTGAAAAAAGGGGACAGACACATCCAGGATAGGAATAGCCCCTTTCTCAAGGGGACGGCGACAGCAGGGGATCCACAACGCAAAGAGGCACTTACGACAAGAAGTGGGTAAAGTACACCGAAGTTTGATCCCCCCAACCCCCCTTTAAAAAAGGGGACAGACACATCCAGGATAGGAATAGCCCCTTTCTCAAGGGGGCGGCGACAGCGGGGGATCCGCTGAGATACGGTATATAACTAGAATTTACGCAGTAATAAGCTTTGCCGATTTAGTCGCAATTTCCCTAATGCGTTCTTCGCTCAACAACTTTAGTCGCGCTAATCCAGTGACCATTAGCGTCATGGTTGCGAATTACGCGCTGACACAGTCCCGGTTCCAGCAACCAGCCCGCTTCTGAGCAAAAAGGCTGCCCCGCAAGGGTTTGTCGTCGAGGAGCCGCCATCACGGAGTAACAAGAGTTGCATCGATCGCTCTGCCTGATCGAAGACGATCGCAGATCCCCTAAGTTGACCTATTGCCGAAACCGCTTCATGAGGAGTCTGCCAGTGCTGCGAGATGCGATCGCTCTGACGTTCTAGAACCAAACGTATGGCGTAGCGATCGACAGAGTTGTGATCAGCCTCATTTTTCGCGCATAAGAGTGCTGGGAAGCGTGTCTCATAAGTGGGCGATCGCATCACTGTCGAATGCGGAGGTAACCATTACGTTCGAGGAGTGCCTGCCCTTCATCGGACAGGAGGAAGCTGGCATAGGCTTCACCTGCCTGCTGCTCGATCGCGCCATTCTGGTTAATGACCACGTACAGCGTATCTTGCAATTGTTTGGGATAGTTGCCACTGCTGAGTGCCTCAAGGTTAACTTGATTGCGTCGGGCGGGACAGTCTGAGGCTGGGACCAACGGTTCTTGGTAAGGCAAAATCCTTTGTCCTAAAGGGCTCTCCAGGGCTAAAACCTTTACCTCGCACTGCGGCACAAGCACGGAAGCAGTGTGAACATAAATGCCTCCCGGCGTACCGGCAACGCGGCGAATGGCTTCCGAGGGGGTTGCCAATAGCTCGATATTTTCAGTTTCTAAATTAGGTCGGGTATCCAGAAAATCATCATTAACCGAGCGATCAAACTGCTGGATGGGCAAATCAGGCCCGCCGACGTCGCGCCAGTTGATGATTTTGCCTGCCTGGATGGCATAGAATTGGTCGATGGTTAGCACTGTGAGCGGTAAGGACCAGTTCACGGCAGGGACATCAAAACTCTTGGCAACGGGAACGAGTCTTACCTGCGTGCCCTTGGCTTTCAGCGTTTCCAGCAACTCGTTGGAGGGTAGGCGGGAGGCTAAGGAAAAGGCCAGCTCACCTTGCACCAACATTTCCAACCCGGTCTGACTAGAGGGAATGATCTCGCGGGGCTGTACGTAATTGAGCCGAAACTCGGGTCGCGCTTTCTGAATTTCGAAATCGACAGAACCACGAATGGGTGCCCAGGTGGTACTGCCGCCATAGTTAAAGAAACCGGCAGGCACTTCTGGAACTTGCGCAAAATTAGGGGCGATCGCGAGTTCCTTAGGCTTGACCGAATCCTCTGGAGCATCATCTTCTGGAGAATGAGAATCCTCGACAGCATGAGAGGCCGTTACGGGTAAATCCGTCTGAGCTTCTGGTAACTCCACAGCGGTTTCGCCTGAAGTAGAAGCGGCCTCAAACGAGCGAAAGAGCTGAAAACCAGCTCCCAGACAGCTTAAGGTAACCAGGAGCGTCAGCACTAGCGTTTTGACTTCGTTCTTATGAGTCATGCGATGCCACCCCGAGACTCACTAGCACCACTAATCTATAAGCGTTACAGGAGATAATCCTAATAATCCCATTGTAGAAAATGATAGTAAATACGGTAATCATCTGTAGCAAGCTGTCGCGTTGGTGGCATTCTGAACGTCCGACGATCGCACTTCCCGTGGCATCAATAACCCTCTAAGCCGTATTGATGCGACTTCGGCAATCATCAATACGGCCATCCCTTACTCTCCGCAGCCGTTCAACTGATCCGGTTCCATCATGTGGTCTGCTATGAGCGAGTTAGACAAATCTGTAAAACCTGCAACATCGGTCCCAGGGCGATCCAGTTAGGTTAAAGCGGATTTGCCCACTCATAAGGTGAAATATGCTGCCATCACCCAGGTCGATAGCTTCTGCAACCGCAATCCCTATCGCAACGTTTTTTGCCTTCGGAACCGGATCGGCTCAGGCAGCTACGTTCAATCTCATTGAAGCGACCATTCCTGAAATTCAATTCGCCCTCGAGACGGAACTCATCACCTCAGAGTATTTGGTGCAGCAATATTTCAATCGCATTGAAGTCTATGACGAGCAGAGACCAACGCTGAATTCAATTATTCAACTGAATCCAGATGCGCTAGCAACAGCCAAAGTTTTAGACTTGGAGCGCAGTCAATCAGGCCCCCGCGGCCCATTGCATGGGGTTCCCGTACTGCTGAAGGACAACATTGATAGTAATTGCTCAACTGGGTTGACCTGGGTGTTGGTGCAGGCGAGGATGGTAGACTTTTGCCATGCAAGAACTGCCGCC
>JBCBTQ010000395.1:0-3370 GCA_039818605.1 Cyanobacteria bacterium J06639_14 | reverse complement strand
TGGAGATCCGCGATCGGAATCTGCAACCAGTCTTCGTAGGTCTGGTTGTTAAAACGGTATCGCTGATCGGTATCCACGTAACAGATCAGCGCAGGCATTGCATTGGTGGTGAGCCGCAGTTGTTCTTCGCTGCGCCGCAGAGCTGTTTCAAACTGCCGCTGTGCGGTAATGTCTTTCAAAATAACGGTAAATAGTTGATCGGTCTCGGTTTGGAGCTTCGAGATAGACGCCTCCGTCGGAAAAACCTCGCCGGTTTTGCGTTGTCCAACCACGTCGCGACTTCGATTGGCCATTTGTCGTGAGGTATCCGAGGATCGGGCAAAATTGCGTACATGCTGCCGATGGATTTGTCGAAATCCATCGGGTAATAAGATATCCAAAGGTTGGTGATGCACTTCGTCCAGGGTGTAGCCAAAGATGCGCTCGGCACCATGGTTATACATAACAATCCGCTGCTGGCTGTCAATGGAAATGATGGCCTCATCAGCGTTATCGAGGATGCCTGCTAACGTCTGCTGACTCTCCCGCAGAGCATTTTCGACCTGAATACGTTCTTGGATTTCCTGCCTGAGTTGGTTATTGGCTCGACTCAACTGACGAGTCCGTTGCTGAACTTTCGCTTCTAAGGTGTCCAACAGCTGAGCCTGGGCAATGGCAACCCCCATCTGATCTGCCAGTTGCTGCAGTAGGTCGATTTCAAAAGACTCCCACTGGCGTGGGCGATCGCCTTGAATAGCCGTAATGAGTCCCCAAAGCTTGTTACCCACATAGATAGACGTTTCAATGCAGGATTGCACGTTCCACCGTTGTAAAAATTCAGTCGTGTAAAGCGAGCAGGGAGCTGACTGGAGATCATCGCAGAAACAGGATTGCGGTGAGTCATGACGGCTGCTGGCGGTGAGCTTGAGGCTGGTAACGACCTGATCCAAGAGCGAAGAAGAGGTATCCTCTGGCCTTTTCGACTCTTGTACAACCCGCCCAACTTCATCCGTGTTGAATTGAATGATCAAGACGCGATCGCAGACTAATAGCTCTCGGGCTTGAGTGACAGCAGTTTTTAAGATCTCGCCGATCTCTAAAGACTCACGAATTCGGCGTGTAATCTCACCCAGCAAATGTGCTTGCTGATATTGACGTGCTAAGTCTCGTTCTATTTGGCGCTGGCTAGTAATATCAATACCGGTACCGATAACATACTCCACAGCCCCAACCGCATCCTCAAGGACTGTATTTGACCAACTAATCAGGCGACGGGTGCCATCCTTACATCGCCAATTATTCTCATACTGGCTCGGCATTTGCGCTTGCTTAAGGTGATGGAAAACAGCTTGAACATTGGCGCTTTCTTCCGGGGGAATCAATACCTCCCAAATCGGATGGCCCTGCACCTCACTAGCGGCATAGCCTGATACCCGCTCACAGGCCTTGTTAAAGCTGACAACCTGCCCTGTTTGATCCAGCACCACCACCAACGCACTTACGGTATCTAGCACGGCAGCTACGAAATTGCGTTCTTGCTTCAAGTCATCTTCGAGTTGCTTACGCTCGGTGATGTCTTGGGCAGTTGCGTAAATGATTTGCTCCTCTGGTGAGGCTGTTGCATTCCAGCTAAACCAGCGGTAGCAGTTACTATCTTTACAGCGATAGCGGTTTTCAAAGGCGATAGTGAGTTCCCCTGCTGCCAAACGTTCAACCTCGGCTTGGGTGGCGGCTTGGTCTTCGGGATGAATAAAGCTGGTAAAGGGTTGGTCAAGTAGTTCTTCCGTATCGTAGCCCAGTAGATTGGCGAAGCCTGGATTCAGCCGTTTGAAATAGCCGTCCAATCCGGCAATGCAGAGCAGGCTAGGAGTGACGGCAAAGAATCGTTCTAGTTGAGTCTGGGCTAGCTGCCGCTCCTGCGTAACTTGCTGAAGTGCCCCATCAGTCTGCACGAGTTGAGCGGCTTGGAGTCCAACCCGTTCTTCTAGCAGGTGATTCGCATCGCGCAGAGATACTTCGAGGCGCTGCCGCTCAGTAATTTCGGTTCGTAGCGCCTGATTTGCCTGCTGTAGTTGTTGGTTGGCCTCGTTTAGGTTAACAGCTTGCAACTCGCCCATCTGCTGCAGCTGTTCTATTTCCGTCAATAGTTCAAGGGGATCTAAAATTTGCAGCAGACTAGTCTGGGTTACAATACCCGCCAGTCCACCGGCCTCATTAGCCACCACTAGACGACGTACGTGTCGCTGCTGCATCGCCTGTTGGGCCGCCCAAAGGGTATCCTGCGGATACACCAAAAAGAGGGGCGTACTCATGACCGTCTGAACTAGCGTGCGCGATAAGGGTAGACCCAAAACCCGAAATTGCACAATGTCGCGTTCCGTCACGATGCCGATGGGCACGTCTAGCAGACAGTTTCCCTGATGCTTTGCCTCAGTAATCACGATGCAACTTACTCGATGTTGAGTCATGCGTTGGACGATTTCAAGCAGACTTGCGGTTGCTTTCGCCTGAATGACGTCCCGGGTCATGACTTCACCCACACTCCTGAGCTTCAGAAAGTTGAATGGCTGCAGTGCCTGTCGAATGCTGGTTTGGGTCACAACACCGAGCAAGTTACCAGCCGCATCCAGGATCGGTAGATGACGGATCTGATGCTGCTTCAAGGTTGTCAGTATCGTGAAAATACTGTCAGCTTCAGAGCATTTGAGCGTCTTAACAGGCTGGGTCATCACCTCTGAAATCGTGAGCGTGTCTAGGTCTGCCCCCTCAGCAACTAGCCGCACTAAGTCACGCTCTGTGAAGATACCGAGCAACTTGCGGTCCAACATGATCAAGGCACAGCCAGAAGGGGCTATGGGAACCGATGGCGCGAGGTTAGCTTCGACCTCATAAAGCTGACACACGCTTCCCGTAGCCTGCCCCATCCGCTCAATGACAACCTCAACTTTGGTATTGGGCTCAACTGTCAGGGGGTGCTCATCGAGTATCTGTTCAATATTGAGAAGCTGAAAGGCTTTTGGATTCGCTGATGACATGTTAAAGCTCAGTGATTCTAAAGCGATGACAGGCACTAGAGGCAATCATAGTATCCTTATAATTGCGGTGCTTGAAATCAATAGCTGTCCTTCACAAGTCCCTCAGATTCTTTCCCTAAGGTAAAACTGCGGCCAGTTAGGACAAGCGTAATGGAATTTCTCTATTGTTTTGCCAATGTAAGTTTGACTCAAAGGGTGCTGGATTATCTATTGCGGCAGCTGCGATCGCACATCGACTGTGTCACGGTTATTTTCTTAAACGATGCTCATACTACTGGTTGATGACGACGAAGTTCTGATGGAGACTTTATCGGAGAGTCTGATCATAAAACGCTATGCCGTCGATATTGCTGTCG
>JBCBTQ010000394.1:0-3377 GCA_039818605.1 Cyanobacteria bacterium J06639_14 | reverse complement strand
TAACCGAGTGTTCTCAACCTATGAACTCTTGACGACACAAGGATTTCATTGCATCACCCCTTAAGAAACCAGTGCCCCAAAGTCGGATGATGCCATCAAGATGACCAGTGATAACAGTATTGCCATCAGGACTGAGCTGAATACGGGGAGCAACTGTGGGATGGTACTCTGTCGCGAATAGCCCATCTGAGAAGGGATCCTCCCACGGAAAGACTTGTTCCCAGCCAACCCGCTGCCAGACGCCATGCTCCTGCTGCCATAGATGCACGGTCGTGTCTGTTAAGGTGGCCCCTAGAATGCTGACTAAAGTCTGCCCATCATCACTGAGCCGTACGTGCTGTACGGAAGCTGTTTCTTGTAAGACTTGTTCGTCTAGAATTGCGCCCGTAGTGGGATTGATGGTGCGGACCCGAATTGTCTGATCAGCGCTACCGGTTGCGACTGTGCGTCCATCGCTACTGGCTGCGATCGCCCATACCGACATCGTATGGCCTGGCCACTCTCCCAAAGATGCACCCGTTTCAGGATGCCAGAGGCGTACCGTACTATCGGCTAAGCTCGCCACCAGGATAGAGCTTTCAGGTAAAAAGACGAAACCCGTAGCTCGCTCCCCAACGATCACATCCACCTCATTGGCAAGGGGAATGGTACCCGGCGGATCATTGTAGGTCCAACCGTCTTCGATTAAATGAGCAATCTTCTCCCCAGTTTGCAGGTTCCACAGCGTCAATTGACTGCCGTCACCAGCACAGTGGCGTTCCAAGTTGTGAGCATGGCCTCCCACAGCTAGATACTGGTTATCCATACTCAAGGCGATATTCGCGATACTCGCTGGGATGTAGCACAAGCCATCGGCGACTGAATTGAGCTGGTTAGCCGTGTGGGAGCCAAACGGTTGAAAAGTCTGAAGGAGTTGAAACGAGGCTGCAGCCTGTTCAGTTTCCTGGGTGATTAAAGCTTGAGTAGGGACAATATTATGATCAACCCTTTCGAGCAATGGGGTGAAGGCGTAGCCGACAAGGAAAGAACTCAACAAGGTGATTGGCATCATACTCTAATTTCTAGACAGAGGATCTACTGGTTGCAACCCTTCCGTCATTAACTACACCGTGAAATTTGTCTTCCCTGATGACCCATACGGTTGGTGGATATCCTTCTCCCGATCAGCAGATAAGTCACCCAGAATGTAGCCTAATAGACTACTGTGAAACACAGAAGATTCATAGAAAAGGTTATGAAGCATCGGCAATTTGAGCGTTGGCAACGATGGGTTGTGCTTGGGGTAGTGGTGATTTTGATCTGCCTCAGCCTGCCGGGAATCGCTTGGGCTGGCTTGAACGACGATCGCTATGATGGCAATATCTTTGCTCTCTATGCAGGTAATGGTTCTTTGGTGCCCCCCCGTGTGAACCTGGCTCAATCCTTACGGCAGGAAAAACCTATAATATTAGTCTTCTATGTTGATGATAGTTCGGATTGCAAGCAGTTTTCGCCTGTAATCTCTCAGCTTCAAGCCCCCTATGGTCGGGCTGCTAACTTTGTTCCTGTGATGGCCGATTCGATCCCTGTCAAAGATAGTTATGAGCTGACCGAGCCAGGTTACTACTTCCAAGGCTCTGTGCCCCAGACCGTTTTACTCGATGGAACCGGGACTGTACGACTCAATGAAACTGGCTATGTCAGTTACGAAGCGATCGATGATGTCATGCGCGAAATCTTTGATTTACTACCCCGCACCGAATCGGTCGAACTGCGACGGCGACCAGTCAATGAGTTGAATAGTGAGTTGGTAGGAGAGAGTTAAGAGAGTGGAATGAGAAGGGCCGGTTGAGCTGTTGTCAGCACGGCAAAGTTGAACTTACTGGCCCGTACATGCCGGGAAGATGCGGTGGTTGAATTCGGAATACCCTGCGGGAAGAGCACGAGTACTCGACGGCGTAAGTTTTCGGACTAATTCAATAATGGAAGGGGGGTTGGGTGGAAGGATGGTTGGGGCAAAGGAATCGTGACGGTATTTCTGCCGCAGGGCACTAGACGCGAAGCGGCTTCTCGGAGAGGTCTTACGGGATGCCGCAATTACATAATGGGAAAGTGTCAGAGGCGGGTCATCTGAGTGCAATCGCTGGATTGAAAAACAAAAATCCAGGGCTCAAAATCTTTGCTAGTCAACGATATTCTTATCCATCTAACTCCCCATCCACCCACCCCCTCCCACTTGGCGCTACACTAAGTCGATATAGTCTGTAAAGAGGGTGCGGCCTTGGTAGAGACTCTAGCAAAACTCCTCATTGCAGCCAGTGGTACTGGTGGTCACCTCTTTCCTGCGATCGCGACGGCAGAACATTTGACGGATTACAGCATTGAATGGCTAGGGGTACCGGATCGCCTCGAAACTGAACTGGTGCCCCAGAAGTATCCCCTCAATACGGTGCAATTAGGGGGCTTTCAAGGTCCTTTGGGGTTAGGGTCTCTACGGTTGCTGGGACAGGTGGTTAAAGCGACACTCCAGGTGCGATCGCTTTTGCAGCGGGGTAACTTTCAAGGAGTTTTCACCACTGGGGGATACATTGCTGCACCGGCCATTTTGGCGGCGCGATCGCTGGGTTTGCCAGCTGTATTACATGAGTCGAATGCGCTGCCGGGTAAAGTGACGCGTTGGTTAAGCCCATGGTGTTCGTTGGTGGCTGTGGGCTTTGAAGCGGCGATAGCCCATCTGCCTAAGGCCAAGACAACCGTTGTAGGCACGCCCGTGCGATCGCAATTTCTACAAACGACTCATTTGCCCTCTGAGGTGCAATTGCCTGAAGATGTTCTAGTTATTGTGGTTGTAGGGGGAAGCCAAGGCGCTGTAGCCGTGAATCAATTAGTGCGAGCCGCCGCCCCAGCCTGGTTCGATGCTGGATTTTGGGTTGTTCACCAAACGGGTACTCAGGATCCCGATGCCGATAGTTTAGAGCATCCGCACTATATTCATCAGCCATTTTTTGACCCGATGGCTGGCCTGTTTCGTCGAGCGAATCTTGTCATTAGCCGGGCGGGAGCGGGAACCCTGACGGAATTGGCATTCACTCATACGCCTTCCATCCTGATTCCTTATCCATTTGCGGCTGAAGATCACCAGTCCTATAATGCAGCAGCTTTTAAGACTGCGAATGCGGCTTTGGTTTACAACCAATCTGATCTCACTCCCGATATCCTACGAGAGACAGTTCAAATACTTATTCAAGATGCAGATCGCCTGCAAAAAATGTCGAAAGCAACCGCCGGTTTAGCGGTTCCTGATAGTGCTCAAGAGTTAGCTACGAGTGTCCGTCAAGTATTAACTGCGTAGAATAACTTAGGCATCTTGGGTTGTAATTCTGATGAATGTTGCGGAC
>JBCBTQ010000393.1:0-3387 GCA_039818605.1 Cyanobacteria bacterium J06639_14 | reverse complement strand
CCGGAGAACTGGTATCCCCAATGATTAGATCCTGCCAAAGGGCGAAACGTTGGGAAGTCTGCAAGTGGCGGAACCGAGTCCAGTCTTTGAGTGTTTGGCGCGCCGGGGATAGCGCAACCATTAACCCAATACAGTAGAGCAGGCAAAGAAGCGGAACCAATAGGCAAGCATCGATCACATGATTGAGATCTGAATCCGCAGCATTGGTCAGACTCAAGACGATCGCCATAAAGATTAGAGTCAGTGGATAGCTGAAGCGTCGCTTGAGCAGTGTCGCTGCCGAGTTGCTGAAGCATCGCTGCAGTCCATGACTAAGGAGGACGTACCACCCCAAGGCATGCCCGACCGCTAGCAGAATATATTCGAAGAAATTGACTCGAAAAATCCCCAGGAAGATATTGGCATTCTGGCTCAAGACATCGGCAGCACGAGACGGCACTAAATAGCCCCAAGCTGTGATGGGCGAAAACAGGAGTGACCAAACAATGGATAGAGACTCCGTGTGTTCGTGCCATCGCCACATATTTTGATTGACCCAAAGATAGATAACCCCATGGAAGCCAACAATGGCTGCGGTCAGGAGCCAAGGCTGCAATGTCAACAAAATGACATTGGCGGTAGACAGACTGAATACCAGAGCTGCTAGATAAAAAATGAGTGTTTGGGCCACTAGGACAATATCAAATCCCAGCAGTGGTCCCACACCATAGCCTGCATTGAGACCGACAAACCAGTGTAGTGGTAGCGCCAGACCAACCGCCAAATAAAGACAAATGGGGACACCCAACAGTTTGCCGCCCAGAATGGTCAGGGGCGATCGCGGACTCATCTGGAGAAAGTTTAAGGTGCCTCGCCGTTTTTCCTCGGCCAGGTTGTTGGTAAGCAAAAACGTCCCCAATCCCATCAGCGGCAAGACGATTAGCAGCGTTAGAATTCGAAAGATATCGTCGTTCCAATCAATCCAATTAATCCGGTAGGACTTTTTGTCTGTGGCGACTTCGCAGAGGTTGGAATTGGCTTCATTGAAGCAGTAAGGATAATTAACGTCAGGAATTGTTACCCGTGGCAACTGGACTGTGAACTGGCCCTTATCTGGACGATACAGAGTTAGTTCAACAGTGGTGTCAATCAACTTTTGGTGTTGGGGCGTTAGTGGATAGCCCTTATACACAAGCATCTGTGTATTCACGTACGCAGCCATGGAGGTGAAATTGAGGCTATTCCGGATAGAGTTTACGTGATCTGGCGTTAGGGTTATGGGTTTACCATCAATAGCGACGAGGCGATCGCCAACTTGAAGCGTGTTTAGAGCCTCCAGACCAACGGTTTTGTTCCCCCGAGCAGGTTCCCGAGCATCTAAATGGGTGATGTAAACATTTGAAGTTAGCCAGTCTTCCAAACGCTCTCCTCCTGGAAATCCCGAGTGTGAAGTCAGGTTGGGATCGACCCTAAGCACATCATCCCAGGTCAGCCGAGGCGCATCAGCAGGACTAACTTCCTGGCGAATGTTGTAATTCAGATTACCTAACTCACCCCACCCAATTTGGGGATAGGTCGTCAAGTTTAAATCCCTATCCTGTATCGGACCAGGCAGTTGCAGGGAGAAGCTAATCATCACCCCAAGTTGCAGTAACAGCGACAGGCAAATGGCCGCCAACACCGGAAATCGTTTGAGACGACCTTTTAGTTCACGCAACAGTTGAGGATTCAAATCCCCTAAAGGGTCGATTAGATTACGGCCCAGAGCCGTTGAAATTTTGGTATTAAGCATAATGATTTCCAGGGAGTAGGGGGGGTAGGAAGGCGAGGCATTGGGGCAAAGAGCTTCGTGATTACACAGCAGTTACTAACCCAATGCCTCGCCCGTACAGGGGGAGAGTAAATTTTGAATTTTGAATTTTGAATTTTGAATTCATTATGTTGATTGCGTATGACCAATCTTGAAAAAGATGTCCTCCAAGCTTTCTTGTGTGCAGTGAAACTCGTAAAGAGGAATCTTGGCTTCAATCAGCGCGCGGAGTAGGTCGGCGGCTTCATCCGGATTGCCGGAAAACTGGACCGTGATTTGTCTGGTTTCAAGCTGGGTCTCCTTTTCTGTGACTGTGTGGAACTGCTGGAGTTCCGTCTGTAAGTCCTGAAGGGGGCCACGAGTGCCAATCACAATCTGCTGTTGACTCATCTGTTGATAGAGGTCTGACAGTGGTGCGCTTTCTACCAGATAGCCAAATTCGAGAATGCCGATCGCGGTACAGAGTTCGGCCAGGTCACTCAGCACATGGGAGGAAATCAGGATCGTCATGCCCATACTGTGTAAGTTACGAATTACCTGACGAAACGCTTGGCGGGCAATGGGATCAAGACCAGAGACGGGTTCATCTAGCAGCAGCAGAGAGGGGGTATGAATAACAGTGCGGGCTAGTCCCAGACGCTGTTTCATGCCGCGTGAAAGACTCGTAATCAGGCTGTTGCGCTTGTGTTCGAGGTTGACGAGTTCCAGGACTTGCTGAATGCTGCGGGTCCGGTGCTGCCCTTGCAAATGGTAGAGCCGAGCAAAATAGTCTAAATAATCCCAAACATGAAGATCGTCATAAAGGGGAAAGTCATCGGGTAGATACCCAATTTGCTGCTTCAGGTGGCTTTGGGGGCGATCGTATTGGAGCTGTTCTCCCTGCAAGAAAACCGCTCCCACTGTGGGAGCCTCAGCCATGGCCAACAGCCGGATGAGGGTTGTTTTGCCAGCTCCATTGGGTCCAATGAGCCCGTACACGGCCCCTGATTCGATTTCTAAATCAACCTCGCGCAAAGCTGTGTAGCGATCGAATCGCTTAGTAAGGCTTTGCGTACGTATTGCTAACGTTGCATTCATAGGGAAAAAATTAGCGGCGGCTGTAGGTCAACTGACGCTGTCTACAGTTAGAGATTTTCTGGCTATGTCAATGAAGCGTAAGCGGCAACCCCGTCTTTAGATAGTAATGATTCAGTTTTGGCAACGGCTAAAAAATATTTGTGGCTCTGAGATAAGCTGCCAGTCTGCCCACGAGTCATACTGACTTTGTAAAGAACCTATACATTTTGACTCAGGTTCACAGCAATGCCATCCGACAGATTCAGACCGGGTAGCCATGGCTGATGGCATGGCATCAGCTGAGAGCGAGTCAAGAACACCCATTGCAATGGGTTATATCCCTTATCAAGCAAGTAATTTAGCGGCTGAGCCTACTTCTTGTCATAACCCAAAATGATGCGGTCAAATTCACGTTATAGTGGACACCTGCGGGGTTGGGTCCTAATACACAGAAATCTGTTAGAAATAATAGAGGTGTTGGCAACGGTCAGACCGTACAGCAGTAGATGCTTCTATTCGATGCTGTATAGCCAGTTCAGGCG
>JBCBTQ010000392.1:0-3403 GCA_039818605.1 Cyanobacteria bacterium J06639_14 | reverse complement strand
ATCAATATAGGCATAGGCGCGCATGTCTGCATCAGAAATGGCAGCAATATATCGACCTTGGAAATCTAGGGAGAGTTGGGCTTGAGCTTGCTGAGTGCAGACAAGTACCAAAACAGTCGCTAAGCCTGCCAAAGCAGCAGCCAATCTTTTTAGATGGGGCATTGTAAAAAACCAGAGACACTAATTCGAAATTTAGTTACCCATCAGTTCTCTCATTCGCGTTTCAGAGAGTTGGGGGTCAAACGAAACGGTTGGATCGAGTGTCGCGAGTGGGAACCGTGAGGTGCTAGGTCGACGAAAATCAATTGACTCGACGTAAGCCACCAGATCCGCATTTTGAGTGGATCAACCTTTGCGGGTCACCAGTTGGGCACTCAATCCAGGAACTCAACAGAAATTGGGGTTACGTTTTTCAACATAAACAGGCGAGAATAATACTGTCCAATGCTTTTTAGAGCAGGATTAATAACATTAGGTTATTACTGTGAGACTCCAAGCCTTTCATTACTTTGTGGCTGTTGCAGAAGAGCTTCATTTTGGTCGAGCTGCAGCCCGCTTACAAATCACCCAACCCGCTTTAAGTAGGCAGATTCGTAGATTAGAAGTAGAACTGGGGATAAGGCTCCTGCGACGGACAAAACGTACAGTAGAGCTAACTGAAGCTGGGGTCGCCTTCTTGGGTGAAGTTCGCAAAGCATTACAGCAAGTAGAATCAGCAATTCAGGTAGCACAGCGCGTGGCTCGTGGAGAAATCGGCTCCCTACGGATTGGGTTTACGCCCTCATCAATGCATACCGTTTTACCTGAAATTTTGAGGCACTTTCGCGATCGCTATCCCAAAGTCGAACTCGCCATGAGCGAAATTTGTACCCTGGATCAGGTCAATGAACTGAGAAGAGAAACTATTGATGTCGGCTTTCTACATCCGCCAATAGACACCTCTTTTTTGAAACTGTATCCGCTACAGAATGAGAGATTGTTGATAGCATTACCCCATGCCCACAGGCTAGCTGATCAACAACAGCTATCCCTCAAATCTTTTGCTACTGAGCCATTTATCGTGCACCCCCGCTATGAAGGACCTGTTCTTTATGATCAATTTCTAGCACTTTGCAGAGAGGCTGGATTTGAACCCAATATTGTTTACGAAGACAGTAAACATCAAACCCGAATTGGCCTGGTTGCCGCCGGAACAGGTGTGACATTTATCCCTGAAAGTCTTCAAAAGGCTGGGTTTCCAGGTGTTGCTTACTGTCCGCTCGTCGATAAGTTTCTAGAACTTCAACTGGCAGTTGCTTGGCGGAAAGAAAGTATGAATCCAGTAGTTCAGGAATTTTTGCAAGTCGTTGAACAGATTGCCCATTCAAATGAGCCAGAGGATATGAATAAATTAATCAATCCGCCTGCAATGCGATCGTCGAAATAGTCGTGATTAATGAGATATGTAAGCCTCTAAATCACGCAGCTCTAAGCGGGTTGGATATCATCAGGATTCCAGAACCCTCGAAGACTGATAACTTTGCCATTCGCATCAAATCGAAACTGATTGATCCCCGAAAATCGAACCGCCTGTCCATCGAACGTTGCCCCCTGACCTTCCCAATAGGCAACCGCTTCATGCCCATTAACTTCTACAAATTTCTCGTGTAAGCCAACACTGCTAAAGGCTGACAGGAAAGCCTCACCCTGAGCCAATATCGCTTGAGCATTAGTCAGTGCAGGTTGACCAATCGGATCTTCAACCACCGCATTCGTCGCAAAAGCAGATGCCCACCGGGTCGCATCTCCACTGCGAGTGCCTTCAAAGTAATGGGCAACCGCAGCACGAACCTGATCAGGACTCAGAGGTTGGGGATGTCCAGCTTCAGATTGAGGAGGCAAGTGAACTTCGGCGACGCCATCTTGGATAAAACCATTGACCGACACGACATGTAAAGACCCAGTTGCCCCGGCATACCGACCACGCCCACCCACAAAGCGACCTTCAACAGTAATGATTTGCTGACTCAGCCCTGGCTGTTGAAAGTTACTGGCTTCATAGGCCAGATATAGGACATCGGTTCCGGGTTCCGAACCTTCGTACTCAAACATATTCAAGACCATTGTGCCTAGCAGTGCAGGTGCCTCGTTAGGCACAAACCGTACTGCAGTCGCGGCATTGATGTGCACGTTACCTGAGCGCCCATCACTCGACTCTAATCGCCAAGCACCCGTCAATCGTCCTGCCCGAGCAATCACGCCGTCGCTGGGCTGCATGACATCGTAGGTATCTGCAAATGAATACGCACCTGTGATTTTGAATTGCATGATGAATACCTGAATTTACGATACAAATTGTATCGCTTTATTTTTTGCATGACAAGTTGTATCGTAAATATATTGTTGGCTAAATTGCTTAATGCACTGAGCACCACTGGGATGTCGAGCCTACAGGCAATCTGGCTCGCCGTCTTGTCCCAACGAGCTTGGCAACTGCTAAATATGGCAACTTCCTCTGAAGCCCCCTTGTCTAAGACACCGAAACTCCGTGGACGCAGGCGTGATCCACAGGTTCGAGAGGCGATCCTCAAGACTTTGATCGAGCAGATACAAACGCTGGGTTATTCCAAAGTCACGATTGACGGATTAGCCAAAGCTGCTAAGGTCGGGCGGATGACAATTTATCGCTGGTGGAAGACGAAGGCGGATATTGCGCTGGAAGCGGCTGACCTTGTTGCCGAGTCTGCTGCCCCGTTTACTGAGCAGGAATCTCTTGAATTAACCCTACAAAGCCTGCTTTCAAAAACCTTTGCAGCACTACAAGAAACAGGTGCACTGTATGCAGCGTTAATGAGTGAGAGCCAGTCTGACCCTGACTTCGCAGCCTTGTTTTATGAGCGGTTTGTAGCCAAGCGACGCCAAGGCCTCGAAGCGCTGTTTCGCCAAGCCCAAGTGCGGGGTGAAATTGCAGATACAGTCAACCCCTATCTCCTGGTGGATTTGGTGTATGGCCCCATGTGGTATCGATTATTGCTGCGGCACGCCCCTTTAGACGAAAATTATGCGAGAGCTCTAACGCAAATCGTGATGCGTGCAGCGAAATAGCTTGAAAACGCAGTAATACCTGTTTCCTCAAAGGAGAGGAATGCGTATCGCCTTCACGGCGAATAATCGAGAGAACCCAATCGCGGCCCATACCCATAAACAATAGAGATTATTAACGGAACACCTAGTTCTCCTCGAGATTTGTGGGAAACTACAGGTCATTGAAAATAGGCCCAATGTTCCTTTGAAGCTCCTCCGAATCAAGGCAACTCTGAATTTTAATTAGAACCCATGGTGACCTCCCCATCCCTCGTTTCCTTGGAGACGCAAAATCGCAAAGCTGATCACTTAAGGATTTGCATTGATGACGATGTTCAGT
>JBCBTQ010000391.1:0-3463 GCA_039818605.1 Cyanobacteria bacterium J06639_14 | reverse complement strand
CTGCAGAATTTGCAAGCAGCCAATGGCCGCCCTCAGTTAGACCCGCTGCCCCAAGCAGCTGAAGTTTGGGACTGTGAAGTGGTGGTGGTCGGCGGTTCCTTAGGCGGTGTAGCTGCCGCATCGCACGCGATGCGGTCCGGTGTGCAAACCTGCCTGATTGAGCTAACACCTTGGCTAGGCGGACAAGTTAGCGCTCAAGGAGTCTCCGCGATCGACGAATCACGGGCGATGCGATCGCAACAAAACTTTTCGGGAAGTTGGCAAAGCTTCAAGCGTCTTATTCGCAATCAGCCGATTGCGCTACCAGGCTGGACAAACATGACCGATCGCCAGCGCGTGTACGAAACCAATAGCTGCTGGGTTGGTGACCTCTGTTTTCTTCCAGAAGCTGGCGCGCAGGCATCAGAACAGTGGTTAGAGTCGGCATCCGCAACCGCTCCAGGAAGTCGTTGGGCGGTCTCGACAGCCTTTAAAGGTGCTGCCTTTGATCCCTCAGGGACGATGGTCACGGCAGTATATGCGGTCAAACGTGTGCCGAAAGATCCACAGTATCTTCCTGCTGGCAGACTATCGCAGGAGCTTTCTCACTGGTATGCCTGGTCCGGTGACGAAACCTTCGAAAAGATTCCGATTCGCCTGCAGGCTCCAGCCGGTAAACGCATGATCGTCATTGATGCCACTGACACCGGGGAGTTTATTGCTTGGGCACAGATCCCCTATCGTTTGGGTTCGGATGCCCGCTCCGTTTTAGATGAAGTCAGTGCTCCAACGAAAAGTAATCCCAGTTGTACCCAGGCGTTTACCTTTCCGTTCGTGATGGCGATCGCCGATGATCGTGGTCAGAGCCACCAATCCCTGCAGGGGTTAGAAACCGGCATCCCGAAGGCCGAGCATCGACGTGGTTATGACATGGAAGGCTTTCCGATGTTCCACAATCGTGGGATGTTCAACTATCGCCGCATTGTTAGCCGGGCCATCGGTCCCTCAGCTATTAGCCAATCAACTCCGGGTGAAATGACCCTCATCAACTGGAACCGGGGTAACGATTGGAACATCATGGATGATCCGTTAGTTATGGATGCGACCGCTATTGAGCAATCGGGACAACACCAAAACTGGATTGGGGGTCTTTCACTACAAGCGTTAAGAAACGGCGAAAATAATGCCTTACTCTTTGCCGACTGGTTAATGGAAACCAAGGCAACGCCAAACTTACCCCTCACGTTTTTGTATGGCCCAGGATCCCCCTTGGGAACCCAATCAGGGCTGAGCATGGTGCCCTATATTCGCGAAGGACGACGCCTGATTGGCCGCCCCGCCTATGGTCAAGACGCCTTCATGCTGCGGGAAGCCGATTTACGGGTAGATATGGCGGGAGGCCGTAATTTCTTCGACACCGCGATCGCTTTGTCTCATTACGACATCGATATCCATGGCTGTCGCTATCGCAACTGGCAGCCGTCCTATGAAGCAACCCGCGCTAGTGTCAACGAGCGCTTAGTTCGTCCTCTGCAAGTCCCGCTAGAAGCGCTCATTCCCGTCGGCGTCGATAACTTGCTGATTGGCGGTAAAAGTATTGCGGCTTCCCACATCGTCAATGCCATGACTCGGGTACATCAAAGCGAATGGGGGATTGGGGCAGCGGCAGGGGCAACGGCAGGATGGTTGTTACAACCCGAACAGGCCGCTGACATGACCCCGGCCCAGATTTTGGTGACGGGCCAGACGGCTAATTTACAAACCTATTTGATGGAACAAAATTTACGATTTGATTGGTGATGGGGACTGATTCAGGGAAAATGAGGATGAACTTGACCTGGATTTGGCAATCATCTATGCAAGGGATGTGGCGATCGCTTCTGTGTCTCATATTGTTAATGGTCTTGACTGGTTGCACGTTGCCTCGAGTCAGTGCTGAGGACCGTCTCTTTCTACCGCTGCAGATTGAGTTAGTAGATGTCGCCACCCTGCCCCGGCAAACGTTTGCCGAGACGCCGGTAGGGGGCCTATCGGCGATTACTTACGACCCGGCGCGCAATGTGTTTTATGCGCTTTCTGATGATCGGGGACGTCTTGCATCGCCTCGCTTTTATACGCTGCAAATGGCGATCGGCAACTCCTCTGAAAACCTGACAATTCAACCCATTCAAGTCACAGATGTGACTTTTTTGAGGGATGCAGAGGGCAATGTTTATCCCAGCGATCGCCTCGACCCAGAAGGCATGGTTCTGTCACCCCGAGCCTCCCTCTTTGTTTCCAGTGAGGGCGTTGCCGAGACGGGGAGTCCACCGTCCCTGAATGAATATGACCTTCAGAGCGGTGTACTCAAGACGGAATTTCGCTTGCCGGAGCGCTACTTACCCAACGAAGCCTCTGACACCCCCTCGCCGGAAGCGGCCAATACACCCCAAGGCATTCGCACGAACCAAGGATTTGAAGCTCTGACCCTGAGTCCAACTTCAAGTAGTGGCGAATTTGAGCCCTTTCGCCTGTTCATGGCAACAGAATCAGCCCTGGCACAAGATTTTGATGAAGATCCGGCCAATCCGCTGACTAACCGCTTTTTACACTATTTGATTGATCCCAACCAATCTACCCTCATCTCCGAACATGCGTATCCGCTGAGCCTAGAACCGATGGGAGCAGTCAGCAATGGTCTGACAGAACTCCTCACGATTGATCAGGGAGGTCACTTTCTTGCTCTGGAGCGGGTATACGGCATTCGAGGCTTTGAAATCAAGCTGTTTCAGTTAGCCACGGGGGGAGCCACCGACATTTCAACCCTCAATCGAATCACCTCCTTAGAAAGCATTAATCCTATCCGTAAGCAGTTACTACTAGACTTTGCAACGCTGGATGCTCCGGTTGAGGCGATCGATAATTTAGAAGGTATGACACTGGGCCCCCCCTTAGCCGATGGCTCGGCCAGTTTATGGGTTATCAGTGATGATAATTTTTCAGAAGACCAAACGACTCAAGTTTGGCTATTCCGCCTCATCGAAGCTCGTTAGCTGGATACCCCACTGCAAACGACTGGCTTCCTCCACCCCTGACTGGGACCAATTTCTAAAGTAGTGATGGGCCGATGCAGGCCATCAACTTAAGGCGGGAAACTCTGGTGACGAAAGGAGCCAGGAGCCAGGAGCCAGGAGGGTAGTGGCTTCTGGCTCCCTACTCAGCCGGAGTTTCCCAGCTTAAACTGTACGCTCCGATGCAGACCTGATAGCGTTAAGAGGTCTTCTATTAAGCGTGTGGATTTTAGTATCTTTAGGAATGGATATCTTGTTCGTAAAACCTCTGAATGCTTTCAATTTTGGGTGAATTCCTTTTGCTTTTTGGATGCCACAGCAGGGTTCCATCTATGTTTTTGTAATATCGACTTTTATTTATGCCGTCCAAATAAAAAAATGAAAAGCATAACAAGTATGCTGACAGCAAATTAAATCCTGAGAATCTGACTTAT
>JBCBTQ010000390.1:0-3464 GCA_039818605.1 Cyanobacteria bacterium J06639_14 | reverse complement strand
CCCCACAGGTGTACCGAGAAGACACGGTGACGGAGCGTCATCAGCTGGCAGATGCCGCCAGGGACTATAGCTGGCCGCGCCTGCTTGAGCTGTTGGCCGAAAATCCCAGTTGGGTGAATACCACCCGCCTAGGGGGCCAATCGGGGTTTACACCACTGCACCAAGCAGCCCACGGCAATGCGCCTGTGGATGTGGTGCAAAAGCTGTTGGAGTTGGGGGCATGGCGCACGCTCCCCACCACCAGTGGTGAGCGTGCAGTGGATATTGCCCAAGCCCAGGGGCATACAAACTTAATGCCGTTGCTGGAACCTGTCTATGTGCATACGGTTCCGGCGGAGACGTTGCAGGCAATTCAAACCCATTTTCATCAGGTAATTGTGGGCCGTGCTAAGAATTTGTTGAAAGAGGCAGGCTTTCGGTTACCAGAGCTGACCGTGTTGTTGGAACTGCCGGAACCCAAGATGTATTGCCCGATTCCAGGCATGTATGGCGGCTTTAGCTATTGGCTGGTGGAGACTGGGCCTAATGCAAAGCTGGTCTCAGAGAGCTGGTGTCGGGTTGTGGGGGGTTCTGGGCAGCGCCATGAGGTGACGGCGGCGGGCAGTCAACTGTTGGAGGAAGGGTTTGTTTAGGGTATTGGTGTTGTTAGGATTGGGGTGATTCCTAAACATGGCGTGGCGTTAGGGCAGTGACGATGGTTCAAAACATTTCTACATCGTTAACGTTTGAAGCGTTTATAGACCAGTACGGCGATGACCTACGCTACGAACTCATCGATGGAGAATTGGTTGATATGGAGCCGACGGGACCCCATGAACAGGTCACGGGTTTCATTAACCTACAGTTGAACCTAGCGATCGCCCGACTTCAACAACCCTATTTCATTCCCATGCGGTGTCTGATTAAACCGTTAGGCCCTGCTTCAGCCTTTAAACCGGATGTGATTGTGTTGGACAAACCTGCCCTCTCAGCTGAGCCTTTATGGCAGCGTGAGCCGATTATTACGCTAGGGACTTCGGTGAAGCTAGTTGTTGAGGTCGTCAGTACCAACTGGCAGAATGATTATGCGCGTAAAGTTGACGATTATCAAGCCTTCGGTATTCAAGAATATTGGATTGTTGATTACCTCGGATTAGGCGGCACGTTCTTTATTGGCTCTCCTAAGCAACCAACAATTACCATCTGTAATCTCCAGGGAAATCGTTATGAGATGAGTCAGTTTCGACGAGACGATGATTTGGTATCGCCCACCTTTTCAGATCTCTCATTAACAGCAGAACAGATTTTTGATGCCGGTGGCGATCGCTGAAAATCACGGCATCAACACAATTTTTAGACATAGTGTTGACGCGATCGCCCTTGAGAGCCGGTCTTTGACCATCGCGGCTGAGGCAGTAAATGGGGCGATCGCGCTATAGGTTTAGGATCATTAGGTGGGTTAAGGGTTGATTCAGCGCACACTGACAATAGAGACCTCCTAACCGACCCCACCGCACCCAGAACCACCTCCCAAGCGTTGTTTTTTGAGCAGGTTATTGACGCGATCGCGAAGAATAATTTAAGTGGTGAATACGGTGATGGCAGCTTTGCATGTAGAGAACTGTTGGACTATCGACCTGATCGACTCGTGGCTGGGTTATGTCTTGCTCTGGTCAGCATATCGTCTTCGTCATAATTAGAATCTACATCAGTATCATCGTCATCGTCGAAGGTTATTCCCTGGGTTAGTATTTGCGCTTTGTACTCTTCAATTAAGGCCAAAATTTCGTCGCTCTTCTCATTCCCAAAGGTCGATGGCGGCCTGCTATCGCCTTGGAGTGAATCGCCTAATAAATGGTTATGCTTGCCTATGTCTAGGATAGGGTCATAATAAGAGTCAGTGCTCGCGCCATTGTCTTCTTGGTATTGATTTGCCCGTTCAGCCTGTTTCTGTGTTGGAATTTCCTTCATGTGAACTAGCATTACCGGGGCTTTAGAGACCTCATCTCCCGTGTAGACTTTGCCAATCTGATCAGGTTTTCTCTGTTCCAAGTCACTTGCCGATGTGCCTTGGAAAAATCGGTGGCCACAGCTTAGGGCTTCCTTGAAAGAGTCGAACCCATAAACGCTCCTAACTTCGAATTCACTGTTATGGGGGAACAATATCTCAGCTTCTAGATCTCCTTTCTCAGAGACGGGTGAGATGTATGCCCCTCCTCCAGCAGCATCGATCACATAAAAGGTATTGCCACCAAATTCAGTCGTTACATCAGCCGCCACTGATGCACTGGTAAAGCCTGCCTCCTTTACTTTCTTTCCAGGCTGATACTTCTTATTCCTAATGTCAATTGGTGGACCGCCTCCCCTGAAGCATCTGCCTTTATAGGGTGGAAGATTGTTTATGCCTGAGGCTATTCCCATAATGTAGGGTTCATATATACCCAGACTTTTATCATCATTTTTAAATTTATCGTCGTAGGCTGTTTTGGGATCTAGATTACGAAGCAGCTCATTGATTATGTAATACGGAGCTTTCTTCGGATTATTGGTTCCCCTTGTATAAATAGCGATTGAAAGTAAATCTTTCATATCAGCCTGGGCCAGCTGTGGGTAAGTCTCTTTGTAACTACCCGAAAGCAAATCCGTTGTCATCTTCTCAGCTGGAGTGTGAAAAATACCAATCGTTGGGTCTACCTGGTTTCTCAACTCTGGACTATTGCTTTGAATATCCCTTAAGTCAAGCTCACCATTCAGTAACCGTTGGCGGAAATCCTTCCCAGCGCTGCCTCCTTCAATATAAGCTTTTTCCGCTTGCCTAAAGGCCTGTCCTTGCTCTTGTACCGTCCCTTTAAATTCGCTAAATTTTGTAAATTCTTTTGGGATGTCTCCCTTGCGTTTTTCACGCATGATGGCGCGAATTTGCTTTTCTCTATGATTAGGAGCAGCAATTCCTCCCATCTCTCTCAAAACCAACTTTACCCAACTGCCTTGCACCTTTTTTTTCTTCAGTTTTTTTAAGGCTGCTTTAAATGTGAGGTGTTTTGCGTCAGCGTCAGGATTGGCTTTGATAATAGCTACGATTTGCCCTTTATCCGCAGTCTTACTACTGTCTGGTTTTGCTTCTTCCTCTACTGGCTTTGAGGTTTGTTGTTTTGGTTTGTTGTTTTGTGCAGATTTATATTTGCTGTCTACAATTTTTTCTTTCGCTTGCTTTGAGGTTTGTTGTTTTGGTTTGTCGTTTTGTGCAGATTTATATTTGCTGTTTACGAATTTTCCCGAACCCCGCCCCATCATTAGATCATATAAACCCTTCCGCTGGATGGTTGCCTGGGGTTGCATTGGCGTACCATCCATGGTGGATTCAGTCATCGTTTTCGACTGTATTGCACCCGTTTGGCTTTCCACTGTTTGACCAGAGATGCCAACGCCTTGGACACTCACAGGCTCATTGCGCACCACTCGCTCGCCATTGTCATCGGCATTTT
>JBCBTQ010000389.1:0-3473 GCA_039818605.1 Cyanobacteria bacterium J06639_14 | reverse complement strand
GGGATGACCCAGCATTTTGCCCTGCGATCGCACTTCAAATAACACCGTCGATTCATTCGTCAAAACTTGCTCGACAGTGAGAGAGAGTCCTTCTGGAAAAACCTTAGAAACTGACGCGAAAAATGCCTGAGCCCGGTCTTTGCCCGTATTCGTACCTTGAAAGGGACCTGCTGGAAACCAGAACGTGAAATCGTCACTCAGCCAGTCTAGAAAACCTGACCAATCCCCCGTCGCCAATCCATGGGAAAAGTCTCGAAAAGCCCCTTGGGCAATGCTCAAGGGGGCGGGATTAGATGATGTCATCGCATGAACCCTCAGATCTGTCTGGGTTTTATCAGAGTATCAAGTTAAGGCAGGAATTCAGGGGAGGGTGGAGAGTAGTGGGTGGAGGGTAGAGAGTAGTGGGTAGTGGGTGGAAGGTAGAGAGTAGTGGGTGGAGAGTCGAGTCGAGGGTAGAGGGTGGAGGGTAGTGGGTGGGGAGTAGAGAGTAATCACCGCAGCGTAAAGATGCGTTAATGCAGCCATGCCCGGAGGGCTTTTACATTGCGGCTCCCGTAAGATTCTTTCCTAACTCCTGCCTTCTAACTCCTGCCTCCTGCCTCCTGACTCCTAACTCCTGCCTTTTAACTCCTGACTCCTACCTCCTGTCTTCTAACTCCTGCTTCCTGCCTTCCTTATCTCTCAACGTCAACAATCTCACTGCTTGTCAGGCTTGAGAAACGGTGCAGGTTCTGCTGTCTGGGGAATCGGAAATTGGGCTCCCGCTAAATAAGCATCAAAATGCTGGCGGAAATATGTCCAAGACGTGACGTTATCACAATCCAATTCAGCAGCGGGAGCGTGCCGATAGATAGGCATGTGGGTGTCAATCTGTTCTTGTAAGAGCTCGGGCAAGTCCTTGAAATCAAATACTTTTCTGCCGATGGAGCTGTAAATTAGCTGGCCTGGTCGATCGCCCATTTGCATCCAGGGTAACCAGGGACCAATTCGATCCCAAGCCAAGATCAGTTTTGAAACGGTTGTGCAGTTTGGATCACGTAAATCCGCAGTGGGGACGGTTAGCTTGAACAGCTCAGCCGCTTGATAGATGGGGTTAGGGCTATAGGGCAAGAAGCGATCGTCCCCCGCGAGGGGATTTGGATAGGTCGTGAATAGATCGAAGGAGAAAGTCGTAAATTCCCCCTCAACCCGAGCTGGGTATTCACCTTGAAAAGGCCCTCCCTGCACAGGATTATTAGCTACCGGGACAACCGTGACCGTTTTGTCCGTCCAGGGATTATGCCATTGTTGCACCATCGCGTTGGTCTCTGGGTCGAGATAATAGACCAACTCGCGTGACATAAAATCCCAACCGCCTTCGCCATTATCGATACAGCGGCTGATACTCATGCCGACCAGATTAAAGAGACGCGTCTTTTTTTCGTTGGGAATGAGCGCATAAACTGACCCGTGCCAGGTGAGAAGGCTTTCTTCGCCCTGGGTCGAATTCCGAACCTTGACCCACTCTGCGGCTCCAAAGTTTTCAAGTTTGCTGCTCATTAGCCCTCTGGCGAGACGGTGGTTGAGACATCAGACGAGCCCAGGTCACTGGACAGTGTGCAGTGCTGCTTTAGTCATCGTCGCAATGTAGAACAGCATAGTCCTTTGCCCAAAGTACACACAATGCTGGCCCGCGTCGCGATCGCAACCATGGGGCAGTCCAGATTAGGGCGCGACCACCCCTTTAGGGTAAATCATTATCCGGCTGCATCCAGGGTTTCAACATGAGGCAATTGCTGCATTGTCGCAAACGGTCCGTTTTGCCAGGATAGGTAAGAATGCTTATCGCAAAAGATGCTTTTGGTCAACATTTGTTAAATAAGTGTTACATTAATTCTTGTAGGGCTAATATTTCATCCAGGAGCAACCATGAATGTTCGTCAAGAGCTTTCCTTAGAGCAGCAATTCGAGCTTCAAGTGTTTGAAGGTCAGGTTCGGCAGCTTTCCCAAGAAGATGCTCAGGATCTGTTGGTTAAGCTACGGGAGGCCATGATGTACCAAGCCGCAACTTTCCGCGAGGTTCTCAAGGAGGCTTGGGGGATTGGAGAAGGCATTGATGTCACTCGAGAGTTGCTTTCAGAGAGCTAAGTTTTCAGGCAATCCAAAATTATGAATGCTCATCAATCCGTCTTTCAATCCCAGTCAAAGCCCCGGCAGGCCAGTACGTTTGCGATCATCTTTTTTTTGCTTGGGGCTCCTAATATTTATAGTGTTCTGCAGCAGCGTTCGCGGCGCAGAACGTCTCAACCGTGGCTAATGTCCTTACAAGGGATTAGCCTACTGGCAGCTATGACGTTAGGAATTACCTCGCTGCTAACGTTCTAGATTTAATGAAGACCAATGGCTAAAGCTATCCGTCAGTCATATCGGTCGGCGGAGTGGCAGGTATGAAGCATTGACGGCAGTGGCGTTGGGCTGGCGGTACAGTCAGAAGCAGGATCAGAACTAATACAGGCAAAACCGAAGCCAATACAGGCAATGCCGATGTAGAAAAAGGTTCTGTCAAGTACGGTGTCCATAGATATCGATATCCTAGTGCTGGATGACCGTGCCTCATTTCAAGCTGTGGCAGGAAAGTAGGCCCGAAACAGTGTTTTTGCTGTTTGCAGTAGGGTATGGGAGTAAGCGTCCGCGTACCGTCCGCGTACCGTCCGGCCCTTGATTGGTAAGGGTTCTGCGGTCCATTAGGGGGCTGCCGGAACAGAGTTTTCGTTGTTGAGCAGGTAACGGGGGCGGGCTGAGGATACGTGTTCGGGCGTCAGGATGAGTTCAGTCTGGTTGGTGTTAAACAGGGGACGGCCTTCTTCAATCACGCATCAAGATGACACCCCGCATCACGACACATAGTCGAAGTAGCTTGCCGTTAGGTCGAGATCAGCGGTATCTCCTTGCACAATGCCAATGAGTTCACCGCTAGGTAAGCCATTCTGTGTCATATAAATACCCGTGCCGCTAGTATTGCCGACCGACACAGTATTGAGCTGATAATCAGCGGCGGCACCGTGTCGCTGAATGATGTCGTGGGCTTGGTTAAAGTCTGTCAACGTCCACCGTGTGCTGAAGATGAGCCACGACTGCTGTCCCGTTGAAGTTGAAAAATTCGGGTTGGGTTAGGGAGTCATACCGATGCTCGGGGGCGATGACGAAAAACAGGAACCCAATGGGACGTCATGAGAGAAATAAAAAGCCCCTGAAGTCAAAATCAGGGGCGAAATATCAGGGTGTCTATGCATCTTTAATTATCTAGATTCAAAATTCAGGTTTGTTGAGGAAAGTTGAGGTGTTTCATTAGCACGTCGGATCTGCTCCCTCGCCCGAGCCCATTGTGTCAGAACAGTTCGAAATGCAGTTCAGTCGTTGGTCTTGCTACTCCTTTGGAGCTACGATTGAAGAATGCTAACGTAATGCTGTATTCAACCTCAACATCCGCCACT
>JBCBTQ010000388.1:0-3511 GCA_039818605.1 Cyanobacteria bacterium J06639_14 | reverse complement strand
AGAGTGGAGGTGGCTTAGACGAGAATATATTCTCGTCTAAGCCACCTCCACTCTGAGCTACAGTCCCCGCAATCGTAAGCTGATTCGAATCAACGGATGTATGGTGTGCCATTTTGCGATCCTCCTATCTATAGACATGACAAAACAGGCCAGAAAGCTGACCTCACAGCAGGGTTTTGAACCCCATGAACGCTGTCTAAAGATAGTTACGAAGTGCTAACAAATATGGATTTATATTTCCTACAAATCCCGAAAATCCCCAGCATCAAGCCGAGCCAAGTGGCTCACTATTTTTCTTTATTCAGAGTGTATAGGGACATCACCAACTCTCCCTATACGCTGCTTCTTGATGTTGCTGTGTCAGCCAACAGGTAACGGCTCTGGGCTAACAGTGAGTTCCACCAGCCGACCTTGGCGATCAATTTCTAAACTGATTGAGGTCCCTATTTCACTATCTTGCACAACTCTTTGGACCGTTTCGGCGTCCTGAATTGCTTGCCCATCCATTGTCAAGATCACATCGCCAACTCGTAAACCCGCTTTAGTCGCTGGCGAATCGCGTTGTATCCCGAGAATCACCACACCCGTTTCAGCCTCTATTTTCATAGCCTCAGGCGCTTGGGCATTAATCACCTCACGTACCGCTGGGGTTAACGTACGCATCTGAATACCAAGATAGGGATGATCCACATATCCCTTGGCGATCAGCTCTTGCGCAATTTCTTGAGCCGTGTTGATGGGAATCGCAAACCCAAGACCTTGAGCACCGCCAATGATGGCTGTGTTAACACCAATGACCTCACCGCGCTCATTTAACAGCGGACCGCCGGAGTTGCCTGGATTAATCGCAGCATCTGTTTGAATAAAACTGACCCGCTTATCGGGCACGCGAATTTGAGCACTGGAACGCCCTGTGGCGCTAATAATTCCAGCAGTTACAGTATTGTCTAATCCCAAAGGATTACCAATGGCGATCGCCCACTCCCCTGGGCGCAGCTGCTCCGAATTCCCCAGCGTAACCGCAGGCAAATCAGAAGCTTCTACGCGGATGACCGCAATATCTGTCAGGGGATCTTCGCCTACGACCTCACCCGGAAACTCGCGACCGTCTCGCAGGGTAACCAACACGCGGTCAGCCCCTTCAATCACATGAGCATTGGTTAAAATAACACCCTGAGCATCAATGATAAAACCGGAACCCGTCCCCTCTTCCACGCGGGTGCGGGGCTCATCAGGAATCCCCGTATCGCCAAAAAACTGACGAAAGAAGGGATCGTTAAACACGCTGGGAAATTGCTGCACCACTGTACGAGCAGCATCAATCCGCACGACAGAAGGACCCACCAGATCGACGGCTGACGCAATAAAATTACTGTCTCCGGCTCGTTCAATGGATACCGCCTCAGGGGCAGCTGGCACCTGCTGAGTCAGCATCTGAGACTCAGGCAAAAACCACTCTGACAAGGACGCCCGCGACGGCGTCGTTTGGTTAAGCAACACTAAAGCGCCTGTCCCCAAAAACGTCAAAACCCCATAGGTAAAAACGCGATGTCTCTTAACCTGAGGTTCTGATGAGGTAGAACGATTGGATGGATCAGCCGGTTGCATAAGCAATCTCTCTTCACAAATTGGCAACAAAAATAATTGATAAGAGCTAGAATCCAGGGCAGGCAAGCAGCCTACGGATTCAACCATGATTTACAGCACAGCTATAGGCTTTATGGTAAAGCTGTTGGTAGATCGATTAGCTCGTAAGGGACCACTTCTCGCGTAGTCACATCGATAGCGCATACTCAAATGGCCGATACTCTCTCATCAGGCTTGAGACCAGGCCTTAAACCTCGATATACTCGATATATCAGAAGTTTTCTAATAGCAATTGGTAAACTGTACCTTGCTTCTAACCACTCCGTGGTGTGCCCTGTATCTCTTGTATTTCTATAGATTTTAGCTCAAAGTGGCGATAAATGTGATCAAAATCACTGACGCTCACTGGGCATTTACACAGCTAGCGTTCTCAATCAGACAACAGCACTAAATACAGATTCGTCCCTGCCTTTTGAAAGAAGATAGAGTACGCTAGTAAACTCAAGCCTATTGCTTCATGGGACATTCATACGCCGAGAGTCTTATGGGCAGCTGCCAAGTATCTGCAAAGAATTGATTCAATGCTTGACAGGCTGCAATTATCCACGTTTCCAGAAACGTCTACAGGCTAGAAGCAAGGCATTTGAGTATGACTAAACCGAATTGCTGAGCTTGTGCCTCGATGCAGGCTCGGTCAAAATCTTTGACAACTGGTGGAGGTATGGGGTGGAAAAGGCACTGGAGGGTCTATGGCAACAGGTCTTAGGAGAACTTCAAGATCAACTCAGCCGACCAACCTTCGAAACCTGGATCAAACCAGCTCGGGCACAGGTGCTCTCAGAAACAACTTTGGTCATTTCGACTCCGAACCCATTTGCTCGTAACTGGTTGCAAAAGCACTATATCGGCACCATTGCGACTGTGGTTGCCAATATTCTCGGGCGATCTGTCGATATTCAAGTAGTTGTGGACATCGGTGAGAGTCCTAATGGTCTCTTGGAAGGGGGCATAGCAACGCCTGACATTGGTTGGCCGACGCCTGCCCCGCAAGCACCTTTAGAAGCTTTAGATATTCATGAATCGCGGTCCGTGGGCCTGAATCCCAAAGCAGTTTTTTCGCGCTTTGTCGTCGGTGCCAATAATCGGATGGCTCATGCAGCAGCTTTGGCCGTTGCTGAATCTCCCGGTCGCGAATTTAATCCTCTTTTCCTATGTGGCGGAGTCGGACTGGGCAAAACACATTTAATGCAGGCCATTGGCCACTATCGGCTAGAAATCAGCGATCACTCTCGCGTTTCCTATGTGTCTACCGAACAATTCACCAATGACTTAATTACAGCGATCCGTAAAGACAGCATGCAGCAGTTCCGGGACCATTACCGGGCAGTAGATGTACTGCTTGTTGACGACATTCAGTTCATCGAAGGCAAAGAATACACCCAAGAAGAGTTTTTCCACACATTTAATACACTGCATGAATCCGGCAAGCAAATTGTTCTTGCCTCCGATCGCCCCCCGAACCAAATCCCGCGCTTACAAGAACGACTCTGTTCACGCTTCTCCATGGGACTGATCGCCGATATTCAAGTTCCTGATTTTGAGACGCGCATGGCGATCTTGCAGAAAAAAGCGGAATACGAAAATGTGCGCTTGTCAAGGAGCGTGATTGAATACATTGCATCTACTTACACCTCCAACATTCGTGAGCTGGAAGGAGCCCTGATTCGGGCGATCGCCTACACATCCATTTCAGGCCTACCCATGACGGTCGAAAATCTCATGCCGATCATGAATCCAACGGCAGAAAAAATCGAGGTCTCACCAGAAGTATTGATGGAGACAGTTGCCGACAACTTTAGCGTCTCTCTCGATGACCTGAAGGGCAGCTCGCGTCGACGCGAAATCAGCTTAGCGCGACAAGTAG
>JBCBTQ010000387.1:0-3515 GCA_039818605.1 Cyanobacteria bacterium J06639_14 | reverse complement strand
TCAACGTTTAGCAAGTGCTGAACGCAAGCTCCTTGGTGAATTGCAAACGCGCATCCTCCATAACCGCCCAGCCAAGCAGCTTTCACCCTATTTAGATAGTCCCGTTCGCTTTCAAGCTGAAAGCCAAGCCCTTCTCGATCGGATTGAAGCGATTAAGGCCATCTTAAATGGACACCGTCTAATCCATGAAGAGGCCTATATTGCGAACACCACAGCTAGTGAGGCCGGAGCAGTTGAGCAGAACGCTGCGGTCTCAGACATTGAACTTCATGTACTCCTTGACGGATACGAACTTACCGTAGACCAGTTCAAAACTCGAACTGAGACGTTTGTGCAAACCGTTACCGCGCTTGGTAATACACCAGAGGATTTAGAGATTGCCGAGCAGGTGTTGTTGGCGTTTGTCACAAGTCTAGAATTTGCCGCCTTCATTGAGTTTGCAGATCAGCTTGCACCTTTTATAGATGCCGTAAACCAGCAGGAGCAAGCCGCAGGAACCGCCCTGCATCAAGCTGAAATTCTGCGGACTCAAATTATCATCGGGAGTCTGCTCATATCAGCAGCGATCGCAGTTGGGTTAGCGTTGTATACCAGTCGGGCGATCGCTCGACCCATCCAGACCGTCACCAATGTGGCTCGCCGCGTTACTGAAGAAAACAACTTTGATCTTCAAGCCCCCGTCAAGAGTTATGACGAGGTTGGTATTTTAGCGACCTCACTGAATCAACTGATTCAGCAAGTCAAACGATTGTTGAATCAGCTCGGGCAAAAAAATGCCGACTTAGAAGAGGCTCTCGAACAACTGAACCAACAACAGATGCAGCTCGTGCAAGCTGAAAAGATGTCGAGCCTGGGGCAGTTAGTGGCGGGGGTTGCCCACGAAATCAATAACCCAGTCAGCTTTATTCACGGCAATCTATCCCATGCCCAACAGTATGCGGAGGATCTGTTGAACTTTGTACAGCTGTATCAGCAGCACTATTCCAACCCAAGTGCAGAAATTCAAAGGGAAGCAGAAGAAATCGACCTGGAGTTTTTGCAGGAAGATCTGCCCAAAATGCTGAATTCGATGCGCCTCGGTACGGATCGGATCCGTCAGATTGTACTGTCGCTGCGCAATTTCTCACGCATGGACGAAGCGGACTTTAAGGACGTTAACATCCATGACGGGCTCGACAGTACGCTACTGATTTTGCAGCATCGTTTGAAAGATACACCGGAGCACCCCGCTATCCAGGTGTTTAAAGATTATGGCGATTTACCGCGAGTGGATTGTTATCCTGGGCAGCTCAATCAAGTCTTTATGAACATTCTGGCCAATGCCATCGATGCATTAGAAGAAGTTAACGCCGAACAAACCTATCAAGAAATTCGAGAAAATCCTAGCCAAATCACCCTGCGGACTTCAGTCATAGAGAATCAATGGGTGCAAATCGAGATCGCTGACAATGGCCCTGGTGTACCTGAAACAGTTCAACGCCGTGTCTTTGATCCGTTTTTTACAACCAAATCGCTCGGCAAAGGGACTGGCATGGGCATGTCCATTAGCTATCAGATTATTACGGAAAAACATGGTGGCAAACTCACCTGCATCTCTACTCCAGGTGAGGGCGCAACGTTCATCATTCAGATTCCTAGTCGACAACAAGATAATGCTTTAGGTCAAGAAGTCACTGCACCTAATCACCACAATGTTGTTTGCTAGCTGCTTAGAGGTATCTGTGACTTATGAGCTAGGGTATTGCGCCGCAGTTGATTCGGTTAGTTCTGTGAGATAGCCTGTTGATCAGCCATAGTAATAATCACAGGTGATGCCAACGCCGATTTGCGTGGGAATTCAAGAGAGAAATACGCAGCCTAGCCAAGCGGCTGTCAAACTCAAATGGTTAGAATACTAGGGATATCTGTAGGAGCTTACCTATCGTGGACATGCTGATCGCGTCTGTCTTTTTCCTGGCGATCGCGCCGGAAATGTCTGGCGAGGCTTCTCCTGCCACCTCAACTCATCCAACCCAGACTCAAACCCAAACGGTACCCAAACCTGAAGCGACAGTAGGCCAAGCCCAAGTTACCTGCCCACCCGGTCAATTTGCTTCTGCCTTTTCCGATGTTTACCCAACAGACTGGGCATACGAAGCCGTAAATCGCTTGGCTAGCCTGCCTATTCAGTGCTTTAACTTGCCTACGGAAGAAGACGCTAGTCGCGATTAGCCAGTTACCGTGATGACGACCAGTACAGCAATCAAGCCTGTAATGGACTTTTGTCGCCACCATCAGCGCGATCGCTTCATGTCGCGCTAATCTCAGTCCTTAGCAGTTGGCAGACTTGAGGTAACGTGTATTCCACTGCTGATACTTTTTTACCAAAATTGAGGGCAGGGTTACAGGCCAAATCGCAGCGGCTAAAAGGATGAAGCCCCAGTTTTTCATATCGGTCATCGAAGCGTCTGCGTCTTGGGATAAGGCATGGAGACAAATGGCACAAACGACGGTAGCCGGTAGCAGATAGAAGATCATAGATTCTAGCGAAGTATAGTATCAAACAATGCAAATTCAGTATGCCTTTTTCGTTCAGGAAGAGACATTGCTAGAACCACGGGACTAGATGGGGGCTTGCTGATAACAACCCGCTGTATTTTCGGTAATTTTTCTAGGTTTGAATTTGACAACCGTAATACGGTTTGGATGCAGGAAAACCGCTACTATTCGCTCTAATCCTGCTAATTTCTGGCTTAAGCCAGTCTTGATGAGGGCAAGAGATAAATTTTTGCAGTTTTTTGATAGAAATCATCTATTTACGCTGATTTGCTTTCAGCAATGCTGCCACTTGCTGGACAAGTTGCAACATCATTGCTTGAGGATGGCTTCTCTCTGCACTAACCTTACCCTAGCCATATCAGGGATGCTGCCCCCTTCACAACTGAAGCGATGAAACGACGTACGTTAATGAATCTGGTTGCTCGTGCTGGAGGAACGACTGCTGTCTTGACTACCCTAAAAGCGATGGGCTGGTTGCCGTCCCAGGCTACGACACAGCAACGCCCCGAGATCAGGACACAGTCTGGAAATAATGCCAGTGTGGTGATCTTGGGTGCGGGCATTGCAGGGATGACAGCAGCCTATGAGTTAGCCAAGGCAGGCTATCGCTGTCGTATTTTGGAAGCTCACGATCGCGCTGGGGGGCGCTGCTGGACGGTACGCGGTGGCGATACGCTGTCAGAGTTTGGCCAAACGGAAACCGTGCCTTTCGATCAAGATCCGACCCTTTACTTCAATCTTGGTCCAGCCCGTATTCCTTACCATCACACAGCATTACTGGGCTACTGCAAAGAATTTGGCGTGCCCCTAGAGGTGATTGTCAACGAAAATCGTGCCGCCTATTTTCAAGACGATGGGGCGTTTGGGGGTAGCGCTGTGCAAAATCGTCAACTGATACCTCTTGTTCGAGGGCATTGCGGTTAATTGCCTTGGCTAGCAGTTCAGCCAGGTAGCCTCGACTATCGTTTATAACTTGC
>JBCBTQ010000386.1:0-3531 GCA_039818605.1 Cyanobacteria bacterium J06639_14 | reverse complement strand
GTCTAGCAGCCAGTCCATATCGTTGCTGGGGGATAATTTTGTACGATTATCTTATAGCTTGACGATTCCTGCTGCGATCGCTATCGGCGTAAGCCGACCGCTTAAAGCGCCGTCAAGCGGGCTGTCTAGCATGACCAGAATAGGCGATGGGTCTATGGCGCTGTCGTGCAGCGGGGGGATGATTATAGTGAGATAGTTAGGCCCCGGCTCTCACCTTAAGGATATGTTTTCAGATTCAGCAAGAGCATACGAGAATCATGCTCGAAAATTCTTAAACGTCCGGGATCGTTCGACGATAGGCATCGGTGTTATTGAACAATGGGCACACTCACTCCCCGCTGGTAGCGATGTACTTGAGATTGCTTGCGGCGGTGGCATTCCTGTTACTCGTACACTCGCCGTCGCAGGATTAAAGCTTTGGGCAGTAGATTCGTCGCCTACGCTTGTATCCGAGTTTAAAGTCCGGTTCCCAGATATTCCCGTCGAATGCGCACATGCCCTGGAAAGTGACTACTTTGGGCGGAAGTTCAGTGCAGTCATATCCATTGGACTGATCTTCCTCTTGAGCGAAGAAGATCAGGTCGTGCTAATCCGCAGAGTATCCGAACTTCTATCACTTGGAGGTCGTTTCTTGTTCACAGCACCTGTTGAAATTGGGATCTGGGCTGATATGAACACAGGTCATAAGTGCCGTTCCCTCGGGCGGGAACGATACGAAAGTATCTTGCGAGAGGCCCAGTTTCACGTATTGGAAACCTACGTAGATGAAGGGCGAAATAATTACTATGAAGTGGAGCGAGTCTAATGGGCTTAACCATCCCGTGCACACAGAACGGAGGTAGATGCTATCGGTATGATGCAAATATTGTCGCCGTCCGGTGACGCGCTAGCCGTTATCCACACTAATGACTCGACAATCAATTTCGCTTGTCACACAAACGATGAGGAGCCAGACATGAAGACCACGCATAAACACGATGAACGAGTCGCTAACATGACATTTGCTTCGGTCTATCCGCTTTACGTTGCAAAGGTTGAGAAGAAGGGTCGAACTGTTGACGAACTTCATCAGGTAATTTCATGGCTTACGGGATTCAACGAGACGAAACTGCAAGCTCTGGTTGAAAACAACGCTACGATTCGACAATTCTTCGCTGAAGCAACGATCAACCCGAATGCAAGTCTGATTACTGGTGTTATCTGCGGGTATCGAGTAGAAGAAATAGAAACACCCTTGACCCAACAGGCCCGATACATGGACAAATTGGTGGATGAACTCGCAAAGGGACGTAAGATGGAGAAGATCTTGCGGGCTTCCTAGCGGCAAATACAGGCGGATAACAAGGCGATGCACCGGAGTTGGCTACGTTTTCGGTTTTTCCACGTCGTTCGCTTCATTTGAGGTTTTTAGTTTTTCCACGATCACTCGTGTTGGTCCGCCCGGTGATCTTGGTCGTTATACGATTCGATCTATCCTTAGAGAAATTTCTTCAAGACGACTGACTAATACGGTCGCTAGCAACAATGTCAACTCCATCTAAACCACCTGCTGAGCCCTGCGTAACCACATTCGATGAATTTGTGCGATTGGCGGACTATTCCCTGATGGATACCTTAAATGCCGATCCGGATGCCACCGGAGATGGTGATGATCACCGTGCCCGCCAGGTTTTTTCGGGTCATTTTGTACCTGTGACACCCACGCCGCTGGCAGAACCAGAATATGTAGCCCATAGCAGCACTTTTTTTCAGGAACTTGGGTTGAGCGATGAGCTGGCGCTGGATGAAAAATTTCGCCAGGTATTTTCGGGTGATCTCTCTGCTACGCATGAGCCGATGCGTCAGGTGGGCTGGGCGACGGGGTATGCACTGTCGATTTATGGCACCGAATATATCCAAAATTGCCCATTCGGTACGGGTAATGGTTATGGCGATGGTCGGGCGATATCTGTATTTGAAGGAATACTCAATGGCCAGCGCTGGGAAATGCAATTAAAAGGGGGTGGCTCAACGCCGTATTGCCGTGGTGCCGACGGTCGCGCAGTACTCCGTTCAAGTGTGCGTGAGTTTCTAGCGCAAGACTATATGCAGGCTTTAGGTGTGCCAACATCGCGCGCTTTCACACTGTATGTTTCTAAATCTGAGACCGTTACCCGGCCTTGGTATTCTCAAGACTCCTACTCCACCGAGCCTGATGTTTTGGTGGACAATCCTGTGGCCATTTCAACTCGCGTTGCACCCTCCTTTTTACGGGTGGGTCAGCTAGAGTTATTTGCTCGTCGTGCCCGTAGCAATGCTCATCCAAAAGCATCAGAAGAGCTGCGCATGATCGTGTCGCATTTAATTGAGCGAGAATACAAACGCGACATTAATCAAACCCTTGTTATTGCAGATCTAAACTTTGCAGATCAATTGGTTGAGTTGGCTAAGCTATTTCGCCAGCGTCTAATTTCACTGGTGGCCAATTGGCTAAGGGTTGGTTATTGCCAGGGTAATTTTAATAGTGACAACTGCGCCGCTGGTGGCTTTACCCTCGACTATGGCCCCTTTGGGTTTTGTGAAATTTTTGACCCTTGGTTTCAACCATGGACTGGCGGCGGCGAACACTTTGCATTCTTCAATCAGCCCATCGCAGCAGAAACGAATTATTATATGTTTTGGAAAGCTGTGAGACCGCTACTGGCAGAAGATGCTGAAGCTTTAGAACAGTTCGACCAAGTAGGCCGTGGCTTTGCAGAAGCCATGCAAAAACAAATCCAAACAATGTGGGCGGCCAAACTTGGCTTGACTGAATTTAACCCAGAGCTATTTAAGCAATTAATGCAGCTAATGACCCACTCAGATGTGGATTACACCATTTTCTTCCGCGAGTTATCCCACATACCAGAGGATGTCTCAGCATTGAAAAAGAGCTTCTATGGTAAAACGTCACAACAACTCGATGAACAATGGCAAACTTGGCTAAAAAGCTGGCGCAACCTCATTAACGACGGCAATTTGGCTGAGATATCAACAAATATGAAACAGACTAACCCAAAATACACATGGCGAGAGTGGTTGATTGTCCCTGCCTATCAACAAGCCATGCAGGGTGACTACACGTTAGTTAAAGAGTTGCAAGAAGTCCTGAGCCATCCCTATGATGAGCAATCACAAGCAGTAGAAGATAAATACTATCGTCTAAGACCTAGCGCGTTTTCTGACGTTGGTGGCGTGTCGTACTATAGCTGTTCATCTTGATGGCGATGCGGCGATCGCCGCAGGCTGGTCTTTGACCATCGCTGACCTGATCCAGCCGCGTCAAACGGCCAGACAATTTAGTTTAGTGAAATATACTGCAATGAAAACGTGTATCCATTTTGGTTTGGGTAGATAGACTGCAACTGTCGATCTAATAAGAGTTAGCTGCCAATTTCCCATAGACATTCAGACTAAATTGGCAAGTATTAGTACCCCTGAGGGTAATTGTCAAACTATATTATCTACCATAAGTTGGCAAGGGATAAATCCTCCATTTGCCAACTTATGGTA
>JBCBTQ010000385.1:0-3546 GCA_039818605.1 Cyanobacteria bacterium J06639_14 | reverse complement strand
GCCCTGGTCGTAGGCCGAAGGACGTGCGAAGCGGGCGTCTGAGGGCAGCGAAATGCCCTCAGGCAAAACCCTGATAGTGCACCCGAATCTTCGCCTTACACCTTCACCAGAAGTGCCCTCAACTTTCCTCTGTCGCGCCAACACGATTTTCTCTCAGTAGAGAATCAGTCCTACCCACAGACCCTTTTGACCCTAACTTTCCAGATTGAGCGTTAGGTTGCTTAGGTTAGCATTGAAGCGGTATTTGAAGACTTGTGACTAGAGGCATGGGAAACCCTGTAAAGATCCGTAACGCTTGTCCTAGTGACTACAGCCCTATCATTAGCGTTCTGGATGAATGGTGGGGAGGGCGACGAATGAGCGATATGCTTCCCAAGCTCTTTTTTACTCACTTTTGCGAGACAAGTTTTATCGCCGAATTAGATGACAAAATAATTGGTTTTTTAATAGGCTTTTTGTCACAGTCTCATTCGAAAGAAGCGTACATTCACTTCGTCGGTATTCATCCTGAATTTAGAAAACAAGGTATAGCGGGTACATTGTATAAACAGTTTTTTCAAACCGTTCAAGGATTGGGGCATACCCGCATTAAATGTGTGACTTCTCCTGTCAATAAAAGTTCAATTGCTTATCATCTGCATATGGGATTTGAGGCTGAACCGAGCGAGACTCAAGAAGACGGTGTGCCCTATCATTTGGACTACGACGGTGTAGGAGAGCATCGTGTCATATTCGTTAAGCACTTGTAAGCGATCAACAACCTAGATAAAGCAGACTCTCAAAGTCGTCGTGCAATGGCGAGACGCGGCTCACAGCCATCCGGAGCGTTAGGCAAAAAAGAGAATTCGCAGGATGGCAAGACTCGTCATGGTTTGCGGCCCTATGAGTGGGGTAGGGAATCAAGAACCAAACTCAGCCTGAATTTTTCGTTTCCCAAGCAGGATGGTTCATCAAAGCATCCATAACTCTGACTCCCCTTAACTGATTTGTCAGAGGCAGGTGACCAACTGGAGCTTCTAAGTTCCAAACAAATCCGCTAGGATAACGGGTCCAGAGATTATCTTCTTTCCAAGCAATTTTAGACCAGAGACTTTCCCAATTTTTACCTACACCTAGCCAGACTCGCCGCTGCTGGGAGAAGCCAAATTTTCCCGCTGAATAGACAAACCAAAGGTGATCAAGGGTTTGCAGATCGACTTCCGGGAAGGCATTCACTTCTGTGAAGTAGAGCCATTTGCGCTTGGCCGCTAAGGGACCTGCCAATTCACACATCTTTTGTAGGGTTAGGCGATCGGCCACTTCAAAGTCTTGTTGGATCAACGCACTTTGAATTTCTGTGTAGTCAATCTTGCAAGTAGGGGGGAGTAACACGATGCCCGCTGGAAAATGCTCCGCTAAGAAGGCTTGAACCTGAGTATCTTGAACCTGATGAAGTAACTGCAGGGTTCGTCCGGTGCTGATAGTGGTCAGCGATTGTGACTTAGCTGCCAGAAGGAACTCCATCAAAATCTGATATCCAGGCACTTGAGCCGCTATCAGTTGCGCAATAATGGGGAGTTGCTTGGGGGGCTGCGTATCCTGCAGCTGGGTCTTTAGAGACGCCAGCAGTTCTACAGATGCTTGGGGATTGTCGGCAATAGAACTGCTCATGTCGGAATCAACTATCCTCTGGTCACCAACTACCTACTAATAATGAAGTGTATTCCTTCATCCGAGGTAGAGTAATCATCGTACTTAAGAACTGTTCAGTAAATCTAGCGTAGTGCCATGTACGAACGCATCACTCCTCCCACCGTTGGGGAAAGAATTACGTTTCAAGAAGGTGAACCCATTGTCCCAGAAACCCCCATCATTCCCTTTATTCGGGGTGATGGTACTGGGGTAGATATTTGGCCTGCAGCTCAAAAAGTCTTTGATGCGGCGATCGCGCACGCTTACGGCAGCCAACGTCGCATCGTTTGGTTCAAGGTTTATGCTGGGGACGAAGCTTGCGACTTATATGGACAGTATCAGTATTTGCCTGAGGATACCCTGCAAGCCATTCGCGATTTTGGCGTGGCGATTAAAGGCCCGTTAACAACGCCAGTGGGAGGGGGAATTCGCTCCCTTAACGTAGCCCTACGGCAGATTAATGACCTCTATGCCTGTGTACGCCCATGCAAATACTATGCGGGCACCCCGTCACCTCACAGAAGCCCCGAAAAGTTGGATGTGATCGTCTATCGGGAGAATACCGAAGACATCTACCTAGGTATTGAGTGGAAACAAGGGAGTGAAGTCGGCGATCGCCTGATCCGCATCCTGAACGAAGAGTTAATTCCCGCCACCTCAGAACATGGCAGCAAACAAATCCGCCTGGACTCAGGTATCGGGATCAAGCCCATCAGCAAGCTGGGCAGCCAACGACTGGTGCGTCGAGCGATTAAGCATGCCTTGCGCTTACCGCCGGACAAACAACAGGTAACTCTCGTCCACAAGGGCAACATCATGAAGTACACGGAAGGGGCTTTCCGTGACTGGGGGTATGAACTGGCGACCACTGAATTCCGCGCTGAGTGTGTCACTGAGCGGGAATCTTGGATTTTGAGCAATCAGGAAGCTAATCCCGATATTGCGGTTGAGGATAATGCTCGCAAGATTGAACCTGGGTACGATGCACTGACCGCTGAAAAGCAGGCCGAAGTTCGGGCTGAAGTGGAAGCTATTCTCAGTAGCATTTGGGACAGCCATGGCAATGGCCAATGGCAGAAGAAGGTCATGGTGAACGATCGCATTGCCGACAGCATCTTCCAGCAAATTCAAACCCGACCGGACGAGTATTCCATTTTGGCAACGATGAACCTGAATGGGGATTATCTATCCGATGCGGCAGCGGCGATCGTCGGTGGGCTAGGGATGGGACCCGGGGCCAATATCGGGGATCAGTGCGCTATTTTTGAAGCAACCCACGGGACCGCGCCTAAGCACGCTGGCCTGGATCGCATTAATCCAGGTTCGGTGATTCTGTCAGGCGTGATGATGCTGGAGTACCTGGGCTGGCAAGAGGCGGCTGATCTCATCAAAAAAGGACTGGCGGCGGCGATCGCGAATCGTGAGGTCACCTATGACCTCGCCCGCATGATGGATCCCCCCGTTAATCCGCCTTTGAAGTGTTCTGAGTTTGCCCAAGCCATCATCAATCACTTCGGCGATTAGCGTAGGCTTGAAAATAGCAGTTACAGGAACCCGGTTTCTGTGCACGCACTTGCCAGAGAGACCGGGCCTGTAACGCGCGTTGTGTCAGTTCATAGCAGAGCCTCCTCCATCCATGCCAGCAAGGTTTAAGCAGAAGATACACAGTGACGTACTATCTTCGTTTTCACCAACTCATTGTGAAATCTGTCTCGATAAAATTCCTGTAAAGCAAAATTTTAAGGCTGTGCAATATGTCTGAAGAAAAGAGTAAAAGCAAGGATTCTTACTGGAAGCTGCTTTTTGTTCCTATTACGGTAGCTCTGATTGCTGGGAGCACCGCACCATGGTGGTGGGATGTTCTCACAGGACAAG
>JBCBTQ010000384.1:0-3588 GCA_039818605.1 Cyanobacteria bacterium J06639_14 | reverse complement strand
CGTACTCTGCTTGTTAGGGTTAGTCGTGCCGCAGTCAGCTAATCAATGACTCATATTTTGTCAATGCATCAATGCTATCTGGCAAACACATCGAGACAGGTACTTAAAGTCGATCTGTCGGTTGCCGCGATCGCGTCGGGATGTCTTTCATAGTTGCTCAAATCAAGCATTTCACCGGGGCGATAGTCCCACTCAGCATCGGGTGTGTATGGAGGCAGTACACGCGTAGCGTCAACAATGGTGTTGTCCTCAATGAATCCTTTAAAGCAGGCAAGACCAGAGGGTGAACGACTATCGACTCCAACAACGATGCGCCCCCATTTATGGAATAAAACATAGGGGGTATCAAACAGTTCCGATGATGAATGCCCCAAGTAATAATGCTCACCGTCAGGCAACTCAGACAAGACAGAATTCTGTGTAGAGGCTGGTTGAGCGGTTTCTATAAACAGCATTACAGCAGCATAGGCAAAAATTGCAGCCATACTTCAGCAGTCCGACTCCATTGATCATTTGCGCATCATATAACAACGTATGATACCGAATCCGAATGGCTAACCCCCATTATGGGAAATAGGTGATACCTGTAGAGACACAACAGGTCGCATCGCTCGATTAGGCGGTGGGTAAACCGGATTGAGAACGATCGTTCTGGCCAAGAAATAGCGGGGGATCGTCGGTGTGGAGGGTTACTTGATGGTGGTAGGAGGAATTTCCCCGATACCAATCTGCTCCCTAATGGTAAGGGCAAGGCCGTGCTTATTCCCACCCAATTTTGTCAGCTGCCAATAGCTTTCAGTCGGATGAAACACCCTTAAAGTCTATATAGAGAGCTAATGGTTGGCTGGCTTTCGAGTTAAAAGTCAGCATAATTTGAATATGTTCCTATTGTGATCAACGACAAACCTTGCCAAGCAAACCTCATCAATTTTTGTTTATTAAACTTTGGTTGAGCTTACATAAGCTGCCGCATTTGCATGTCGATCGGTATTTTAATTTGTCTTTAATTTATTAGGAGATAAAGTCATTAAGTGTTTGTAAAAGTGTAGCGTGTTTGACCATTTAAGAGTAGGGAATCGGAGACATTGTCTACCAGTTTGAGAGACATTCTTGTCTGAATTTGCCTTGTTAGAGCTCGCGCGATCTGGCCACCTTAAAGGATTTTAGGTGGGGCAAAAGCATCTGTGTCTTTGATGTTTCTTTTGTCTAGAGGTTAAGGTTTTCTCTTTGTACATTGCGCCAAAGTTTGTGCAAGGAGAAGTGAATTCTAGGGCGCAAATTGTGTTTAATTACTCAGATTCTGGAGCAGTGTTAGGCGCTTTCTCCAGAGTTTGGCATGGCATTTACCAACGGTTTCGACTGTGAAATATTCAATTTTCAAGCGTTGCGATCGCAGCATACGCGATCGTCTTGTGTTCATCGATCAATCCATTGACGACTCGGCAAGTCTCATTGCTGGGGTGACCCCCGATTCTGATGTCATTCTCCTTGACCCCGCTAAGGATGGCATCGCCCAAATCACAACCTTCCTATCTGGTTGTACCAACATTGCCAGCATCCATATCGTCTCGCATGGGTATTCAGGCACTTTATACCTCGGCAACACCTCACTTGACGATGCGTCACTTGATCACTACTCAGATGCGCTGAAATCCTGGCGCAACGCCTTGCAGCCTGACGCTGAGGTGTTGCTCTACGGATGTAACGTTGCGGCTGGTCCCGCCGGAGCCGCCTTCATTGCCCACCTGCAGGATCTGATCGGAGCCACGATTGCGGCCTCTAGCACCCGTATTGGCAGCACTCAGCAAGGAGGTAACTGGACTTTAGACGTCACGACAGGGAACGTGCAATCAGCCTTGGCATTTCAGGATGAGACCATGGCGACCTACGCCTCCGTTTTGGCGGTATTAGAGGAAGACTTTAGCGGTAGCTTTCCCCCACCGGGCTGGACGTCGTTCAATGGTGAGGGGGAGCAGCTCTTCCCGGGAGCGAATGAATGGTCTGTGGGCTCACTGGGAGGCAACAGTGTGGCCTTTGTCTTTGGCGAAGACATTGAGGATGGACTAGCTCAAGATTGGTTAGTGACCACTCTGCTGCAGCCTGATGCTGATAACAGTACGCTGTCCTTCGACGCCCTGACGTTTGCGGGCAATGCCCCGACGGATTTCTCTGTGCGCGTCTCAACGGGGGATCAGCTTGATCAGACTAGCTATGAGACCGTCGCCACCTATACTTCAGATGATTTCATCGGTGCCTTTCAAACTTTTGAGGTGGATTTAAGCGCCTATGAAGGGCAGTCGATTTACGTCAGCTTCGTCATGGAGAACGACGATGGTGATCTGTGGGTACTCGACAATGTTGGTGGCGTTCCCCTCGCACCAGATGTTTTGATTTCGCTTCCCGGCGACCAGTTTGGGCTGAGCGAAGGCGGCACGGAGCAAACCCTGATTGTGGAGTTGGCCACGGCTCCCACTGAAGATGTGACGGTGAGTTTCACACCCGATACGACTGAGATCGAAGCAGTCGATGCGCTCACATTTACGCCGGAAAACTGGGATACGCCTCAACTGGTGACGTTTACCGCTATCCAGGATGATCTTGAAGAGGGGGAAGAATCGACCTCAATCGATGTCGCCATCAGCACGGCTGACCCTGCCTATGATGCTGTGGTCGTGGAAGATATCGAAGGCACTATTTTTGACGAAGGCATCCCATTTTTCGCCAGCTATCGCACAGTTGAAGAAACCTTTGGTGATTTAGAGGCACTGGCGGTTGAAAATCCTGAGCTGGCCTCTTGGATCGACATTGGCGACAGTTACGACAAAATCACGCCCGGAGGTGCCGAGGGTTACGACATCTTTGCCCTGAAGCTGACGAATGAATCGTCTACACCGGCAGACGGCAGCGAGAAGCCCGTTCTTTTCATGCAGGCAGCCATTCATGCCCGCGAGTACACTACGGCTGAGTTGGTGACGCGCTTTGCGGAGGAACTGGTTGCAGGATATGGCGTCGATGCCGACACGACCTGGCTCCTGGACCACAATGAAATTCACATTGTTCCCATTGTTAACCCAGATGGTCGCAAGATTGCAGAGCAGGGTTATCTGTGGCGGAAAAATACGAATCCCAATCCTCAACCCGGAGATGAGCCTGCTCCGTTCCCCAACTACGGGGTAGATCTCAACCGGAACTACGGATTTGAGTGGGCCAATGGTGTGGCGAGCGATGGGACTACGGGGATTGGGTCTACTGATAATCCGGCTTCCGACAGTTATCACGGTAGTGGCCCCTTTTCGGAACCCGAAAGCGCTGCCGTTAGCGAATATGTGGCAACACTGTTTGAACCCAATGGCCCCGAACTACTCAATGATCCCACCCCTGAACTAGACCGGATTTATGCGCCAGTTCCTGACGATATTTCCGGTATTTACATTGATTACCACAGTTTCGCCGAAGCCATTCTCTACTCCTGGGGTTGGGCTGAAGGGCTCATTGCCCCCAATGACGAGGAACTAAGTAATCTGGCGCGGCGCTATGCCTTCTTCACAGGGGAGGTAGGGGAACCCTACGATGCGCTGCCAGCCCAGG
>JBCBTQ010000383.1:0-3596 GCA_039818605.1 Cyanobacteria bacterium J06639_14 | reverse complement strand
ATCACGGCAGGACGCGAACTGCCAGACTTTGAAGCTGAAATGACGCGCAGGGCTGAATATATGGGAATTCCTTGAGGCATAGGTCGCCAAGTCCTGCCTGCCTAATTGACGTGACGTTTGAGCTACCGTATACCAATATATTGAACTGAAGTTCAATATGCTGCCTTACCCCCTCAATCGCTCCCCTGGTGGCAGCAGAGCCGTATAGGGCTTGCACCGATGCAGAGCGATGTTGGCTTAGGGAGCATGTATCCTGAGGCCATGCCAATTATGCAAGGCAATATGCAGCAAACCATTCCTGTACTTAGTCTGACGGACTTTATCGGTGCCAACCCTACGCAAAAACAGGCATTCGTCCAAACCTTGGGGCATGCGCTAGAAGTGATCGGGTTTTTCGCCTTAACCGATCACGGCATTTCGCCCCAGCTCATTCAATCCGCTTACGACGCTGCCGAGGCCGTTTTCTCCCTGCCAGAGGACATTAAAAACCGCTATGAAGACCTTGCTTTAAAAGGACAACGCGGCTTTACCGCCTTTGGACGTGAACATGCTAAAGACTCTTCCCACCCTGACCTCAAAGAGTTCTGGCATATTGGTCGCGAAACGGCCCAGCCAGCCAACCTCTGGCCGGAAGAGGCTGACACCTTCCGCACAGCAATGGTGAACCTGTTCGAGCAGCTAGAAACCTGTGCCAATGTGCTGCTGAATGCTTGCGCACTTTATTTAGATCTGCCGCCGACATTCTTCAGCAATATGACCACAGATAGCCCCACCCTGCTGCGCGTCATTCATTACCCACCCATCCCTGCCGATGCTCCCCCTGCCAGCTTACGGGCGGCCGCCCACGAGGACATTAACCTGATTACCCTCCTCTGTGAGGCCACAGCCCCTGGTTTAGAACTCTTGCAAAAAGACGGCACCTGGCTACCGGTTGCCGCCATTCCCGGACAAATCATCGTCGATACCGGTGATATGCTGCAAAATCTGACCAATGGCCTTTTCGTAAGCACAACCCATCGCGTCACAAATCCAGCCAACGATCGCGATCGTCGCTTCTCATTACCCTTCTTCATCCATCCCCGCCCAGAAGTCGATCTATCGCCCCATCCCACCTGCATTACCCGCACCGGCGGCCAACCCCACTTCCCTAACCTCACCGCTGGCGCATACCTCACCCAACGCCTCCAAGAAATCGGCCTCGCCTAATCCCCGTACGGGCGAGGCATTGGAGCCAAAATCTTCGGACTTGAGCCAGAATCCCCTCATCCAATGCCTCGCCCTCCCCCCTCCGCCCCTCCCAAATCCCCTATAGGCAAAGCATTGGAGCCAAAATCTTCGCATTTAATCAAGAACTCCCTCATCCAATGCCTCGCCCCATTCCCCCTCCCCCATCCCCTAGCCCCTTCCCCAGAAAGCGCCTATCTTAGAAACCGTAAACCTTCAGCACGCTTAAAAACGATGACAACCTTAAACCTCACCGTCCCTGACATGGCCTGCGCCGCCTGTGCTGACACCATCACCAAAGCCGTAAAGTCACTCGACAGTAACGCCTCCATACAAGCAGATCCCAAAACAAAACAAGTAGCCGTTGCAACGACCCAAAACCCCGAACAGATAAAACAAGCGATCGCCAACGCTGGCTACACCGTACAGACCTAACAGCAATACCCCTGCGCCATAAACGCAAAGCTTTTCAAGGAGCACCGTTGAGTCCCAATCTAGCAAGACAGTGCTACACATCGTAGTGATGGAGCAAACGCTGCGATCGTGAACCGTCACACCACGCCGAGTTCAAAACTCACCGCTCACGCACGCCAGTCCACTCAAGGGACTGAACTCTGAAAGGGGCCAATCAATGCCCCGAAATTTAGTCAAAGTCCTCCCCCCTTCCCCCCTCCTACCCTTCCCCCCTTCCTGACACCCTATCAAGGGCAATACGACTGTAAATTGTGCGGATAAACACGGATATTTAGACCATCCGGAAAGAATTTTGCAGGCCGGTGATATGAAATGAAAATTGCGGGGGTAGCCTAGCTACCAGGAGCTAGACAAACACACTTCCGCTTCTTTAAGGAGAGACATCATCATGAAATCCAACCTGAAATTCAACCTGCTACAGCACCTGCGACGCAAGAAAGAAGAAGGTGGCTTCACCCTGATCGAACTGCTCGTAGTTATCATCATCATCGGCATCCTGGCAGCGATTGCTTTGCCTTCTTTCTTGAACCAGGCATCCCGCGCCCGTGAAACGGAAGCTCAAACGAACCTGGGTGCGATTAACCGAGGCCAACAAGCTTGGTTGCTTGAAGAGGGCGAACTTGCAGATGGTGACACCGAAAATGCTCTCGGCGACGTAGGATTGTGTGCGCTTGATGTCGGCGTTGGTGAATGCGATGCTAACCAAGTTGACACTGATTACTACCAATATGCTTTGGGTGACCTGGGAACAACAGACGGTGGTAGAGCTATGTCACAGGCGACAGCTGACCCTGCTGTTATCGACGATCCGGACCTGGTGATTGCAGCAATGAGAGGTTGCACGAGTGTCGATGGGGCTACTGATATTGCTGAAGCTCCCCGGGGTGATGGCAGTGACCCCTCTGAGATTGACGAAGCAACTTGTGCGATTGAGTGATCTTAAACAAGGCTTACAGTTTGGTGTTTTTACGTTTTTGAGCACCTAACTCGAAGTTGAATATCTAACCAGTGAGTCAAGTGGAATGTTCCTAGGAAATCATTTCGCTTGGCTCTTTCAGTAGTAAAGATTTTTTATCGGCAATAAGGAATGAAGCTGGATATCATTAATCAACTTTGTTCGCTCTAGTTTTGCCAGACAATCCGGTTTATAACCTTACTACTATGAATCAAGCTCAAGAGCAATGGAAAAAAATCGGCCTCAGTTTGATGCACTGCCATATCCCAACCAACTGCTGGACGCTCAACTCAGCCAAAGTTATTTAGCGCTTCATCATATCCGTATTCCGTACTATCTGCATTATCATCAGGCATTGATACTCAGGACAAATACATTTTAGATGCAGGTTGTGGGTCTGGATTTAAGCTGTTAGGGCTGGCTTTGGCAAATCCCGGGGCTCAAATTATCGGCATAGATATTGCGTCAAAATCAATCGAATTAGCCCAGAAGCGCTTAGAGTACAACAAAATTACTAATCCTACTGAATTTTACTGTATACCGATTGAAGAATTACCCACCATAGGCCACACCTTTGACTACATCAACTGTGATGATGTGCTTTATTTACTGTCTGATCCTGTAGCTGGTTTGCAGGCTATGGGTGCAGTGCTGAATCCTGACGGTATGATTCGGGTCAATATGCAGAGTTCGCTGCAGCGAGCGAGCTTCTTTCGAATGCAGGAATTCTTTAAATGTTTAGGGTGCCTTGAGGGTGTGCCATCAGAAGAAGAAATGGCCTTAACTCGTGAAACAAGGCTTGCCTTGCATGACTGGGTTGTGACTAAAAGGCAAACCTGAGGGGTTATGTGATGCTTGAATTGCCATAGCAATCCCCTTTTGCCTCTCCTGACCTTACCAAGATTGCCCACCCTCAACAGATACCCGCAATCGAATTCCCCAG
>JBCBTQ010000382.1:0-3613 GCA_039818605.1 Cyanobacteria bacterium J06639_14 | reverse complement strand
GGGCATTCGCTGTGGCTAGCCCCAAATCGTTATGGGTGTGCATTTCCACCGGAATATCCAGGGAGTTGACCAGTTTCTGCACCTTGGAAAAGGTCGCAAATGGATCAAGAATGCCCACGGTGTCGCAGAAGCGGAAGCGGAAAGCTCCCCATTCCTGAGCAAATTGAGCGGCATCAATCAGGAAGGTCTCGTCAGCACGGGAACTGTCTTCCCCTCCGACGCTCACCTCTAAACCATGGTCACGGGCAAAGCTGAGGGTATCCCGCAGACGCTCCAACATCCGCGCCCAGCGGCCTTGAAACTTAACCTGAATTTGAATGTCGGAAACGGGAATAGAAATGTGAACCCGCTTCAGGCCGCAGTGGATAGAGGCCTGGATATCTTCAATGTTGGCCCGGTTCCAGCCTAGAATCTGGGCGTTTAGACCCAAGTTCGCGATCGCTCGAATCGCCTTAGCTTCGTCCTGGCCCATGGCAGGGATACCGACTTCTAATTCCTGCACACCAATGGCATCCAGAAACTTCGCGATCGCGACTTTTTCTTCCAGGCCAAAGGCCACACCTGCAGCTTGTTCACCATCGCGCAGGGTCGTGTCGTTGATGTAGATCTGGGGTGGGGGTGTCATGGTGGCCTCCGGTAAGGGGGATGAATGGTGGGGCAGGCAAATGCAAAATGCAAAGTTAATCGTTGGGATTTGGGGGGGCAGATTGTACGCTTGGCACGGCGTCAGCAGATGCGTTGACTAGCACCACTGAGTCAGCATTGGACGATAAATTAGCGAGTTGCTGACGTCGGACTGAGTGCAGGTAGGCAATATCGGCTTCCATAAGTCGGTTCAGGTATTGCTGCTGAATCCATGCAAGGGCAAAGAAGAAACTGACAATGATGAGAGGGGAAAGCATGGGACGGGGGTAGGGGGGTGGAAGAGGAGATGGGTGGAAGGGTGGATGGGTGGATGGGTAGGAGGGTAGATGGGTAGATGACGTCGAGACGCGTTAGCGCAGCCATGCCCAGAGGGCTTTAACATTGCGTCAGGGTCATAGAGGAAGGGCAGGTTTAGCCCGTAGCTTCGATAGCAAACACAGAATTTCAGCTCAAAACCTGCCCCGATAACGATTCACGATCGCCAATAACCAATAACGAACACCCAAAAACCGTTAACGCAAATAGGCCAACGTCAGGCTGTCTTGAGCCAAGAAGTGATCGATGTGGAAGGCACGCTCTTCGGTTTTGAGTAGGATTTGTTCGTACATATAGCGAGTCGCACGATCGCCCACACTTTCTGCCTGTACGGCTAATCGCCGCAACAAGTCGATGACTTGCTGCTCAGCCGTCAGGTCATTTTCCAGCATTTGCCGACAAACGTAGGCTCCATCAGGTTCGGGCGTGAAGCAGCAGAGTTCGGCCAGGGTTGCGAATGTGCCAGCAGGAATGCCTCCCAGTCCGTTCATACGCTCAGCGACATCGTGAGCATGGCCCTGGGTTTCTTCATAACTTTCTTGCAGGAACTCGTGAATGGAATAGAATTCTGCACCTTCAACAACAAAATGGTGCTTCTGATACTGCAAATACAGAGCTTGAAAACTGGCATACACCAGATTCAAACCTTCACATACAGTTGTCGTGACATCCTTCTCAAGACCGACAGGATTATCACCAACTTCACCAAAAGCACGAACCAGGGTAGTAGCAGTGGACATAAGGATTACTCCGATTTGTTTAGGATATGGACGTTTCAGGAAAGAGTGGGTGGGTGCGGTGGGTGGCGGGGGAAGAGGAAAGAGGGAAGGGGGTAGAGGGTAGGGGGAAGGGGGTAGAGGGTGGTAGGGAGAGGACAAGCGTTTTGAATTGAACAAAGAACTCAACATAAAGAGTTCAAGGTTCTGCCGCTAACGATTGGCCTTACAAACCACTCGTGTGTCCCAACAGCGTTCGAGCCAATCAACGCTGACCTGGCGGGGAGCGGTGAATTGTTGGACGATGCTGCGAACGAGGAGGAGGTCAGTGGGGTTTTCGACATCGACACGGAGGGTGCCGTCGATCGGGCAAGCACACGCGATGTTGAGTTCTTGCAGGCGGCGATGGATAGACCAGCGGTCCCAACGTTGGACAGAGATAACCTGCCCCCCGTTGGTGGGGAGAGTGACAGACTTACTCATGGGTTTGATACTCCGGGGTGAGGGATGGACGGGTGAGATTTTGAACTTGGTTTTCTAAAACTTGGATGCGGTCAAGGAGCGATCGCAGGGTGGCGGCATTGGCATCGGGGAGTTGACCATGCTCCAGGGGAGTCGCGTAGGTATTGCAGCGACAAACGTTGCGACTGGGGACGCCAACAGCCGTGCAGTTGACAGGAACATCCCGCAGCACAATGGAACCTGCGCCGACGCGAGCATGATCACCGATCTGAATATTGCCGAGAATTTTAGCGCCGGTGCCAATCACGACACGGCTGCCAATCGTGGGATGGCGCTTGCCTGTTTCTTTACCAGTACCGCCAAGAGTGACGCCCTGATAAATCAACGTGTAGTCACCGACGATAGCGGTTTCACCAATGACGACACCCATACCGTGATCAATAAAGGTGCCTTTGCCGAGTCGAGCGCCGGGGTGAATTTCAATGCCGGTGAAAAAGCGGCTCACGTGGGAGATGAAGCGAGGCAGGAAGCTAACATTCCGACGGAAGAGCCAGTGGGCTAACCGATGGGCCGCGATCGCATGTAGACCGGGATAACAGCACAGCACCTCGAGCCAGCTACGGGCAGCGGGGTCGCGCTCAAAAATAATGGCAAAGTCTGCCAGGATGGGAAACCGTTGATGTAGTTCTTCAACTGAGGGTAGCGGACATGGAATCGAGACGCGGGATGACGGTAGAAACATGGCTCTGGGTGGGGCTGTGTTTCCCTGCTTATAGCAACCGCTGTTTGGGGCAGGCGATCGCAACGGCCCAATCCAGATTTACTAGAAGTATTAATGATGTACTCAACCGCTGAAACGTTGACTCATCAACGGTTATAAATTGTTTTGAGGCAAGGGTGCGGGTATTTTAGCCTTCAGGGACGGGTATTTCTTACGCTGGGCACAGGTATTCTGCACTCAAGAAAAAACCCTTATATATAGATGTGTTTGACGTTATTTGAGGACTGTCAAGACATCGCCAAAGATGTACTCAAAGTACGGGATTTCCACTCTTAATACATGTTCCAATAGGGAAAAATGTAGCAAAACATGCAAAAGCGTCTCTATTTAATTCAGGAATCTTTAACAACTTGTGGGTTTGCTGACGAATATTTGTCTACTAGGGACAAAGTGAAAGAAAGTGAAAAAAAGCATCGGGTCAGAGGTTGAACTGGATGCGATGCTCACTATTACGTTGGAAAAGAGTGATTCCCTGTCATGAAGGCACGCAGCTTCCTGCCCACTCCTGTCAATTGGCTTCTCGCGATGAACTCTTAGGAGACTTCCAGAAATAAAAATACCCATGCTTTGGTGCGTTACGCTGCGACAATACAGACCGTAGGATGGGAAAAGGGCTCTGCCCGTGCCCATCAGTCAAGACCATTCTGTCGATGGGCACACTTCGTTTTGCCCATCCTACAGAACGACTGCAATT
>JBCBTQ010000381.1:0-3634 GCA_039818605.1 Cyanobacteria bacterium J06639_14 | reverse complement strand
GAGGATGAACGCGATCGCATCAGCATTGATGGGGCAGTTCATCCTCCATTCACGCCCTCGCCAAGACACACTTTCAAGATCCCCAAAAATGATTCTCAGGTCATTAAAACGCAAGATCTGACAAAAACCGCAAGATGACATTTGTTTTGCCCCATCCTGAGGATCTAAAGTAAAGATTAACTACTTGGGGGACTTAGCAACATGGCCTCGCAGACCTTGGTTGATAGACCTTCAGACGTTTTGCAGTCATTTTTGGTTCATCAAGAATCGAGTATTTTCAACGCTGTGGTGTCTGAACGTGGGCAAGTGCGTCCCTGCGTTGTTCCAGAAGTGACGTTCAACGACCATTTAATTGTGCTGCCGATCGCCGGACAGCTCAATACCAACTTTTGCCCCGACGGGTTTACGACCAAGCGGCATACGTGTCGAGCTGGTGATATCGGTATTTATCCTGCGGGCACATCGACCCAGTGCACCATCGAGACCCATAATGACTATCGCTATAACTGTCTGCAGCTAAAAGCCGACGCTGTCAATAAGGCTGTATCCGAAGTGGTTGATATCAGCTCTTTTGAGCTTGATCCGCAGTTTGGCTTGGCCGATCCATTGGTAAAACAGATTCTTTGCCAAATTGGGAGTGTCACGGCTAATAGCGCTTCGTTAGATCGCCTTTATGTTGACTCTCTAGCCAACACCCTGTTCGTGCACCTGCTCCAGAATTATGCCACCCGCAAGCAAGCGATTCGCCAGTACGAAGAAGGGCTTTCTCAGTATCAACTCAACAGGTCAATTGACTATATTCAAACTCATCTAGAACAAGAGATTAAGCTAGCTGATATTGCCGACCTGTTGGGCATGAGCCAATACTACTTTGCCCGTTTGTTTCGTCAATCGATGGGGATTGCTCCCTACCAGTATGTGATTCAGCAGCGGGTGGAACGGGCCAAACGGTTACTTCGCCAGCCCGAGAAAATTGCGATCGCGGCGATCGCTTTGGAGTGTGGGTTTAGTAACCAAAGTAGCCTCTGTAAGCATTTTCGCAATGCCACGGGGACAACCCCTAATGCGTATCGGAGAGGGCAATGAGATGATACAGCCACCAATATTGACGATTGACTTCACGCGTCCTCAAGATATGGCCAAGGTATTGCCCTGCAAGGCCATCTTATCCAGCTATCGATCGGGATGGCAGCAGATTGACTTGCAGGTGTATGACTGCTCCGCCGAGTGGGAAACCCCTGTGCATACCTCAACGCATCACCTCTTGGGAATTAATTTAACGGATGGTTCTTCCTTAGAGCGGCGCATTGGCGACCAACAGAAAACAGAATCCGTGCTGACTGGTGAATGTGCCCTAGTTCCCGAGGGTGTTGAACATTGGTGCGCTTTTCTGGCCAATAGAGGCCGGTTTATGATCCTTGAAATTGAGCATAACCTGATTTCTCAGTTGGCTTGGGAAGCAATGGATCCCGATCGCACCGAGTTATTACCCACATTCTTGCAACCTGACCCGATGATTTTCAATATCGGTCGCACCCTCGGGCAGATGCTGGAAAATCAACCGTCTAACGATGCCCTGTATGTTGAAACGCTAACTCAAACCCTGGGGCTACATCTCCTCAAATACTACGCGGTTCGGCGACTCACACAAAAGCTGCCAGAAGAGGGGTTATCGCCACAACAGAGGAAGCAAGTCCTGGATTACATGCATCATTGTCCGGAGCAAGATATTCTGCTCACCAGAATTCCGATTCTTTTGGGTATGAGTCAATATCGCTTTAACCAATGCTTCCAACACTCGATGGGCATGTCTGCTTACCAATACCTGATACAGCAACGGGTGAAGAAAGCTCGGGCATTGCTTGCTCGCTCCCCCCAACTCAGTTTGGATGAAGTGGCTAAGCAATGCGGCTTTAACGATGGCAGAAACCTGGCGAAGTCACTCTCTCAGCTAGCCCAGACTGTTACCGAAGCTGTTTAAACAAGCACGACCCAACTCTTCAAATTGTCTTCGCAAACAGATTCTCACCACCGTAAACAACTCGTTTGCACTGCTCACTCATCCGCCAATAGACCCACACCTGCCTGACAAGCCCTCTCTGAATCAATGACAAAATTCAGAACCGCGCTTGACAGTTTCGCCTGAGCGCATATTATTTAGGAGTACAAATTATTAGGAATCCTAAATAAAGGAGGTCTAACGATGCAACGGGTAATGGGTCTATTGGCCGTTGGAATTCTATTGGCGGTGAGTTTGGGCTTCGCCAATCCGTATGACGGATTGGCTGTGGTTGCCGTGCCGCGATCGCCAGCCCTCGAAATTCGGTCTACCCAGGTTCAGTACCTGGAGGACTTGGATTTGCTTGTGTTTGAACAGCAGTTGGTAGGAACCGTAGGTTCAACCCTGCCCCAACCCGCCGGGCAACTCGATGGCGCGCCGGTGCTGGGGTATGTTTTTCCCACCACACTCCGGCCCGAAGCTGTTGGTTTTGGTGGAGTCGATGGCATTGTGGCGTTGGCTATCACATCTCACCCTGACTTTGATGACACCCCACTCTGGGACGAAGACAATGATGCTAACTACGCAAACGATGGCGTGATTTGGCATTCCCACTGGGTTGTGCTGACGAGCGATGAGCGAGTTCCCGGTGGATTATCGGTGGCTGAGTTCGGGGCTGACGATGAGGCAGTTGTGATGCCACCCACTCATCCAGGTATGGCAATTTATCTCGACTCCCCCGGTTTTGCGGTGGTGACCAACCAAAATACGCTGCGTGTTTTGGTACCTGCGCAACGGGTCAACCACCACATCGACTTTAACTTCGATGCGGTTACAGCCTATATGGAAGTGAATACCCGTGATGCGAGCCGTCCCACGTTGGGTGTGTATGAGGTTTACAGTGTGGGGTCGGGTGATCTGAGCCTGCCCTATGAGGTGCAGCGTGATGCAAATTGACTCGCGCGCAAAGAAGTTTCGCTGCTCTCTGAGGTCGGTCACACACGGTCAAGCCAGGGGTGTTTTCAGCTCTTGTAAAGCGTAGCGGTTTGGCAGATCTCAGGGAGCATTTCAGGCCGTAATTGCCGATATTGACACGTTCCAGTTTAGGAGAAATAGGATGCTCAATTTTCCCATGAAAGTCTCGCAGGTTTTGCAAGGAGACTTCCAGCTTCAGCCGTTGAATCTTTTGCTAGCGTTTCAGGTGAATTGTCCGGGCTGTTTTGTCTATGCGCTGCCTCTGGCGGCCCGCCTCAACGATCGCTATGGCGATCGCGTCCAGATCTTAGGTCTTTCGACGGCCTTTGAAGACTTTCATCTCAACACCCTGGAAAATACTCGCCGCCTGCTGGCCACCGGGGAGGTGGTGGGCATGACGAAACTGTACTTGCAGCACCAGGGGCAGACTGCCTATACACTACCGATTCGGTTTCCGGTTGCCTTTGATTGGTTCGCTACCATTCCACCCGACAACGACTCAACCGCAACGACGGCTCCCTTGGCCACCCATGCCTCGTCAGCGGGATATACGTTCCGCACAAATCATCTGCAGGGAACGCCATCTTGGATTCTGTTGGATGAAAGCTCTACGATATTGGCACAGTGGTTTGGTCATAAGTCCGAATCAGATGTCGAGTT
>JBCBTQ010000380.1:0-3653 GCA_039818605.1 Cyanobacteria bacterium J06639_14 | reverse complement strand
CGTTAACTCTGCAATACTCGTGGTCTTGTCTGTGAGTGCTGGTTTTTCATTCCAGTTTTGTGGAAAGGCTTAAAGCATCTTTGGCTGCAACCTCAGGACCGTATTGGGGTCATAATTGTTGGCGGATTTCTGATCACAATGCTGACAGTTTTTGCGCTCATTTGTTATGGCTATGGCTCCGATATTACGCGCGGATTACGTTATAAGTTTTCCTACTATCCAGCCATCTTGATTCTGGCAGGAGGCATTTTTTCGGCCTACTGGTCGCAGCGATCGCCTAACGGTTCCCTGAGTGTGACAGTTCCTTTTAGGAAACACCGTTTATCTGGTCGACGCCTGATTCAGCTCACCTGGACATTGAGCTTGATCAGCACCCTCCTTGTCGTCACCGATTTTGCGTTCATTAAGTTCTATGCGCCTGATCGCTTTATCCCCTTTGTCCAGCAGCATTCTGAAAATCCCATTGTCTTTGCCACGACTGAAGAAATTGCGGCTCAACCCACGGTGATCGGGGCCAAGTTCCTCAGCATTGGCTGGGAAATCGAGCGCCACTATCCCCCTGAAGCTGAAGCCAGTGGTTGGGCGCTCGCGCCTAAGTTTTTTGTGCTGCGTGAAGGCTACGGCATCGAAACGTCTGTTGCGAGTCGTCTGGATGCAACCGTCAACCAGATTCCGCTGCCGTTTGACCTATGGGCTATTCGCCGCCATATCGATCAAGAAGATCCCTTCTTAACCGACATTCCCTCGGTTTGCCGTCTTGACTCTCAAACTCCCCATGGCAATAAGGGCGGCTATTCGTATGTTCATTATCAATGTGATGGTTAGTAGGGGCCAGCCATTGGCATTGGGTCTGCCCCCACTTTATTCTCTCAGGCGTGGCATTAACTCTACTAAGTTACAGGGGGCATGACGCGCATCTAGTTGGTCTTTAATCAAGGTATCCCAACCTGTGCGGCAAGCTCCCGATGACCCCGGCAAACAAAAGATGTAGGTGGCATTGGCCACACCGGACAGTGCCCGCGATTGAATCGTTGAGGTTTTGATTTCCTGATAGGAGACCATGCGAAAGATCTCACCAAATCCCTGAATTTCTTTATCCAGCAAGGGGTGAATGGCTTCTGGAGTGCCATCTCGTCCTGTGACACCCGTGCCTCCGGTGGTAATGACAGCTTGTACTGCCTCATCCGCGATCCAACGCGATACCACCGCTCGGATTTGATAGATATCGTCGGGGACGATCACCTTTTCGGCCAGGGTATGCCCAGCCTCTAGCAAGCGATCGCACAACAGTTTGCCGGACTTATCGGTTGCCTCGGTTCGGGTATCAGAAACCGTCATCACAGCAATATTGACGGGCACAAAGGATGTCTTAGCCATTAAATTATGTCTGGTCAGTTCGCGGCTGCTACTAAGTTCGTAATGATTGTACCGCCTCGATTTCATCCTCTTTTGCCGAGGCCGCAGAGATTCTGTCCCAATTGGCGATTTTGGACTTCGTTATAAACCTGACGCCTAAATATTGTTGTCTCCGCAATTCCCACCCTAAGTTGATAGCTTGGCGGTGTTCCACAGCATTACGAGAATAATTACCATCACCGTTTTGCGGCTAAATTCTCAGGGTTTTATGCTTGAAAAACTTTTGCAGGGGGTTTGGCATGCCAAACCCCCTGCAAAAGTTTTTCAAGCGTTATGGAAGTGTTGTGAAGGCGCAGCCCTTAAATCCTGACGCTAGCGCCAGTCAACTACTGCGGGGGGAGAAGCACCTGATCGACGACATGGATAATCCCATTGCTGGCTGTAATATCGGCTTGAACGACAGTGGCACTGTTGATCATAACGCCCGATTCAACGGCAACTTCTAGGGGTAACCCAGCTACTGAGTCGACACTACCAGATGCCAGTTGGGTGGATTGAATACTTCCTGGTACCACGTGATAAGTGAGTATCGTGGTCAGAAGTTCTTTATTTTCCGGCTGAAACAAGCTTTCGATAGTGCCTGCAGGCAACTGTCCAAAGGCGGCATCCGTGGGTGCAAAGACGGTGAATTCTGTGTCGCCGTTCAGAACACCTGCTAGTCCAGCATGCTTAACCAGTGCTGTCAGCACATCGAAAGAATCATTGCTTGAGGCAATACTGGCAATGGTGTTGCTCGTCTCTGCGGCCCCTGTGTGATCATCGGCATAGGCGGCTGTAGGCACAACCGCCAACGAAACAGCTGCTGTGAGGGCACTGGCGAAAATAGCAAATCCTTTCATCGATACGCTCCTAATCAGTTTCCAAGTTAGATACGGAGCTTGGTGAGAACTGGATTGCTGCAGAGCTATTAATTCAATGCGAGGTATATCATTGAATTAACAGTCAGGATGCGATCGCTAAAACTAGGGAGTAATCCTTGACTCCGACAAAGATGTCAAGGTTTCCCGGAAAGGCAACACTGGCCTCAGATATTTCACTGCACATCACGGCGTCGGTATAAAACACCCAACGAAGCAACCCCCATGGCCTAGGGCTGATTCTCTACTGAGAGAAAATCGTGTTGGTGCGACAGAGGAAAGTTGAGGACACTTTAGGATTGGTTCAGGCACAAGCCGGTTTAGCTTTTCAGGCTCCTGCATTAGTTGAATGACACCCTTGAAAACGCAAACACATTTTTCTTTCTCGAATGAATCAGCCCTACCCCTATGGCCACTTTACCTTTGTCGCCATGGGATGGGATTTCGCTGAAAACTCATCAGAGATAGCAATTGCGGCGGCAGGCTGAAGGCATGCATACTATGATGACAAAGGAAGCTTAACTTTTGTAAACTACCTTGACTTCGGTTGTTAGAAACTCTCAAGCGATTCCTTGTCCCTCTGTCTGGTATTCTCTCGACACCCTATGGCAAGGGTCCGAAACAGTCGTGCAGCGCGGGTTGCCCCACGATCAGCTGGCACCCGCCTGGCAAATATTACTCCTGGGAGATGGTTCACCCACCCGACATCTACAGCTGCTAACGCGCGAACGCACGGAAGTTGATGTGATTGATATGTCCCTCATTGGGACCGATTTGGATGACGCGCCAGAGTTGATTCAGGTCGTGCCGGGACCACGCTTGCGGCGGCAGGTTTGGTTGCGAACGGCTTCGGGACAGCGATTGGCTTATGCCACCTCCTGGTGGGAAGCGAGTCATGTGGATGAATATTTGCAGAATCGATCGCTGCCCATCTGGGCTAGCTTAGCCCGCCTCAGAACGGAACTCTACCGCGATGTCCGAGGCATTAATTATGGCCATTCGCAACCGCTAGAAGTCGCTTTTGGCGAGCGAGGCCCGTTTTGGGGACGGCATTATCTGTTTTGGCATAAAGGGAAACCCTTGACGCTCATTTACGAAGTCTTTTCCCCCTATCTCATGCGCTATCTCGGGCCTATGCAGTCGGCCATTGGTGACCGGCGTTGAGATTTTTTCGATGCTAATTGGCTAACGACGGGCTTAGCCGAAGTGTACGGGTGATGCCTGTGACGTTTCTGGTTGAATGCCTTGGGCTGTCAGCATTGCAGCTGAGGCACTAATGTCCATCGACCGATCGCTAGCCGGGGCGGCAGAAGACGCTTCTAAATGAGTTTGAACTTGGTGATAGGCCCGAGCCCGCATCAGCCAATCCTGAGCAACAAT
>JBCBTQ010000379.1:0-3692 GCA_039818605.1 Cyanobacteria bacterium J06639_14 | reverse complement strand
TTCAAGATGCTTATCTTTGGGAAGCAGATTTCCAAGACCAATACCTGCGTGAAGCGAATTTTGAAGATGCCTATCTTTGGGGGGCGAACCTGCAGAATACTTACCTGCTAGAGGCCAATTTCCAGGGGGCATATCTTGGGAAGGCCAATTTCCAGGATGCCTATCTTTGGGAAGCGAATTTACAAAATGCCTATCTTGGACGCGTCAACTTTCAAGGTGCCGATCTCTGGCAGGCTAACTTCCAAGATGCCTATTTGGGCAGAGCTAATTTTCAGGGTGCCGTTCTGACACAAATCGATTTTCGCGGGGCGATGCTGTTGGCAACCGACCTGACTGGGGTCATTGACCTTGACATCAGCCAATTTGAAGGTGAACGCGCTCCTTATCTCTGTGCTGTCAAGTTACCAAACGGCGTGTCAATTGATCCGAATCGAGACTGCGACACGCTCCCGCAAGTACTCTGCGAAAAATATCCCTTTTGGTATGAGACATTGGACGATGCTCGAGCATATGTAAACAGAATCAGGCACGGACAGCACTCATAAGGTCATACCAATTTTGGAGTTTGGATGGACGAGTTTGGATGAACAGATCGAGGCTGAATAGCTTGTAGCTTAGAGATCTATGGCTCTGATTCACGCAATTCGTACGCAACTTATGATTTGGCAAAGCAAACTACAGACATGCGGAATTTTTCCCATTGCTTGCTTAGGACCAAGGATCTGCATCTGGGTCAGTGTTTTCAGAAGGTTCTGAGGCTGTCGCGTTTGTTTCCAGGGAGGAGTTGAGGGTTGAAAATGGGTTGCCGGCAGCAGCAGTCGCTGTTGCATTTTGTGAAGCTGAGGTTTCGGATTGAGATGGCATCGAAATGGGTGTCTGCTTAAACTGATCTTTCAGCCATTGTTGGAACAGCTCATCCAAAAGTCGTTGCCGCATCGCATCATCCATTTTGGCGGGAAAAAACTTCTCTAGACGAACGACGACGTACCATTCACCAATGCGTTTGGGCGGCCATATCTGGCCTGGTTGGCTAATGGAAAGGAGCCCTGCCAGATTGGGATGAGGCACACTGAGTTCGACTGGACCAATCAATCCACCGGTCTTGGCCTCTTGTCCCTCAGAATACTCCCGAGCCAGATCGGCAAAGGGGTGGCCGTCATCGTGAACCCGAAAGTATAATTCCTGCGCCAGTCCTGCTTTCTGAGTCCGAATCAGAGAATATAAAACTCGATCTAGACGACTCTTGCGCTTCAGAAAGTAAGACTCAATCTCGCGCTCAAATGTTGTTTGTTTGAACTTAGCTAACCGCGCTTCGCGGGTGGCCAGCGTACGGATTAAATCGGGAGTACAGAAGCGCTGTTGCGCCCAAGCCTTAGCATCTTCTGCGCTGTTAATTTGGTTCCGCTTACAGAATCCTTCCTCAGCTGCAGTAAGTTCCTCGGGAGTTAAATGAATGTCTGCGATCGCTCCATCTACCACGATCTCTTGAATCAGACGAGGCAGCAAACCAAACTTACCCAGCAATGGCATGATTGTGTCCGCTTTGACCGGGCGATCGCCGATTTTAAGTAGTTCCATGAAGATAACCGAGGTAGTGCGTTCAGAGGACACACCTTACCCTATCTCAGGATCAGAGCACCTCTCCGGAGAAAATACCCAACATTTGTAAACTTTCTACAGACACACTGCGTAGTTTGCTAGTTCAAATAACTTATGGCGCAGCGTCTCCAGGCCAATCCGTGATTGGGCTGAGATAAACACAGCAGTTGGGAATTCCTCCTTAGCCGTTTCTAACGCCTCGGTGTCGGCCTGATCAAGCTTGTTAAAAGCTAAGAGAATAGGCCCCGGCGTAATTGGCATGGCTGACAGAATTGTCATGACTGAGCGAATATGACTTTGCCAAGCGGGATGCGACAAATCAACTACGTGTAGCAGGGCATCTGCCTCTGTCACTTCTTCCAGAGTAGCTCGGAAGGCATCCATTAATGAATCAGGTAGATCCCGAATGAAACCCACTGTATCGGTCAGGACCAAGGCTTTTGAGGTGTGTGTTTCTGGATCAACAACCGCGATTCGTCGTGTCGTAGGGTCTAAGGTTGCAAAGAGTTGGTCAGCTGCATAAATTTCGGCATTGGTTAGTGCATTCAGCAAGGTGGATTTACCCGCATTGGTGTATCCCACCACAGCAATGGAAGGCACGTCTGTACGCTGACGACGCTGACGCATGCGATCGCGGTGTGCTTGTAGTTGATTCACATCGCGCTGGAGGCGGGCAATCCGTTTTTGAATGCCTCGCCGTTCTGTCTCTAATTTTGTTTCGCCGGGTCCTCGTGTGCCGATGCCGCCCCCCAGTCGCGACATCGCTTGTCCCCGACCGGTTAAACGTGGTAGCTGATATTCCAATTGGGCGAGTTCTACCTGCAGCTTGCCGGCCCCAGTTCTGGCTCTTTGAGCAAAAATATCCAGAATTACTTCGGTGCGATCGACCACTCGCACTCCCATTTGAGTTTCGAGATTGCGAACTTGTGCTGGCGACAAATCACGGTCAAATACGACCAGGGTGGCCCCCATTGTTTGGGCTGCTAGAGCTACCTCCTGCACCTTACCAGCTCCGAGAACGGTTTGAGGGTGAGGGCGATCGCGTCTTTGGTGCAGAATCTCAAGCACCTCGCCGCCAGCTGTTTCCACCAATCGCTTCACTTCCATAAGGCCATAGTGGAACTGTTCTTTCGCGAGATGTCCTGTCATGAGTCCTACGACAATGACGCGATCGTGGTCGGTATCTACCTGCTGGGCAATAAAAACCCGCCGAAACTCTTCTTCAAGAGCATCTGTAAGCGCCACAAAATCTTGTTGGGCGATCATCTCCAAACTCAAAGCTTCCGAGACATTCCAGTGCGCTTCTGGATGAGGCACCAGGTGGGCCATATAAATGTCTCGGACATATCCTGTTGCGCCCCCGCCTCGCCGCTCGAAACCCTGCCCTGAGAGCGTAATCGTAATGAGTGAGTCGAGCCGCTGCATGGCCATGGCCGTCAAGTCGCTGGTACCCGGTGGACCCTGCTTGAGTTGAGTCGCGATACAGCGGATACCACATAAACGTTCAGCGCCATAACGCGGTAGTTCTAGGGGAGGAATTCGAGTTTGCCTCGGATTCCCTACACCTACCCGAATGATCTGCCCCCGGCGATTGATATAAACGCATACAGGCTGATTCAAGTCTGTACTGATAGCCGACACCCTCTGAGCAAACTCCGGTGTTGTGAAGCGATCGCCGGGCAACCGTTGATGGTAAAGCCGTTGGAGTTGCTTGAGTTGGTTGGACTTCAGTCCTTGCAGATTGCCGTAGATAGTCTCGATAAGCCGCAAACTCCCATGAGTATTCTGGTTAGACACTATCGTAATCGAAGTGATGACCCTATGGGGCGGGAGGGCAGAAAGGTCGCGAGGACAGAAGGATAGTGGAACTTGAAATAAAGAATTTCATCTTTTCTACCCATCAATACTCCAAGCCATCACTCCTTACGCCATCACTCTTCTACCCTGCCACTCTTTAGCCCTCCCACTTTTCCACTCAAAAGCGAGTTCCACCCCCGTCCTTGTTACGCTCTTATCGAAAAGGTTTTAAAGTTGAGCGTAATCAGCTAAGACATCTGCGCTCGCTGAGCAGCGCTCGCGCACCTCCAAGCTCG
>JBCBTQ010000378.1:0-3702 GCA_039818605.1 Cyanobacteria bacterium J06639_14 | reverse complement strand
TACCTGCCGCAGGGCGTTACGAGTGGTGTGCATGGTCCCAACAGCCCAGGGCTTATGGGCGATACGAATGAAGCCAAAACCATGATGCAGGAGACTTTACACAGCAAAGCCAAGCTCAAAGCAACTTTTGAGTCACGTCAGGGTAAGCCGGTCAGCAAAATGAGCCCCGAGGAAATCGGTGACTTCGCGCCCAAAGTCATACCCACCGTTGAAATCACACAATCTGAAGTTACAGAGGACACAGAAGATGACCCAGAAATTGATGGTCATTCCGTTGAGTTATTGGCCCGTGAGGTCTATCACTTACTTCAACAGCGCTTGACTGTAGAGCGAGAACGATATGGCGGCTACTATCGCGATCGCATTGGCTTCTAACGCTTTTCCATCCACACCCAAAGGAACCTAAACATGGCAACTAGCAGCAGTAGTGTCACTTCCAGTACAACTTCGTTAACTAGCTCAGTCTCCAGTAACTTGATGGGGCAGGCGGTTGAAATCATTGCATCGGGAGCCGATATTCTGGCCACAGAACTCGCTAATGAACTGGCAGAAGCTCAAGACGAAGACTATGAAGCCTTTGAAGCGGCGGCTGCGAGTCAGGCTGAAACCCTCTATGCCCAACAGTTTGCTGACGATCAGCGCTTAGTCAAAGCAGCCCTGATTCCGCGTACAGGTGAGACTGCTCCCACCATTGAGTTCATGTTTAACCCGACGGACTTGCAATTCAGCCGCTCTGTGACGATTGAGAACGTGAAAGGGGCAAGAACCTTCCGGGGTTTACCCAAAGTCAACTTCGGATTCATTGAACCCTATGAACTCAAACTATCGGGGTTGGTATTTGACACCTACGAAACGGGTGAAGATGTCTATGAGCTGATCAAGCCATTGAGGGATGCTGTTGATTTCAGTAGCTTTCAAGATCCCTTTGAAGAACAAACCATTACGGATGAAAACGGTAATACCTATACCTACAGCGAAAGGACTACTGCTACCAATGTCACCAATGTGCTGCTGCAAAGTACAGCCAGTGCCGCTGCCAGCACCTTAGGAAGTGCTGTGGGAGTCTCTGCTGATCTCGATATTGCTGGTTTTATGGAATATGGCACTGATTTAGACAGCCAAGCGCTAGAACTTCGACGTCCCCCGGTGTACTACTTCATTTGGGGGGAACATAATTACATGCGTTGCATGATTAAAGACCTGAGTTTTAAGCTCACGATGTTCTTGCCCAACGGCAGACCCGTCCGAGCTATGGTCGATCTCTCGTTGCAAGAAGTCGATCTGGGTGTCGCCAGCCATGCCCTCAGCGAACGGTCCAAGATTATCGATGTTTCCGCATCATCGTAATCGTGTGGTCATAAGACACACACTTTTTTCCCTCGCCGTTCTGCAAAGACGCGATACATCCTGTCTTTATGCCTTACCGCACCCCAATCCTTCATGACAAACCAAAGTCTGTACGTTTCCACCCCCATCATTCAAATTGAAGCGGCTGATCCTGACTTAATGGCCTCTTTTCGGCGCGATGTGCTGCAAATTTGCATCGAAGAGAGTCTCGATTTGCCTAGCATGTTTACGCTGGTGATCAACAATCCCTACATGCCTGCGGATGATGACACTGAAACCTGGCGCTATGAATCAATTATTCAACTGGGGACCCTTGTCAAACTGGGATTTATTGGCAGTACCACCGAGGCTAAAGACAGCTCGCCGTCTCAAGGCATCATTATCGTGGGGGAGATTACCGCGATCGAAACCCATTTCACCCACCAAACCAAAGCACCCATCCTGGTTCGGGGCTATGACATTTCGCATCGCCTGCACCGAGGTCGGCACAATCGCTCGTTTCAAAATAAAACAGATAGTGATTTAGTTAAGCAACTTGCTGCCGAAGTGGGGATTGAGGCCACGGATGAAACTGTAAAGCCCAGCGGCGATCCTCATGAATATCTCTTTCAAGAGAATCAAAGCAATATGGAGTTTTTGCGCGAACGGGCGGCTCGCATTGGCTTTGAATTATTCGTCCAGGGTCAGCAGATGCACTTTCGTCCACCGAAAGAAGGTGAAATTCTAGAACTGCAATGGCTCCGAGATTTGGAGAGTTTTCGGGTACGGGTTACCAGTGCGGAACAGGTTAGTACGGTGGAGGTCCGGGGCTGGGATTATCGTCGTCAGGTAAATCAAGAGATTGTTGAAAGAGCCCCTCGGCATGCATCACCTCCGTCTGTCGTCCGTCAACAGCAAACACGAAATCCTCAACCGCAAGATCGCTCCCATTCCTATCTCCCATCCTTTAATCGTCCGTCCCAAACAGGTGCCGATCGCCTCCCATCACCTCACAATCGCGGTGAAGTCATTACAGAGACTGAGTTTGGTCAGGGCGATCGCGCTGCTCAGTTTGGCGAAAACACCCCACCGCCCCATCTTTTTGTGGTCGATAAGCCCGTTTTCAGCAACGAGGAAGCCGAACGTCTCGCAACCGCACTTTGGAATGAAGTGGGCGGTGAATTTGTGCAGGCCGATGCCCGTGCTCCTGGTAATCCTGCTATTCGAGTCGGCAAAGTTGTGGATTTACAAAACATGGGACGCTACACAGGACAGTACTATGTCACCGAAACACGGCACGTTCACCACGAAGGCACCTACACCACAGAATTTAGCGTCCGGGGATTAAGGGGCGGGACACTCCTTAACTTGCTGAACGCGAACCAGGCGCTCAAACCGAGTCAAACCCTGATGGTGGGCATTGTTACCCATAACCATGACCCGGAAGGATTAGGCCGGGTGCGGGTACGGTTCCCGACTTTGACGCCAGAAAGAGACGGCAGTGCTCACTCTAGTTACTGGGCCAGAATTGTTTCTGTTGGAGCTGGAGAACATCGGGGGTTGGACTGCATACCTGAAATTAATGATGAAGTGCTGGTGGGATTTGAACATGGCGACATTCGCCGCCCCTACATTCTGGGTGGACTCTGGAATGGTAAAAATCGCCGTCCGGAAACCGTTGAAGATACGGTTCCTAAGGATGGAGCCAATCGGGGCAAAGTCCGTTTGCGAACGTTGAGTACCCGCACCGGCCACACCTTACAGTTTGTTGAAGAAGACAAAGGCGAAACGAAAGCTGGCATTACGCTCACAACTGGCAAAGGCCATCAACTTCAGCTGAATGATAGCGATCGCACTGCTATTTTAACCACCGCTCATCATCACACCCTTGCCCTCGACGACCAGCATCAGAGCATTATTCTGACAACTGCAAGTGGTCAGCAAATTCATCTAGATGACAGCACTGGGGCGATTACGATCAACGCCAGCCAAAACATCAGCCTCAATGCCAGAGGTGGGATCACCTTAAATCCAGGTTTAGGAGCTCAAGTCAGTGTACCGGGAATTGTGCGATGCCAGGGGTTACTCACAGGATCCGTTATTATTCAAGCTGGCAGTACGGCTCTCGATGTTGCGCAGGCATTGGCTCCCAAGAACTTAGTTCAAGCCCAAACATCTGGCACCCAAACCAGTACGCAACAAAGTCAGAATGGGCTATCAACCTAGGTGCTTTTCTTAACTGGATGTACTAGCTTATACTCAATTCGGTGTACCCACCCTCTAATTGAGAGACGTGACATGTCGTATCTCTACAGGTATCACCTATTTCCCATAATGGAGATAGCGCTACCGCTTTGTTCGGGAGCCCAACTGCAC
>JBCBTQ010000377.1:0-3714 GCA_039818605.1 Cyanobacteria bacterium J06639_14 | reverse complement strand
GCGGCAGTTCTTGCATGGCAAAAGTCTACCATCCTCGCCTGCACCAACACCCAGGTCAACCCAGTTGAGCAATTACATTTTCGGATGCCCAATACTACCTTCTCGGTAGAACAAGTTGTAGGTATCGAAAGGGATAATCCGTCCATCAGGATGGGCGATATGGATACACGATCGCTTCACTGAACGCACATCAAAATTGTAGGCATCCATAAACTGGACAATCATGATGCGAAAGATATTTTCGTAGGTCAGTCCTGTGGGCACTGGCATTAGCGGTAAGCAGCAGAGGAGTTGCTTGAGTGAAGTAGCTGCCGACATCGGAGAATGGCTCGTCGAGAAGAGCTCAAAAATTTTCTGTTTCAGGTCAGGATGCTGCTCGTAGAGGACGGAGTTCGGCATCATGTCAACGAAAGTGGGCGTATCAAATAACCCTGTCAGGGGTATTACTTTGCCCTGAAACTTAAGCGCATAGGCCATCGCCAGCGAGTCAGGATGGCAGGGCACGGGCAGAATATCCTGCGGTTGAAAGTGAGCGCTTTGGGTGAGGATGGCCCGACGAACTTCGGTGAGCGTGTAGCGATCGCGGTTGGCTTCAAACCCCTCTAATCGTCCGGCGGCCTGAATTGGCTGAAATGTGACACCGCGCACGCATCGCTGCTTCAGCGCATAGTCAATGATGCGACCAATTTCATGATCATTCAGGCCCTTTTTCAGCGTCACGACTAATGTCGTCGAGAGATTCCATTCATTCAGATGCGCGATTGCCTGCTCGCGCACAGCGCGCAAATCGGCTCCCCGCAATTCTTGTAACGCCTCTGCCTGGAAGCTATCGAACTGCAGATAGACCTCAATACCGGGCTTATACTGGCTGAGGCGATCGCAGAAGGTCCGATCTGTAGCAATTTTCAGACCGTTAGTGTTAATCATGAGATGCTTGATGGGTCTGGCCTTCACCAAATCCATCACAGCAAAAAAGTCAGGATGTAGGGTAGGCTCCCCTCCGCTGAGCTGGATCACTTGGGGTTCGCCTTCATTGGCTACCACTGCATCCAGCATTTGCTCAATCACGGCCAAACTGCGATGGCGACGGGGTTGATGATGACTGTCGATATCCTCCACACCGGAATCAGCGTAGCAAATGGGGCAGGTCAGGTTGCAGCGATCGGTTAGTTCGATCAGCGTCAGACAGCTATGTTGCTCATGATCTGGGCAAAGCCCACAGTCGTAGGGACACCCGTGCTTGATGGGAGTATTAAACCGTAATGGCATCTCCCCCGGTTTAAGGAAAGCTTGAGTCTGCCGGTAGTAGTCAATGTCATCGGCAATTAAAACCTGTTCGCGACCGTGAGTCGGGCAATGTTTGACCAGATACACACCCTGTTCCTGAAAGATGATTTTGGCCTCCACCTTCTCTAAACAGCGGGAACACAGGCTATTGGTGAGACCATAAAACAGGTAAGGGCGAGTCTGCATGGGGACTATCGGGGAATAAAGAAGCGGCGGGAAAGCTGACGTGAACAATACAGAAATCCGATCAGACAAGCTACCTGTATAGCACTCAGGCCCCAAAAGGGCTGAAAATCAGGCTTAATGAAATCGACCCAAAAGCGGAAGCCCAAATATCCTGCCAGGTAGATTTGGAAGAGTTCTCCCGAGGCGTAAGGCCGTTGGCTCCGCAGCCAAATCACTAGGGCAAGGATGAGAACAAAGGCAATTTCATACAGTTGAGTGGGGTGACGAGAAATGCCATCACCGAAGTCCACCCCCCAGGGTAGCTGCGTAGCAATGCCGTAGGTGCGATCGCTCAACCCTGTCAGAAAGCAACCCACCCGACCAATCGCCATCCCAGCCAACAGTGGAAAGACAAAAGCATCACCGGTAGACTGTTTCAGCCCTATCCAAGACTTGGTAACTTCCACGCCAACTAGGCCCCCCAAGAGCGCCCCTACCACTGTTTTGCCTTGCAAAATCAGCAATAGCCACTGTTGCCAGTCCTGGCCCAACAAATCAAGATGCTGGAGTAATACCAGTCCTTTGGCCCCCAGCAGCGCGCCCACCATCCCCCCCACCATGACGCTACTGCGTTGTGCAAAAGGAATCGTGTCGGAACGCACGTTCCATAGCAGCAGGCGCAATGCTGTGGCATACCCCAACGACTCAAAAACCGGATGCGGATGAATTTGCCAGGAACCAATCCCGATGTAGACCGGAAATTCCATGTGTGGCTGCCTTCTCAAAAGCAGTGTTAGAGTCTACGGCTAATTTTAGCGAGGATTGTCTTGACCGCATCGACTATCACGTCCGGCTGGTCAGTCCAGACAAAGTGACCACTTTCTGTCGCGTCAACCTGCAGACAATCCGTTGAGAGCTGGCCTAATTCAACATGCATTGTATCCCGCAAGCGATTGGCGCTGCCTAGCGGTATGAGGCGTGTCCAAAAGGATGGTTTAAAGAACGACGCGGCTTTGATACTAACAAGTGGTAGATTGCCTAAATCTTTGGCCTCACGGATTTGGCGCGCACTCGCCTCAAGATTTACCATTTCGCGGCTCATGGTAATCCAATGTTTGGGGCGGCAAAAGGAACGTTTCACCCAGGTGCGTTCAGCCTGGGGAAACTGACGCAATTCCGGCTTCAACAGCTCGAAAACGCGACTAACATTCAGCAACCGAATAATCCCTAGAATTGAACCGGCGATCGACATCCAAAAGCCAGAAATAAAAAAGAGTTTGAGTGCCTTCAGGGAGAACGGCATTTGCAGCATCCCGGTTTCATGTAGACCGTCTGTGAGGACCATGCCGATTACTTTTTCCGGAAACAAATGGGCATAGAGTCGCACATTATAGGTGCCAAATGAGTCACCCACGAGGATATAAGGTGGCTCAATTGCTGCAGCGGTGAGTAAGGCATCCAACTCCATCGCAATTTGATGGCTGGTACGCGGGTAGGGACTCTGATCACTCCAGCCATAGCCTGCGCGATCGTAAATACAGACGCGGGCCAGTTTAGCCAATTCATCAATCAGAAAGTAACCTTCTATGCCACCCAAGCTATGGTCTAAAACAATCGTTGGACGCCCTCTTCCTTTCGTGTAGAGATGGAGGTGATGGTTGCCGAGATTGATCCGCTCCCCTGGTGGTGGTTGGCGGTCTTCTAGGAACGTCGCGATCGCTTGATAAAGCGTTGTAGCAATTAACAGAACAACTCTAATTAGCATTGGAGCGAGCGTTATGAAATTGTAATTGAGGCGAGTTGCTGAGCAATCGCCCATGACGCTGGCGCAATGCTCCCAAAGATGAAAGGGAAAGCGGGATTTTCGGGTTGGGGGTGATGGGTCGTATCACTGACTGGTGGGGAGTTCTAATGGAATGATGGAGTGTTGACCAACCCTACGTAGGGGGGCTGTTCAGGGTGACGGCCATGATGCTGGTGCGACGCTCCCAAGGATGAAAAGCAAGACTGGGTTTTCGGGTTAGATGCCGTGGGTCGGATCACGACGAGTGGGATTTTGCCCCACGCTACGCAGGGGTTATTTTCAGGATAATTGCATATATTCTTGATGGCAAAGATCAAGGTTGCATGCATTGTAGCTTATGGTAATTCGTGATCTTCGATCAACGGGCTAGACAACTTGAACTTCATGATCAGCAGGAAGTTCAAGAATAAATTCAGTCCCTTTACCTACTTCAGAAAAACAATCGAGCTTGCCGTGAT
>JBCBTQ010000376.1:0-3726 GCA_039818605.1 Cyanobacteria bacterium J06639_14 | reverse complement strand
TGAAGAAACGCAACGCTTCTGAGTGGAAACAACTGTTTGACTCACGTATTGGCACCACCACATGGCCACACGGTAGCGGTGTGTGGGGAATGCGTGAGTGGGTAATTCCTTCATTGGCTGACGAAAATATCGTCAGTATGTTTGAAGGCAACACAAATTTGTTTTGGGCAGAACGCTTAGGGAAGCAGTTGGGGGTTCCCGACTTGTGGATCAAGCTCTGTGGCAATAGCCACACTGGTAGCTTCAAAGACCTTGGTATGACCGTATTGGTCAGTGTGGTTAAGCAAATGATGGCCCAAGGCAGCCCTGTTAGAGCTGTGGCCTGTGCCAGTACGGGTGATACTAGCGCCGCCCTGTCTGCTTATGCCGCTTACGCCGGGATCCCAGCGGTGATTTTCTTGCCTGCCGGTAAGGTCAGTACGGCACAACTGATTCAACCGGTCGCTAATGGGGCGCATGTGTTGGCTCTGGATACCGATTTCGATGGCTGCATGAAGATTGTCCAAGAAGTTACGCAGGATAATTCGATTTACCTGGCGAATTCGATGAATAGTCTGCGCATCGAAGGCCAAAAGACGGTCGGTATCGAGATTGTGCGCCAGTTTGATTGGGCAGTTCCTGACTGGATCATCATTCCGGTTGGCAATCTTGGCAACATCAGTGCGCTGTATAAAGGCTTCCAACTGATGATGGACCTCGGGTTAATTACTCGCATGCCGAGGTTAGTGGCGGCGCAAGCGGCTAAGGCCAATCCTTTTTATGAATCTTTCAAAGCCGGCTTCAAAGAAAAGGTCCAAGTAACGGCCCAAAAGACATTGGCTAATGCCATTAGGATTGGGAATCCAGTCAGCTATGACAAAGCCATTAAAGCGATCGTCGAAACGGATGGCATTGTTGAGCAGGCAACAGAAAACGAATTGGCGGCGGCGGCGGCGCATGCTGATTTGACGGGTATGTTCACCTGTCCGCACACTGGGGTGGCGCTGGCTGTACTGAAAAAACTGATTGAGCGTGGCGTCATCAAATCAAGCGATAAGACGGTGGTGATTAGCACGGCTCATGGTTTGAAGTTCACTGACTTTAAAGTTGGATACCACGAATCAACGTTAGAAGAGGTAACGAGCCAGTACGCTAACCCCGCTGTTCATCTTCCAGCTAGCGCGGATGCGGTTAAAGCTGAAATCGAGAAACGACTTGGTTGATTGCTCGTTTCGTTGCGGTAGGCGATCGCGGGTTGACTCTCTCCCTACGTTAGGGTGTTCACTGTGATTGATAGCTCTTAAGGAACTTCATCACGATGAAAAACACAACTACTGTCAGCCGTCAGTTGCTATTTCGGGTTGGCGACTGCGATCGCCCCAGGTATCACCCAAAGGGCATGCACAATGCTTAAGATCGGGGATTTTTCTAGACTTAGCCGAGTCTCTGTCAGAGCCTTGCGTCTTTATGACCAAATGGGGTTACTTAAACCTGCTCAGGTTGACTCGTTTACTGGATATCGCTACTACTCGGCTGAACAACTTTCGCGCTTGAATCAAATCGTAGCTTTTAAGGATTTAGGATTTTCCCTGGAACAGATCACCCAATTACTGAATGATCAAATTCCACCGGCTCAAATTCGGGGGATGCTACGCCTGAGACAAGCAGAAGTACAACAACTGATTGAGGATGAAGAAAGACGACTGCAACTTATCGAAGCTCGACTTCAGCAAATTGAACAGTCCGATCCGGCCTCTCTTTATAATGTGGTCTTGAAGCAAGTAGAGGCGCAAAGTGTGGTTGCAATACGGGATGTATTGCCAACTTGTCGGGACATTAAACATCTTCATGCTGAGCTAAAGGACGCTTTACGTCATCAGAATGTAGCAATTGTTGGTTTCTTGCAAACACTTTGGCACGATGCTGAATACCAACTTGAGAATGTCGATGCTGAAGCGATCGTGTCTGTTAGCCAACCATTTTCTGGGAGCAAGAGAGTTCAATCCTACACACTCCCTAAAGTGACGCAAATGGCTTGTGTTGTTCATCAAGGTAGCTACGATACGGTGGTTCAAGCTTTCAATGCCCTGCTGCATTGGATTGAAGCAAATAATTATCAGATTGCGGGTCCCAATCGCGAGGTTTATTTGAAGTCCTCAGTGACGGATGCTGATTTTTGGGAAGGTTCGGATCAGTCTGTGGTTGAAATTCAGTTTCCTGTATGTGGCTTGCAAGGCCGTTCATAATGCGCTCTCAGTGAGTCTAGGGTGAGGTGTCTTCTGTGAGATGTGCATGAGACGCGATGTATGGCGTCTTTACAGGACGTTGACTACTCGACCTGTCTTCTGCGAGAGGTGCATGAGACGCGATGTATGGCGTCTTTACAGGGCGTTGACTACTCTCACGGTCTTTTGCGAGAGGTGCATGAGACGCGATATATCGCGTCTTTACAGGGCGTTGACTACTCTGCACGGTCTTTTGCGAGAGGTGCATGAGACGCGATGTATGGCGTCTTTACAGGACGTTGACTACTCTGCACGGTCTTTTGCGAGAGGTGCATGAGACGCGATATATCGCGTCTTTACAGGGCGTTGACTGCTCTGCACGGTCTTTTGCGAGAGGTGAGGTGAGACACGATATATCGCGTCTTTACAGGGCGTTGACTGCTCTGCACGGTCTTTTGCGAGAGGGTGAGGTGAGACGCGATATATCGCGTCTTTACAGGGCGGTTATGGGGCTCCTCCACCCTCCACTCCCTACCCTCCACCCTCTACCCTCCACTCCCTGCCCTCCACTCCCCACTCCCTAACCGAGATTTTTCGCCTTAAGTTGATACCCATATTTTTTACTTGAAGGAGATTTGTTGATGAATGTTTTAGCGATTAGCTCTAGTCCCCGTCGTAATGGCAATTCTTTTTTATTAGCCGAGGCTGTTCTAAAGGGGGTGCGCGAGACTGGCCATGCCACAGAACTTGTGTATCTCGATGACTATCTGAAGGGTTTTCTGCGTGATTGTCGGCAATGTCGTAATGCTGAAGGACAGTGCACAATCAACGATGATTTTGAAACTTTGCTATGGGAAAAGTTTCTCAAAGCGGATGCTGTTATTTTAGCGACGCCCTTGTACTGGTACGGAATTTCTGGACAATTGAAGACTTTTTTCGATCGCATCTTTTGCTATATTGCGGCTTCGTATCCAGCAGCATCCGAAGTCCTTGATCAACTCTGTGGTAAGCGTATTGTCCTGACGCTAAGTTCTGAGGAAAGCTATGTTGGCGCACCCCTGGGTGTGTTGCACGAACTTCAAGAATATGCGCGGTATACCCATTCAACGTTTGTCGGTGTTGTTCAGGGTTTTGGGAATCGTCGTGGGGATGTGTTGGCAGACCCCAGCGAACCCATCAACCGGGCTTACCATTTGGGGAAACGCTTGTTTGAGATTCAGGTTACCGATTACCGAATTGATACGCCGCGATCAGGTTCAGTGTGGAAAAGGACTGATGAGCCCTGTTCATATGCTGGGTGCAACTGAAGCAGGCTATATTTTGCAACTCAGGCTGCAATGGATGGTGTTTGCGACGGTACAACTCAGTGAAGCTAGCAACCCGACGTCATTCGTTTGTCATGACATTTGCGGGAAAGTTTCTCCTGACTGCTTCATTGCGATAGAGGGCACTGGTTTTCTAAAGGGTGGTAGCTAGAATTTTTATACTGCATAGCTTTTAGCCCATGAGATGCCCCCATTGC
>JBCBTQ010000375.1:0-3727 GCA_039818605.1 Cyanobacteria bacterium J06639_14 | reverse complement strand
AAATCTATGGGTTTTGGTAAACGCCAAAGACGTTTTGTAGGGTTCCTAACCTTAGTCCTCCTAGTTTTAGGAGCAGCACTGCTGGACTGGCGACTCGTCAGCCGAGCGCTGACCTATCCTGAAGCGCCCATCATGGCGATTGATTGGTATCGGCCTCTGGCCGTTGTTGCCGGAGAACCCGGCCCCCCTTTGTCAGATGGGGTTGCCACACCTTCTCACATTCCCAAGGAGACGCTAGAGGAAGTTTCTAGGTATGCTCAAGAACGCAATTCCACGGGACTGATTGTGATGCATCGTGGCGCAATTGTGCTGGAGGAATACTGGCAAGGCTATGGCCCAACTTCGATGTTTAATGCTATGTCGATGTCAAAGACAATTGTGGGACTGCTGATGGGGGCCGCGATCGCTGAAGGCTCCATTCGCTCCATTGATGACCCCGTAGCCGACTACATTCCCGAATGGCGTCAAGGTGAGCGGGCAGCAATCACCCTGAAAGATTTGCTCTACATGCAATCTGGTCTTCGTAATGAGCGTCGTACGGATACGCCTTCGTCTGATTTAGTGCAGATGTATATCGGCTCTGACGTAGCCCGCACAGCTCTCAATATCCCCAGCGTGAACCCTCCTGGGCAAGCCTTCGATTACAACAATGTGAATACTCAAGTTCTCGCGATCGTCCTTCAGCGGGCGACAGGTATCGCCTATCCCCAATATCTTTCGACTCGCCTGTGGCAGCCCTTGGGGGCATCCGATGGCAATGTCTGGCTGGATCGTCCCAGAGGTACAGCCAAAACTTTTTGTTGCTTCTTTGCCACCACTCGCGATTGGGCTCGGGTCGGGCAAATGCTGCTAAATCAGGGGCGCGTGGGTCAGACCCAAGTGCTCCCGGCTGATTGGCTACAGCAAATGCTACGCCCTTCCCCCCATGAACCCACCTTCGGGACTCATATTTGGATCAAAGCCCGAACTCCCGACTATCCCAATGTCGATCAGGCTGCGACAGAGCCCTTCCTGGCCGACGATACGTTTTACCTGGATGGCCGTGACCTGCAGCGAGTGTATGTGATTCCCTCAGCGGAACTCGTTGTTGTCCGCATGGGTGAATGGCCTCCCAACTGGAATGATTCAGTAATTCCTAACCTATTGGTTGAAGCTTTGAGAGAGAAGGTTGGGAAATGATGGATTAACGGGGTGATTATGAATATCAAACTGGTTTTAATGGTTTTGAGAACTGAGAAGACTATTATGAGTGCTTAAAGTCACTTCGCATCGTTTGTATGGTTCAAGCGGTGTCCAGTTGTGAAGCATGCCCCCCGTTGTATGAAGCACGATTCGCTATCAGAGTCCCGAACTGGCAAGCTGCTGCTGCCAGCAGTGCTAGTTGTGCCCTTTATCCTGCAGATGTTTGCGGCGGTAGGACTGACAGGATATGTCTCTTTAAGAAATGGACAGAAGGCTGTCAATGATGTGGCCTCACAAGTGCGAAGTGAACTCACGGCTCGTATCCAGCAGCAAATTCATACCTATGTCGAAATTCCTCACTCCATTAATCAAATCAACGCCAACGGTATGGTTCAAGGCAGCATTGATCCGGCTGCATTATCCGGGACGGATCAGTTATGGCAACAGGCCAAAATCTTTCGAGCTACTAACTTAATCTACTGTGCGAATGAATCGGACGGTTCTTTTGTTGGGGTTGGTTATCCCTTTGATCCCGAGAATATTCGGGTGGTGGCCTATAACCGCAACAGTGACTATACCGGCTATTACTATGAGCTCAATAATCAAGGGCAACCGACTCAACTCGTCCAAAAGAATAGCCGCCGATTTGATGCTCGCCAACGGCCCTGGTACAGGGCTGCTAAAAAAATCCAAGGACCGACTTGGAGTGAAATCTATCTTGATTTTGATACCCAACTACCGACGATTACGGCCAGTTCGCCTGTATTCAATCCGGTCAATGATGAGCTGCTTGGCGTCTGTGCCAGTGATTTTCTCCTGCCGGTCGAACTTGGCAACTTTCTCAAAACGCTCGAAGTGGGTGAAACGGGTGAGACTTTTATTGTGGATCGTTCTGGTGTACTAGTCTCTAGTTCGATTGACGAAGCCCTCCTCGTAGGGCAAGGGGAAGACGCGCGGCGACGCACGGCTGTAGAAAGTCAGAATTCCCTCGTACAAGAAACGGCAAAGTATCTTCAGGATCGCTTCGGCAATCTTGAGCGCATTGAACGCGATCAACATCTCGATTTCAAGCTGAATGGACAACGGCAATATGTGCAGGTGGTCCCGTTTAATGATGGGCGCGGATTAGATTGGCTCATTGTTCTGGTTGTTCCTGAATCCGATTTTATGGAACAGATTCAGGCCAACACGCGAACAACTATTTGGCTGTGTTTGGGAGCTTTGGCGATCGCGACAGGCATCGGTATTCTCACCACACGCTGGATTACTCGCCCCATTCTGCAGCTTAGTCGTGTGAGTCAGCAATTGGCCCGGCGATCGCCCCAAGAATCGATCGAGCAATTAGCCCAACAACCCATTGAAACGATGGGCATCCGTGAAATCGATATTCTGGCCAATTCCTTTAATCGCATGGCGGATCAGCTCACGGCTTCCTTTAATGCTTTAGCAAGTACCAATTTAGCCTTAGAAAGTCGTGTGAATGAGCGAACAGCCGATTTGCAGCGAGCGAAAGAAGAAGCTGATGCTGCCAACCGCGCTAAAAGTGAGTTTTTGGCCAATATGAGTCATGAACTACGCACCCCTCTCAATGCAATTTTGGGCTTTACTCAACTGTTAATGCGTGATGCCTCCTTAACTCAACAGCATTACAAAAACCTGGGGATCGTTAACAACAGTGGGGAACATTTGCTAGCCCTGATCAATGACGTTTTAGAAATGTCCAAAATTGAGGCGGGGCAGATCACCCTACACCAGGAGACGGTAGACCTGTTCAAGCTACTTCATAGCCTGGAAGGGATGCTGCGCTTTCGTGCTGACGCCAAAGGACTGCAGCTAACCTTCGATACAGCACCAGAAGTCCCTCAATTTGTCCGTGCCGATGAGGGCAAACTGCGCCAGGTCCTAATTAACCTATTGGGCAATGCCATCAAGTTCACACCTGCGGGCAAGGTAACCCTTGAAGTTACAGTGGCAACTTACATTGCGGAAACTTACCGTGAGTTCCAGGGCCCGGATAAGCTCGTTGAAATAGGCCCTTATCGCCAGCCTCAATTGGGTCAGGAATCTGTTTCGGCTTCATCGGATAGCTCGACGCAATTGTCGTCACCCCAAGCCCTCGCATTCCGAGTGAACGATACGGGGGTGGGCATTCCTGGGACGGAACTAGAGACAATTTTCGATGCTTTTGTACAGGCTAAAACCATTCGCCGATCAGAGCGTGGCACTGGACTCGGACTTGCCATTAGCCGACAATTTGTCCAGCTTATGGGCGGTGATATTGTTGCCCAGAGCTTGTTAGCCAAGGGCAGTACTTTTATTTTTGATATGCCACTGGTGCCGACCAAAGCAATCCAGCGTGGCTCCCCGCAACCTCAATCCCAAGTCGTGGCGCTGGCTGCGGATCAACCAGAACAGCGCATTTTAGTGGTTGATGACCAGCCTGATAACCGTGCTGTGCTGTGTCAATTACTGACACAGGTAGGGTTTGACGTCCGTGAAGCCGCTAACGGGAAAGAAGCGATCGCCCTCTATCAGCAGTACCATC
>JBCBTQ010000374.1:0-3794 GCA_039818605.1 Cyanobacteria bacterium J06639_14 | reverse complement strand
CCAGTCCACAACGTAGCCTTCGTCCGTTAATGCCTCGGTGAGTCCTTCGCCGAGCTGCGGGTCATCTTCAACTAAGAGAATACGCATAGTTAAACTAGTGCAAACTCGCCCTTCAACTTAGCACCCTTCTCGGCAGATGAAATTTTCGCGTCTTCAACAATGGCTAACGGTTGGCTTTGGTGTTGTACTCATGACACTGCTGGGTTCAGCAATGCTGGCCCGTCAGTCCATCGTGGATCGCGTTCATCCGCTAGAGGTGGCAGAAGATGAACGCAATGAATACGTTTACCTAAATGAATTATTGGTCGCGATCGCCGAAGTCGATGTCAATCAAAAAATCTATCTGGATACGGGTGATGAAGATGCACGCGAACGCTTTTACGAACAAGTCGATGTTCTGGCAAATTACTTCGAAGAACTTTTTGAAGAGTCCGAAGCGATGGAAGAGGATTCGCCCTACCGAGAAGATTTGATCAACCTGAATCGAGCCGTTGAGCGTCATTTTCTGCTCCTCGAATCGGCAATTGAGCACTATGAGACTGGAACACTCACACCGGCAACGCAATTGGACATCGCTTTCCAGATTAGTGAAGCTCGGTTGAACGCCCAGACGGCTCTCCAGGCATTGGTTGAAGGCGATATCGTCGAGCGTGAATGGGACATTGCTGATACCAGTGTCAGTATCAACAACGATCTTTGGTTGAGTAGTGTAACCGTTGGATTAGGGTGCATTACTTTAGGTATTTTGTATGGGTGGCTCATGACGACGCTGAAACAGCAGATGCAAATAGCGTCAAAGCTGCAGGTCGAAAATCAGGTTCTCGCGCAGAAATTGAACCAACAAATTGTTAATTCACAGACCATAAAATCAGCTTTAGATACTGAATTAAATCGTCGTCAGGAAATGGAAGCCACCTACAAAGAAATTGAAGAAGCGAAGGAACTTACTGATCTCAAATTAAATTTCTTTTCTCTGGCCTCCCATGAATTGAGAACTCCCCTGAGTGCCATTTTGGTGTCGGCTCAATTGTTGGATAATCCGCATGCTGCATGGTCAGAAGCAAAGCGATCGCGCAATCTTAAGCGCATCCAATCAGCGGCTAAAACCATGACTCAGCTATTGGCCGACATTCTCCTGCTAACTCGGGCTGAGGCAGGCAAATTGGAGTTCCATCCCCAAAGGATTGAGCTGCCCGATTTTTGCCAACGTCTTGCCGAAGAAGTTAAGTTTAATACCCAATCTCAGCATTCCATTGCAGTTATCCAGCAAGGTGACTCAGATTACGCTTACCTGGATGAAAAGCTCCTGCGGGCTATGTTAATGAGCCTATTAACCAACGCCATTAAGTACTCACCTCAGGAAAGTGAAATTCAATTTAGGGTAGTGGGGAAGGAAGGCCATACTTGTTTCCAAATACAAGATCAAGGCATCGGTGTTCCGGCTGCTGATCAGCAGCGATTGTTTGAATCCTTTCATCGTGGCCAAAACGCAAAAAATGTTTCGGGAACCGGCTTAGGGTTAGCGGTCGTGAGAAAGTGTCTCGATCTCCACGGTGGCACCATTGATGTAGAGAGCCAAGTTGGCATCGGCACAACTTTTACAGTTGAACTTCCTTGGGAAGAGCAACCCACCATCAACTCGACTCAACTTAGCCCCTAAATACTTCCTGATAAATCATCGTCGTGAAGTCTGTATTTCGTATAATGAGGGCCGTAAGTAATCGCGTAACGCTCGTGACTCAGACGCCCATTTCTCCTTCCCCTGCCGCCGCCGCTAACCCTACAGTTGCGGCAACACCAACACCGCTAGCCGTCTCAGTTCGTCCTGATGGCTTGGGGCGATTTGGGCAATTTGGGGGCAAATATGTTCCTGAAACACTCATGCCAGCCTTGGCAGAACTAGAAGCAGCCTTCTACCAGTATCGCGATGATGCCGATTTCAAAACAGAACTCGATGGGCTTCTCAAAGACTATGTGGGTCGGGCCACGCCCCTCTATTTTGCCGAGCGCTTGACGGCACACTACGCGCGTCCTGATGGCAGCGGGCCTCAGATTTACCTGAAGCGTGAAGACCTGAACCATACAGGGGCACACAAAATCAACAATGCCTTGGGGCAAGTCCTATTAGCCAAGCGGATGGGCAAGCAACGCATCATTGCTGAAACAGGCGCAGGACAACACGGCGTGGCTACAGCTACCGTCTGTGCGCGCTTTGGGATTGCGTGCGTCATCTACATGGGGATCCACGATATGGAGCGCCAGGCGCTCAATGTATTCCGCATGCGATTGATGGGGGCTGAAGTTCGTCCCGTAACGGCAGGAACCGGAACCCTCAAAGATGCCACTTCGGAAGCCATTCGCGATTGGGTAACGAATGTTGAGAACACCCACTACATCCTAGGTTCGGTAGCAGGTCCGCACCCTTACCCTATGATTGTGCGAGATTTTCATGCTGTGATTGGGCAAGAAACACGAACCCAGTGTCAGGAAAAATGGGGTGGATTGCCGGACATCTTGATGGCCTGTGTCGGGGGCGGTTCCAATGCTATGGGGTTGTTTCATGACTTTATCGAAGATACTTCCATCCGGTTAATTGGGATCGAAGCCGAAGGCGAAGGGGTCCTGTCAGGTAAACACGCGGCCACCCTAACGCAGGGGCGAGTTGGCGTGCTGCATGGAGCGATGAGCTATCTCTTACAAGACGATCATGGTCAGGTGGTCGAAGCCCATTCCATCAGTGCGGGCTTAGATTATCCCGGTGTTGGCCCCGAGCATAGCTACCTGAAGGAAATTGGGCGGGCGGAATATTACAGTGTGACGGATCAGCAAGCGTTGGATGCTTTACAGTTAGTGTCCCAGTTGGAAGGCATTATTCCGGCATTGGAAACAGCCCATGCCTTTGCTTATCTGGAAACGCTGTGTCCACAACTATCAGGCAGTCCTAATATCGTCATTAACTGCTCTGGGCGGGGTGATAAGGACGTGCAGACAGTAGCCAAAGCATTAGGGAATCTGTCGTGAGTGAATCTACTGCTGAAGTATTGTCCTCTGACATGTTTGAGGTCTGCGATCGCGACCTGTCTGACAGTCTATTGGCAAGATATCTTGAGGCTGAAGCGATCGCGGTTGATACGGAAACGATGGGCCTGTTACCCCACCGCGATCGCCTATGCTTAGTGCAATTATCGGATGAATCAGGCTATGTGGCTGTTGTCCGGATCGAGTTGGGCCAAACCGCAGCCCCCAACCTCAAAACATTGCTGGAAACCCCTTCCATCCAGAAGATTTTCCATTTTGCCCGATTTGATCTGGCAACCCTGCGCCATCATTTAGCCATTCACGTCAGTCCCATCTTTTGTACCAAGGTTGCCAGCAAACTCAGCCGCACATACAGCCCCAGGCATGGGCTGAAGGAGTTGGTGAGGGAAATTTCAGGGATTGAGTTGGATAAAACACAGCAGAGTTCTGATTGGGGCAATGCCATCAATCTGTCAGAAGAACAGTTGCGCTACGCCGCCAATGATGTCCGCTATCTGCACCAAATCCGTCAGTCGCTAACCAGCATGCTGAAGCGGGAAGGACGCTGGCAACTGGCGACAGATTGCTTCAGCTGCATTCCTACAGTTGTGACCCTTGACCTGCTGCAATATCCCAACGTTTTCGAACATTAGGGAGACATAGTTGAAGGGGGCAATTTGCACACCACTATAGGTTAGCCAGAAAGCCAATTCGGGGTTCGGAATTCCGAATTCCGAACCCCGAATTCCGAACTCCGAATTCGCTCCTAGGCCGCG
>JBCBTQ010000373.1:0-3799 GCA_039818605.1 Cyanobacteria bacterium J06639_14 | reverse complement strand
ATGTGCGCTGCTGGAATTATGCTCAAACTGCTGATGAGCCTTGTTGTCTTGGAACCGCCCTGGCTTTACTCCATGACTATCTCCATCCTCAGGCTCGGCCTGTCCATTTAATTGGCCATAGTTTAAGCGGTGCGATCGCGTTGCTGTATGCCTACCGACATCCTGATCGGGTCAAATCCTTAACGCTTTTATCGGTAGGCACAAATCCAGCAATTAGCTGGCATGCGCACTACTATGCGTTGAGAGAATTGTTGCCTTGCAGTCGTCACATGGTTCTCCAGCAGATGGTGCGGCTGCTGTTTGGGCCGCAACCACTTGCGAGAACAACTAATATTGCTGACATTTTAGAACAGGTGCTCGATACGGAACTGGCCCCCCACTCCTTAGCGACGCGCAGTACATTACCCCCGGGCGGGGTGGAGCCACCCTTGCTCGTTTGCCATGGTGCCCAGGATATGATTGTTGACCCCAACATGCAGATCCAGTGGAACCAATGGCTTAAACCCGGCGATCGCGTTTGGTGTTGCCCCCAAGGTCGCCATTTCTTTCACCATGACCATCCCCAGCGCACAAGCCAGGTGATTCTGGAGTTTTGGCAGCAGACTGCTTATCGGTCGGGATTATCTTTGGTGGAGCTGATGCCGTGAGTGCCCAACAGCAGGCGCTGATCAGTACCGTCTGTGTCGCTGCATATTTAATTAGCGTGTTGGTGTTTGCAGGTATCTTTATCGGTGGACTTTTTAGGAAAGTTGCGCGGAGCCGCGCCCTGCAATACCGGAGTCGTCAATTTCACTGCGGGAACTGTCAGTACTTCACGGGTGAACCCCTGCTGAAATGTGCGGTTCACCCAGTTGAAGCACTGACTGAAGCCGCGCTGGATTGCCGAGATTTTGAAGCCACATTGCCCAAAGCTGATCAGGAATGATCCCAATCAGGGCGAATCCCTTTACGGCTGTTGAGGAAGCGGTCAATTGCCATAGCTGCAATACAGCCATCCCCCGCTGCAACCACAGCCTGTTTAAAAGGGGTGTTGCGGATATCGCCAATGGCCCAAACCCCTTCCATATTGGTTGACATGAATTCATCAACCCTGACCCCACCATCTGCTTTCAACTGCACCTGATCGTCAATGAAGTCAGTTATCGGTTTGGAGCCGTTTTGATAGACAAAAACCCCATCCACCTCTACATGTAACGAGGTCTTTTGATCTTTGGATTTAACTTCTATCCCATTCACCCCCATATGATCTCCCTGAATCGACAGCAGTCGGGAGCGGTTCCAGTGCTTGACGTTGGCCATGCTTAAGAGATCCTGAGTATGGGGGTCTTCAAGCGGTGGCTCCTTGAAGGTGATCCAATGCACTGTAGCGGCAAACTTCGTCAGCACTTGGGCTTCTTCGATTGCCTCTAGATTACCTCCCACCACAGCTACTTCACGGTCTCGATAAAAAGCAGCGTCACAGGTGGCACAGTAACTCACTCCCCGCCCTAGAAACTCAGCTTCACCCTTGAACGATGCTGTGCGACCCATGGCCCCCGTTGCCAGCACCAAAGCCCGACCGACAAACGTGCCTTCAGGTGTAAACACCTTTTTCTTGGGGCCACTGACATCGAGATTAAAGACCTGGGCACGTTGATAGTGGGTGCCAAAGGCGATCGCCTGTTGCCGCATAATAGTAAGCAAAGTTTCTCCACTGACATCGCCCGGTACACCAGGATAGTTGGCAATTTTGTGGGTAATTGCAAGCGCGCCAACCGCCGCATTTTTATCGAGGATAACGGTTTTCAAGTCTGCCCTTGATGTATATAACGCACAGGAACAGCCTGCTGGGCCACCTCCAACAATAACGACATCAAATTCATAGATATCCAAGGCGTTCATCTCCAGGCAGTAACAATTCGATAGGGATATTTTTGTCTAGCATTGATGAGAAAAATTCTCTTCTAAATCAATCAGGGTTGTCAACCTTAATCTTCATAAGTGCCCCTAATGCTTATCAGAAGAAGAATTCGACGTATCTGATTGATTCTAGCGACGGTTTTGAATTATTTGACATGTTCTATTATTGAGATTATATATCAATAATAAGAAGTCTGAGGATGCCGATTGCCACGACACGAATGCATATCAAGACGTCCCGATCTGAATCCCAAAATCCCCAACCCAACTCAACCTGGGTGCGATGTACCGAAGCGGGCAACCGCCAAATGCAGCTTGGTGATCTTAAAGCAGCTCAAAGTTTTTACCGAAAAGCCCTAGCACTGGCTGAAAAATTGATCCAGCCCACTATGCTCCAATGCCAGCAACCAACTAGTCTTATTCATCTATACCTCCTATCCTGCAACAACTTAGCCGACAGTTGCCAAGTGCTCAGAGAGCCTGAAGAAGCTGAGGTTAGCTTGCTCAAGGCCCACAGTCGGATGATTGTATTAATGAATAATGAAGGCTTATCGTCGCCCACCCGTCAGGCAGCGTATCATGGACTGCGCCGGGCTTTTAACCGTCTAGCAAGTTTCTATAGTCAGACCCAAAAATTAGAAGCTTTAACTAAAGTCATGGTGCAAACTAAGATTCAAAGCCAACGGTTCGTTGATAATTTGATGCTTTAGGTTGTGCTCACAAACTGCATCGGGCGTTCCATGAAAAGCTGTAACAGGGGCAATCGCAGTCAGGTGCCTACTTAGCGCTGTGGCAACTGCCTCTATACCTGAGAGCAAAAGTCAACTAACAATAATATTTCCTATTAAAACCCTCAAAAACCAGCTCAAATCCAGAGATAACTACCCTAGTAAATACAAATAATTGGCGATTGCAGGAGATGGCTTTATCGCCGCCCACTGGCCTGCGATTTTAAGGCTGCTTTGGGGAACCCAGACCTGATTTAAGTCTAGACATCAAATTAGACCGCTTGCATAAATCGAAAATCATAATGAAACTACGGAAATTTCAGCCTTCAGATCCGAGGTCCGTGCAAGAAGTTAATTTGCCAACATACCAGGCGCTTAGCTTCCAGCCTTTATCTGTCGAGCCATGGTGCCAGAAACTACAAATTTTTTTACATTTGCTTATTGTGAATCATTCCGATCTATAGTGACATCATCTTTATGACAAGAATTGTCAATAGTGAACTACTCGGTTTCTCTCATTAGGAACGTACATGTCTATGCAATCCTCTGACAATAGAGAAGGTGGAGCCTCGGTTGCAGCAGTAGAATCGAAAACAAGCGGGGACGGCATTTTCTGGATACCGCTTTTACGAGCGCTGGGTTGGTCTTATCGAGTTACCAAAGATACCGGAGCACCGCTATTAGCGGGCAACAATCGATTCAAAGATCTCTCTGGACGGTTGTTAGGTGCCCATGTTGCCCACGCTGGATTGATTGTGTTGTGGGCTGGCGCGATGACACTATTTGAGCTGGCGCGATTTGATCCCAGTTTGCCCATGCACGAGCAAGGTTTGATTTTGCTGCCCCATTTGGCAACCCTGGGCATCGGGGTGGGGGCAGGGGGAGAGATTGTTGATACTTATCCTTACTACGCCATCGGCATGGTGCATCTGATCAGCTCGGCGGTTTTGGCCGCTGGTGGGATTTACCATGCTGTATTGGGGCCAGAACGGCTCGACCCGGAAGGCTTTGGCTACAACTGGCAAGACCGTGACAAGATGACCACCATCCTGGGTATTCACTTGCTGCTATTGGGAGTTGGAGCCTTACTGCTGGTGCTTAAGGCGACTCGGTTTGGTGGGCTATACGATCCGCTGGTGGATCAGGTGCGCTTGGTGCAACCCAACATTAAC
>JBCBTQ010000372.1:0-3828 GCA_039818605.1 Cyanobacteria bacterium J06639_14 | reverse complement strand
GTGATTGCGGTTACCTCAGTCGGGCAAGGGGTACAGTCTGCTACCGAAGCGAATTTGCAGAACTTAGGCGCAGATGTTTTGCAAATTAGGGCAGGGGCCGCCAATAGCGGCAATATCAACCAAGGCCGTGGGAGTGCAACTACACTGATCTGGAGCGATGCCCAGGCAATTGCATCTCAGGTGACAGTCGCCGATACGGTAACGGCCTACCTAGAGCATACGGCCCAGGTGGTTTATGGAGAAAACAACACATCTACAACGATTTTAGGGACGGATACTGATTACCTAGCGGTTAATAACATCACATTGCAATCGGGACGTTATTTTACCGAGGAGGAACTCACAGAAGCGCAGGCGGTGGCCATCTTGGGATCAACTGTGAGAGATGATTTATTCGGTACAGATGGTGAGGCGATTGGTGCAAATATTCGCATTCAGGGGCAGCGCTACAGTGTGCTAGGGGTAGCCAATGAGAAAGGGAGCCAGGGACGAGAAAATCCGGATGAACAGATTTATGTCCCCCTCACGAATATGTCAGCCCGGTTAGTGGGTAACAATGCGCTGAGCGGCATTGCCGTTCAAGGGATTGCGGTGAAAGTGACTGAGCAGGCCGATTTAGAGGCGGCTGATTTTCAGATGACGAATTTACTGCGTGTGCGCCACGATATCCATCCCGCCAAAGGCGATGAAGATGATTTTGAGATCGTGAGCGCGGCTGATCTGGTTGAGACTCTCACCAGCACGGTGGGACTTTTCACCATTATGGTGGCGGCGATCGCAGGCATCTCCCTAATCGTCGGCGGCATTGGCATTGCCAATATCATGCTGGTCTCGGTGGTCGAGCGAACCCGCGAGATTGGCATTCGTAAGGCCGTTGGGGCGACGAATCAGGCGGTCTTAAGTCAGTTTTTGGCCGAAGCGATCGCCATTTCCGCCGCTGGGGGCTTATTCGGGGTGGGGCTAGGGGTTGCGATCGCTCGGATTTCAGCCACACTATTCGATTTTCCCTTTGTGATTGCACTTTGGGCGATCGCCCTGGGGGTAGGGCTTTCTTTTGCCATTGGCATTGTGGCGGGGGTGATTCCGGCCCGCAGCGCCGCCAAATTAGACCCGATTATTGCCTTAAGAAGTGACTAGCAGGATTCACTATGGCAGCCATGATTTGGATGGAAGACATCTGCAAAACCTACCGCTTGGGTGAAGTCGATGTGCCCGTGCTGAAGGGCATTGATCTGACCATTGAAGAAGGCGACTATGTCTCGATTATGGGCGCTTCAGGATCAGGAAAATCGACTCTGATGAACATTATTGGCTGCCTGGATCGCCCTTCCGCCGGTCACTACGTTCTTGAAGGACAAAACTTAACCACACTGAGTCATGAAGGGCTCGCCTATATTCGCAATCAGCGCATTGGCTTTGTATTTCAGCAGTTCAATCTATTGTCTCGCTCAACGGCGTTGGAAAATGTCATGCTGCCTATGGTTTATGCCGGTGCGAGCCGGAGCCAACGCCGAAAGCAGGCCGCAGCAGCGTTGGTGCGGGTGGGATTGAGCGATCGCATGGCCAACCGACCCAACCAACTCTCTGGCGGACAGCAGCAGCGGGTCGCGATCGCTCGTGCCTTAGTCAACCGTCCAGCTTTAGTGCTTGCAGATGAACCCACAGGTGCACTAGATACCCAAACCTCTCACGAAGTCATGGCACTGCTCACCGAACTCAACAGTCAGGGCATTACGGTGGTGATCGTCACCCACGAACCTGATATCGCAGCACAAACCCGTCGTATTATCCATGTTCAAGATGGCCTACTGCAAAGACTCCAGAATTAGGCCATCTTTTTTGGGCTTAATTGTCATTATTTTTCTCATATCGGCTTGCAATGAGAACACTGCCGGAGATCCTGTGTCTGAAGCGCCAACCCCAACAGCTTCAGACGAGTCATCCACAGAAGTAGCTGCGACCCCCAACCCCTCATCCTTGTTTCTAGAAGATGCATTGGTCAGCGGTATTACAGAAGAACCCTGCACCTTGTCGGGTGGCACTGAAACCATGTGTTATCGCATTACCGTTACCTCCATCCCCACCGATCATGAACCGGGGCCGTGGTGTCCAGGCAACATCACCGATACCGCTGAAGCTGGCGGCATCTGGCCTGAAGGCGGAGAGATTTACGATGTAGATGGCCCCTTCGTCGAAAATCTGGACACCTTTTACAACGATGGTGAGTGGAAGCTCTATAGCGATGACGGCACTATCCGGGTCACGGGCACGGCAGAGCAGTGTGCCGCAGCAGCCCGCCCAGACGTTGACGAGGCTTACCAAAATTACTGTGTGCAATGCCTACCTTCATATGTAGATGAAGGGGTCTCGGTGCACACTTACGTCATCCCGATCACACCCGTGGCGCAAACAACCCCAAGTGAGATTAGCATGACCGGAATTGGTGTGGCATTAAACGGGGTTACATTTGATCCGCCAGCCCCAACCAATGCTATCTTGAGCGCTCATACCCTCGCACCTTTTGACGACTGTGGTGGCCACATAAATTTGAACGAAGGCTATCACTACCACGCCCATACCGGTTGCTCCACGGAAGCTAAACAGCCAGACTCGCACGCACCAATGATCGGTTACGCGCTGGATGGGTTTCCCATATATGCTTTTATATGCTTTGCTGGACAAAAACGGCGAAGCACCGAGTGGTTTGGATCAATGCCGTGGTGAATCCGACGAAATCCGCGGTTACCACTATCACGTGGCAGATCCCGGCAGTAATTCGCTTATCGATTGCTTTAGCGGAGAAATCGGCTGCAAGTTTGAGGGGGATGGCGCAGGACAGATTTGTGATGCCACCGCAACTGGGGATAGACCAGGGGGTCTTGATAATGATGGCAGACCAGGCGGAGCAGCAGATCCACCGCCTGGTTTTTCTGAGGCTGCGGCCCAGCTAGGGGTAACCGTTAAGGAACTGATGGCGGCCCTGGGTGAGCCCCCGTTTGATCTTGAAGCAGCGGCTGCGACCCTGGGTGTCAGCGTTGATGAACTCACAGAGGCTTTGCCATCACCCCCCCAGCAGCAACCCGGGCCACCCCCGCAGGGATAAACCCATAGCTTTTCTACTGCTTATGCGATTTGAAGTATGGCTTCAGCGGCAGATTCATCCGTAATCAGCCCGTTAATGAGCTTGCCTTTGAGCGCTGCTAAGATCGCCTCTGTTTTGTGTAGCCCGCCTGCCACGCCAATCGTCAAGCGATCAACGGGCTGTTGGAGTGGTACGCCCGCCAGCCGTTGATTGGTTCCTGTCAGCAGCAACACGCCCTGTTGATCGTAGGCCCATCCGGCAATTTCTCCCACAGCACCCAGCTCGATGAGTTCAGTGATTTCCTGATCGTTGATAAAACCACTTTCGTGGAGGGGGGCATTCCAGGCAATGTCACCAATCCCAACAAAGGTGACTTTAGCCTGCTCGACTAAAGCTTTAACGGCAATGAACGATCGCTGCGTTTGCAGCAGTTTTCGCTCTTCAACACTGGTGGCGACGACCGGCGTCGGCACGGGATAGGCCGCTGCCCCAGTGCGCTCGCAAAGATGCATGACGACCTCATGACGACCGGCTCGGCCATAGTGCGACATATTGCCCACAATCGACACAATTTTATGCTGGGGCTGATCCATCGAGGGCACCTGTTCAACCATGGCCCGCAGTGTCCGACCCGAAGAAAACGCTACGATGGTAGGCGCTTTAGCGACTAAATAAGTCTCCAAATAGTTGGCAGCACAAATTCCCAGCCCGGTGCGCAAATTGTCTGCACTGTGGGGAACCACCTC
>JBCBTQ010000371.1:0-3830 GCA_039818605.1 Cyanobacteria bacterium J06639_14 | reverse complement strand
AAACCATCGGCATCACCCGCACCCTCTTGCTGCGCTCCAGCCACAGCAATGGCTTGCATCTCTATATGCCGCTGGCTGAACCCGTCAAAACCTTTGATTTGGCGGTGGCGCTGCACGAATGTCTCAAGGCTCAAGAGTTTGAGATCGCCAAGGGACAGTTGGAGATTTTTCCTAACGTCAAGACCTATGGGGTCGAACGGATTATTCTCTACAACGGTCATCGCCTGCCGCTCCAGCCTGTTACCGGGTCATGTCTCCTTGATGACAATTTGAATCCCATGAGTGACAGTCTGGCGCAATTCTTTGGTCTCTGGGACGGAGCGGTGGCGCATCAGGATATGGACGAATTGCGTCACGCCCTCAAAATTGGCCGTGACAACCACCGTCAGCGACCCCGGCGATCGCAGCCATCGCTGAGCAAAGTGGAGGTCTGGCGACAGGATTTAGAAACGGATATGCAGACCGGCTGGACCGGCCATCATCAGACCAACCATTTGCTCAAGGTGATTGCCTGTCATGGCCATGTTTTCCTGGAACTAGAAGGGGAAGACCTCATGGCTCACACGCTAAACACTGCGATACATCTTCCCGGCTACCGGCAATACTGCCGCCACCAATGCGATATCCGTATCCGGGTTCGCGCCTGGTGCAAAGCGGTGCAGAACTACTACTGGCCCTTGAGCAGTGATCCGAAGCGTGACCAAAGAACCAAAGTCCCCCCATCACTGAATTTGAATGACCAGCGAGCGGAGGACGCCCGCCAGCGAATTCGGGCAGCGATGCAGGCATTACAGGACCGCGAGGCACTCCCAGCAGCCATCAAGCAACGGGCCGAGGCGATCGCGCGCGAAGCTCACATCAGTTCTAAGACGCTCTATCGCTCGGAGAACCTAGAACTTTGGCATCCCGAACATTGCTTGGTAATCCGTGAGCCCGAGGAAAGGTGTAAACCGGTAGAATCTGCCGGGGTTTCAGCCTCTCGGGAGTGTGGTGCGACTGGCGAGGGGCGATTGCTGAAACAACCCCATAGCCAGGAAGTTTACACCTCAGAAAAAAGTATGAAGTGTGAGCCCTCTGATGCGGTTCTTGCAAAAAGCAATTTTCTTAGTAGAGGGGTACGGGGGGATGATCTTCGTTTTCCACAGGTCTCTGAGTCAGGGCTACCACCACCCATTCCCGTTCACGAAGTCCAGGCAGCGATTCAAGCGAAGGTCCAGGCTTTGAAGTGGTCTCTGGAGCAGGTGCGTCAATTTCTGGCGGAGCGCTTCCAGGGGCGAAGCCATATCTGGGAGCTCCAGGCCCATGAACTGACGACCTACCTGTATTACTTGCAAGTGGAGGGGCTTACCCATGTCTAGCCAGCGACGGCAACTCAGTTTCCTGGAATCGGTGACAGAACTGGTAATGGAAGCTTTGAATATTTACTGGAGCTATCTGCATAATCCGCAGCAGGCGTATTATGCAGAATAAGATGGGGCTAATCACCCTATTTAGGGTGTTATCAAGATTTGGGTCTGCACAAAAACTCCAATTTAGTGGATTAGCTTGATCAGGATCCGTATAACACCCCATTTCGGGTGTTTATGCTGATAATTTTCAGCCTAATCCCCCTCAGCAGAGGTGATATTCAACTTCAAGTCAGGCTAATCATCCTAGTAAGGGGTGTTATGCAGAGTAGAGGACAGCAAAGCAGGCTAAACAATAGTTAGCCCTCGACCCCTCCCTCTAAATTCGAGCTTCGTTTTTCAGCTTTCATCTGCTTCGCTTTTAGGTCTTACCTTACTCTCCTCACGCTTGTCGGTGTAGCTGCTTTAGTTTCTCAAATTTTTATTGCGCAGTGTACCTATTGGGGTTTTGCCAGTTACCCTTCAGGTAGTGTTTATTTCACGCTTGGTGTCTAATCCACAGTCTGTACGCGGACGCTCGGCTAACAATGTGATTACTTTCTTTTTTAGCTTTTGCTCGCGCCGGTAAGGCCACCCGTTAGACCGACAGGTGACCTACCACCAGTATCCGGCGACACCAATGACTGCCGGAGGAGCCCGCGGTGATGGCAACCACTTACAAGGTATCTTCGAACCGAGATGCTCTCGCTCTAGCCCATCAGTTCCGGAGAGAGGGGCGCTACGATTGGTTCCGCGGTCAAGTCTCAAGCGAGTGGTCCGTCGTTCCATCGTTGCTCCGCGACGGCGTCGACTTGACCAGTGCGGAAAAACGGCTCGACCGCTTCTTTGGTTGGGTTCAATCTACGAGGGGTTTGGAGGCAATCGCATCCGACGAAACAGCTATGTATGCGGTCGCGCAACATTACGGAATCCCGACGCATTTTGTAGACTTCACAACCGACCCCGATGTGGCCGCGTTCTTCGCCTTCGACACGACACGCGAAATCCCACCGGGATCTCTGTCGTCAATCGTCTGTCTTGACACGAAAGACCTCCTGCGGGTAGCACTACCAGACGACATGCCCAAACCTTTCTGCGAGCGGATCCACGTCCCAGACTTATGGCGCCTAATAGCCCAATCAGGCGTATTTCTCGTGTGCCCATACAAGCATTTTGAACAAGTTGTCTATCCGTTCGACCGGATCATCTTCCCTCACGGAGGCGACGGATTGGAGATCGTCCGTGACTGGGTCTATCCGCACCGCAAGAGCCAGATCGAGATCGCATTGGCCCATTTCTTCGCGGATGAGCGTCAGCGATGTCGAATCGATGACCTGATGGCACAGTTCAGGACAGCTCACTACTTCTCCATCCCCGAGTCCGGTACGTATTGGTCTTCGGCGATCAAAGCACAGATCAATCCTCTCCAGTCTTGGGCACCAGAACTCGTCCACCCTTGGGCTGCATTGCCGGACGAACAGTACAATGACGTCGCTCTGCCCAGCATCTGTGTCGACCTCCGAAACCTTGCACTACCACCGCGCGAAGCGAACAAAGCGGATCGTCAGGCCATTGTTGAGGAGGTGCTTTCACAGCTGAACGGAACTCCAGAATTGCGATCAACACGAGCGACATGGTCGCTTGTTTCGCCGCCGCTCTCATCGCATGGCGATCTTCGGATCACTCAGCTTTCGACAGCTTTGGAGAGGCTATGGGATGGACTGCGCCGCCTTCCGCTCAACAACGGGCAACTTGCCAAATCAGTCGAGACTTGCATTGCGTTTTGGACTTTCGCAGAGATACTTCCCGCTGGTAGTCTATCGATCGACGACTGGGCTACGGATAAAGTCCTGGGTGTTCACAGGTGGGTGGAAATCGGAGGCGCTGGTGGCAGTTCGAGATCGTGTGTCTCGCGTGACAAGTTAATCGCAGCGCTGCGGCCGGACATGGAGGATTTCATCATCGATCAATTCCGGAATCAATTCTTGACGGACCCATCGGTGATCGTCGAATGGGCATGGAAGGTTGAGTATCTCTACGACTTCCTGATGCTCGGCGATGCTCTTGCGACTGAGATGGTACCGTATCAGGTGCTGTTCAGACCCGAAGATCCAGTCTTCTTTTCGCCCACTAGGATCGAGCGAATCGGATGTTGATTACGTTTCTACATTCGTGCGCGGTCCAACTTCAGCGTGCAACGGACGCGCCGCCGATCAGCCTTGCCGTTCTTCGCAAGCAGGTCGTCAGCGCGCCGCTGACGCCGAGCGTTAGGTAGCATTCTTTTGATCTCCAAGTTGTTCTTCTTGCCCTAAACCTCAGAACAGTATCTACTCGACTCTTTAGCTTATGACAAAGTACCCTATAGGGTACTAGTACTCCCTGGCGGGAATACCCCTACCATTTTTCAAGCCTTCAAAGCCTTCCCTTGGTAAGTCCATTTGAACG
>JBCBTQ010000370.1:0-3863 GCA_039818605.1 Cyanobacteria bacterium J06639_14 | reverse complement strand
TGCTTGAGCATAGTGCCAACTCCGATGCAGCAGGGTATTGGTGACGAACCGTTCAACAATCTGCGATCGCCCCTCCCAGTAACACTGGGCATCAGCCTCATCAACTTGGCTTTGGGCTGCTGCAGGCGCTGTTATCACTGGCAAGGGAATACCCAGTAAACATCCGGCGACAAGGGCACTCATCAAGGCTTTGGGAGGATGGAGGCGGATCATGCGATTCTCTAAAATTAACGGAGCATTGACATTTAAGTAATTGCTTATCTATACTGAATTCAATTAAGCATTTGCTTAAGCAATAAAATCCAGTTGAAGCCTCAAATTTGGCATGGGTAGGGTACCTGCTAATACAGATGTGTTTGCGGCGATTTCGGATCCCACCCGGCGATCGCTGCTTGATCAACTCCGACAAGGAGAACAACCCGTCAAGCAATTGGCTGCCCCGTTTGACATGTCAGTACCTGCTATTTCCCAGCATCTGAGTGTGCTGTGTGAAGTGGGGTTGGTGACACAGCGGCGTGTTGGGCGACAGCGGTTTTATCGGTTGAACCCAGAGCCACTGAAGCAAGTTTCTGATTGGGTCGCTTATTACGAGCACTTCTGGCAAGACAAACTGGCAAGTCTAGGGGATTATTTGGAGGAAGAGTCATGATGTCCAAATTGGTGTGCAACGCGAGGTATCCCCATCCACCAGAGCGAGTTTGGCAGGCGCTGACCCACCCTAAAGCCCTGGCCACATGGATGATGGACAATAACTTTGAACCCTCTGTGGGGCATCGTTTTCAGTTTAAGGAAACCTCACTACCAGGTTTGAATACGGTGATTGATTGCGAAGTCATTGCCCTGGAGCCGCCCAGGCGACTTGTCTACACTTGGCAAACGGAAGGGATGCCCACCCCTTCGTTAGTCACCTGGACGCTCACCCCCATTGAGGATGGTACCCAATTACAGATGCACCACAGTGGGTTAACCCAAGCAGCCATCCCATTGCAACCCACATCACCGTTACCTCAAGAATGGCATGGGTCACCGGAAAAACAGGTGTGGCATCAACCCCAGGTACGCCTAGCTATCCCTCCCCATAGTCTTCAGTCTCAACCCGAGACGGCTGGTTCGGTAGAACCCCATGCGCTATTACAAATGACCTTTGAACACGAATGGAATCACCGACTCAATGAGCTGCTACCAAAGGTATTGGATCAGCTTGTAGCTGTGTAAGTGAACGTCCCTGTCTCCTCTGGAGACGCGACGCGTTTCATGTCGCTCGCGAAACAGCTCTGATCAGGGGACGCTGACTGCTTTGAACTGAACCGCATCCCATTCACGATAGAGCTGGATGGGGTTGATATCTATTGCCGTTTACCGGGAAATTCATCTGAATTTTCCACAGTGGAGGCTGCATGCCTATGTCTGCCAACATTCCCCAAATACCCTATCAGTTGCCAGGGCAACCCGAAATCCAGGGTTTGAATCTTTACGATCGACTGCTGCAAGAACGCCTGATTTTTCTCAATCGACCCGTTGATAGCGCGATCGCGAACCAAACGATAGCCGCAATGCTCTACTTAGATGCCGAAGCAAGCGATCGCGATATTCGACTATACATCAACTGTCAGGGGGTGGCAGGTCGAGAAGCACTCACCGCAGGGCTAGCCATTTACGACACCATACAGTGTTTAACCAGCGATGTGATCACGGTTTGTACCGGCGTTGCCAGTGGGGTATCCACTTTTCTCTTAACGGTGGGTGCCCCCGGCAAACGTTTTGCCCTGCCCAATGCTCGTATGACCTTAAGCCAACCCATGCATGTGATTGCTGAAAGCTCGGTATCAGCGATTGATATTGAGGCTAAAGAACTCTTGCAGCTCAGGCAAATACTCGCAGCAATTGTAGCGCAGAAAACTGGACACACGGCTGCCAAGATTCTGGCGGATACGGAACGAGATTTCTATTTATCGGCGCAAGCTGCGCTGGACTATGGCCTGATTGACCAAATTGTTTCACGGGAATAACGCATGATGGCTCAGCAAACTTTTCACCCAACTGAGAAGGCACCTTGGCAAGCTTTAACTCAGTTTCCAGGTACCCAAATCTTACCGCTAGCAGAACCAGTCCCCCAAGGCTCTATTCATCGCTTACAGATGGCGAAGGGAACTGTTATTCCAGCCCATACACACCCCTGTGATGAGTATGTCTATGTGTTGAGTGGAACCGTCGAAACCGGAGGACATCAGTGTGAAGCCGATACATTTTGGCATACGCCTGCTGGCGTGAAACAAGGTCCTCACGAAGCGATGACTGATGTTGAGTTACTAACCATTCGCTTGGGAGTAATAGGGAATTTTGAAGATTCCCCAAGGAGAACATAACTATCAAGCCCTGGGTCGATTCTGATTTTTACATTGCGAGAAGCACACTGCTGGAGCATTTATAAAAATAGGTCGATGTTTTTATTAAAAGCTTAATGTAGGCATATTTATGAGTTGGAGTTTCTATGCTGAAGTTTTACTACAATCCAATTTCTGTTAATGCTCGCCGAGTCTGGGTTGCCCTTTTAGAGAAGCAAATTCCCTTTGAGTTAATTTTAGTCAATTTAGATGGGGATCAGTTTCATGACAGTTTCACAGCCATCAATCCACTCCAGCGAATTCCTGTAGTCGTCGATAATGGTTTACGGATTGTTGAGTCATTAGCCATTCTAGATTATCTAGAAGCAAAGCATCCAACACCTTCACTCATACCTAGAAATCCTGAAGCGATCGCGCTGGTACGCATGATTGAAACTATAACGGTTGTTGATCTCCAACCCCTGACAATTTATTTAAGTCGGCAACTCGTTGGATTAGATATTAATCCTCAGAAACTTGAAGCTGCTCAACAACGAGTCACTATCATTTTGCAGTTCTTTGAAAAATTACTTGGGGAGAAAACTTATGTCATCGGAGAAGAATTTACCCTTGCAGACATTGTGGCTGGAACCCTATTGCCATCGTTGCCTCTAGAAAATTACCCGCACTTGAGCGCTTGGGCAGAACGGCTCAAGCAACGAGAGAGTTGGCAAAAAACTGAGGCATCTCCCGCAACAATTCAAGCAGCAGTTCCCTATATCCGAGAAATTTTAGAACGCCGATCATAAAGCATTTAACGGAGATAATCACGATGAATATTCTCGTCATTGGGGGCACTAACTTTATTGGCCCCTATGTCATCCGTCAGCTCTCTGAGCAAGGACACCAGGTCACCGTTTTCCATCGCGGGCAAACCCAGGCAGATTTACCGGCCAGCGTGCAGCATCTATATGGCGATCGCGCTCAACTGCACCACCATCGTGACGCCTTTTATAAACTGGCCCCTGAAGTCGTGTTGGATATGATTGCCTACACCCAAGCCGAAGCCGAAGCTGTGGTTGAGTTATTCAAAGGGCATGCCCGAAGAACCGTCGTCATTAGCAGTCAGGATGTCTACCGAGCCCGAGATATTGTTTGGCAAGTCGAAACTGGCGTGCTTGACCCGGTGCCGTTGACGGAAGATTCGCCGCTGCGATCGCAGCTTTATCCCTATCGCGACTTACCTGAAGTGCGCGGCAGCATGCCTGCCGACTACGAGAAAATTTTGGTTGAACAGACCTACCAAAGTGAGCCCGATTTACCCACTACCGTATTGCGCCTACCCATGGTTTACGGCCCTGGTGACTACCGACGACGTCCACAGGCTTACCTCAAACGGATGGCTGATCACCGCCCTGCCATTGTGTTAGAAACGAGCTTGGCTCACTGGCACGGGAGCTATGGCTATATCAACAACGTTGCCGACGCGATCGCCCTAGCAGTCATCGATCAACGCGCCGCTGGACGCGTCTACAATAT